>NZ_CP195135.1:0-218840 GCF_051615025.1 Caballeronia sp. DA-9 | reverse complement strand
GACGTGAGTCTACTAACCCTGCTTGATTCGGTTCGGACGCTACAGACCACATTGCAGACGAAAGCAAAGAACGAACCGGCTACGCGGTTCTACAGTCTGTGGGACAAGGTGTGCCGAGAAGATGTTCTGTTCGACGCCTATCGGCGCTGCCGCGCAAACCGCGGTGCGCCGGGAGTCGATCGAGAGCGCTTTGAGGATATCGAAGAACATGGACGAAACGACTGGCTGGAAAGATTGCAGCAAGAGTTAAAGGCCAAGACTTATCGGCCTCAGCCCTTGCTGCGCGTATGGATCCCCAAAGCTAGTGGTGGCGAAAGGCCACTCGGTATTCCAACTGTTCGGGACCGTGTGGTGCAGATGGCGGTATTGCTGGTAACAGGTCCGATCTTCGAAGTGGACTTGTTTCGCTGGCAATATGGCTTTCGGACGGGAGTGGACGCAAAGATGGCGTTACGGCGCATCCATTTCGGCATTGTCGATCGGGGTGCACGGGATGTTGTCGATGCTGACCTGTCTGATTATTTCAACACCATTCCGCATGGCGACCTGATGCGCTGTGTGGCTCGGCGTATAGCCGACGGCTCCGTGCTGTCGGTGATACGTGACTGGCTCAATGCGCCTGTGATCGAACGCACATCGAACGGTGAGCGGCAATCCACGGAAGCAAAGGACAGTCATCGAGGCACACCGCAAGGTGGCGTGATATCGCCACTGCTTGCAAACCTGTACTTCCGACGGTTCATGCTGGCTTGGTATGGCCACGGCTACGCCGATAAGTATCAGGCGGAAATCGTGAATTATGCCGATGACTTTGTGATCCTCTGTCGCGAAGGACGTGGTGAGGGAGCCATGGGAGCGATGCGGCACTTGATGGGAAAACTTGGCCTGACGGTCAACGAGAAGAAAACTCGGCTGGTGAAGTTGCCGGACGAAAGGTTTGACTTCCTCGGTTATACCGTCGGTCGCTTCTATGGTTTGGGAGGCCGTCCGTACTGGGGCACTCGGCCGTCGAAGAAGTCTATCAAGCGGCTGAAGGATGCGGTCCACGACGCCACCACGGGGCGTTGGAACGCCTTTGATGTAGAAAGTCGAGTCACGGAATTGAATCCGTTGTTGCGGGGTTGGGCCGGTTATTTTAGTCAGGGCCCAGTGACGCGGATTTATGAAGATCTCGACCGGTACGTCGCGCGGCGCCTACGGGTCTGGTTGATGCGCAAACGCGGGAAGACGGGAACGGGGTACCGCCAATACTCTGACCAGTTCCTTTACGAATCATTGGGACTGATACGCCTCCGCACGCTTGCCGCCAACCGTTCGAACGCGAAGGTCTGATGTTCTGAAAGAGAGCCGGATGCGGGAAATCCGCACGTCCGGTTCGATGAGCGGGATGTGGAAACGGAGCTATGGTGAGGTTATTCGGGCACCGCCAGACGAAAGGGGCGGCAACAGACAAACCAACCCTACCGCCACCGCGCCACATCTCGACTCTACCAATGGGCCACGCTTCGTTTTCCACATAGCGAATCAGTTTTGGCCACTGACCGGCAAGATACCTCAGGGCTTCGCCTAATTTTCCGCTCGGCGCAGTCGTATCGAGATGGTGGTCAAGGAGTCTCTTGATTTCCGTGAGCACTGCACGACTGTAGCGCCGACGTAAGCGCGCTCGCCAGTTGGACTTCTTATGCGCGTGCGACTCCGCCGCATAGAGCTTGGCAATGAGATGGATGAATTGCGTGGACGGCTGATGTACACCACGCGCCTCTTTGGGTAACCCGTCTTCCGCTTTCACGAAGTAACGTCTCGCGTGAACCCAGCAACCTAAATGCACGGCGCCATGGGTTTGCGCGATTGCGTTGTATGGTTCGTAGCCGTCGCTCATCAGCACGGCGCCGTGGCGCATGCCTGCCCATAGGTTTGACCCGTGTTGCGTGCCACGCCCGGGTGCATATCCGAAGAGCCGCACGAGTCGCCCGCTGCCGTTGATTTGGCACCACATATAGCTCTTGGTTTGCGCCGCTCGCCCAGGCTCCTTGAGCACTTGCACGGTGGTCTCGTCACCGAACACAATCTCGCTGTCGAGTAAGTGATCCCGCAATAAATTGATGATGGGCTGCACCGCCTCGCCCAGGCGCACGACACTGGCCGCAAGCGTATTGCGCGAGATGTCACCGCCGAAGCGTTTGAGCAGCGCCGCAATGCGATACAGCGGCAACCCATCCATGAACTTCGACACCACGAACCAGGCCAGCGCCGCTTCGGTGAACAAACCCTTCGAGATGATGCGCAAACGCGCCGGCGTAACCTTGATGCCCTGGTCACACTCTGCGCACGCGTACTTCACGCGCTCGTGACGAATCACCCGTACTTGCTGTGGAACGATGTCAAGCTGCTCGCTGACTTCGACGCCGATCTCGATCAACGTCGTGCCGTCGTTTGGGCAGGTACGTTCTGATTCGGGCAATTCGTAGCGAATCACTTCACGCAGCAGAGCAGGATCAAGCGGCTTTCGACCGGGCTTCTTACGTTTATGACCCGCGACCTCAGTTTCAGCTTCGTCAGATTGTGCCGGCGCCGTCGCTGCGGTGGGGGCAAGCGCTTCGGCTTCGTTCAGAAACAGGTCCCGCTGCTCAGCACTACGTGCTTCGCTCTTGGCGCCGAACAACTGGCGCTGGAACGCTTTGAGTTGTTCCTTGAGAAGGTCGCGTTCGACCTTGGTCACCCGTAGTTCGCCGCGCAACGCTCGGCTATCGGCAAGCGCCGCATTACGCTCAGCGATGAGCTCGGCGAGCTCTTCGGCGGTGATCGAGTGGGATTTGTGAATGTCGCGGGCCATGGCGTAACAATAGCCAATCGCGAGCCTTCGTAGGTTTACGGGAAATTCTAAATATCTAACCGGCGTCTCGTGAATGCGACAGACAAACGAGACGCACCGGTCGTACGCGTGAGCGTGGCTAGCTCGCGCGCATGTAGTGACGGGCCGAATGCTTCTTCATGGCCGCTAGGTCGACACCGTCGAGCAGCCAATGCAACTGTTCCACCGTCAGCTCAAGAACTGCCGCCTCGCGGGGCCATGCGAAGCGGTCTGCCTCTAACCGTTTGATCAATAGCCAGAAGCCCGTTCGGTTCCACAGGATGAGCTTTACACGGTCGCGCCGCTTGTTGGTAAAAGCATAAACCGCGGGAGTGTCACGCGCAGTTGTAAATTAATACAGCAACGCGTTTAGGAATTGATACACCTCGTTGTAGGGTTGCTCTTTTTGGGCGGCCCGTGATCAGCTACGAGGAGTACATGGAAATCGAGATTCTGCGTCGCCAAGGGAATAGCCTGCGAGACATCGCGGTAGAGACTGGCATGGCCGTCAACACGGTTCGGAAATATCTGGCATTAGGTCCTCCGCATCGCAAAGTGCGTGAGCCCGTCGTGAGTAAGCTTGCGCCGTTTAAGTCGTATCTTCAGGGCCGGGTCGAAGCAGCAAAGCCAGACTGGATCCCGGCGACGGTGCTCAAGCGAGAGATTGAGGAGCGCGGCTACAAAGGCGGATTGCGACAGGTTCAGGACTATCTGCAGAAACTTCGACCCGCTGCGCGTCCCGACCCAGTAGTCAGATTCGAGACCGAGCCGGGCCAACAGATGCAGATGGACTGGATCGAGTTTCGTAAGCCGGGGCACAAGCTCGGCATGCTCGCCGCGTTCGTCGCGACGTTGGGCTACAGCCGCGTAAGTTACGCGGAGTTTGTCACCGACATGCGTATTGAAACGCTGCTGGCTTGCCACGTGCGGGCATTCGAGGCATTTGGAGGCGTCACCAGAGAAATCGTGTATGACAATATGAAAACGGTAATCCTGAAACGCGATGCATATGGCAAAAAACAGCATCGATATCATCCAGGATTCGCCGACTTCGCTAAACATCACGGGTTCGTGCCTCGCGTCTGCAAACCATACCGTGCAAAGACGAAAGGCAAAGTCGAGCGTATGAATGGTTATTTGCGCTACAGCTTCTGGGTCCCGTTGGTCTCAATGCTTAAACAAGCCGGGTTGACAGCGGACTGTGGCCTTTGCAATGAGCGTGTCAGGCGGTGGCTGCGCGACGTTGCCAACGTTCGTCTTCATGGCACCACGAAACGCGTACCAGCTGAGGTATTGCTCGAAGAGCGCCCACATTTGCTGCCGCTGCCGGCACCGTACGTGGGACGGTCGGTCCGAACTGGAGCGACGCCGCATGAGCAACCGAAACCGGTATCGCGGTATGCAACGTCGGAATGGGAAAAACCGCTGCAGCATCCGTTGTCGGTCTACGATGCCTTCAGCCGAACGCAGGAGGTGAACGCATGACGCCGCAGCTCGAGCGACTGACCGTGTTGTGTAAGCAACTCAACCTCCTGCATTTGCCGACGCAGATTGCGCACCTTGGACAAATGGCTGCGAAGCGCGAGCTTGGCTATCTCGACTTCCTCGAACACGCGTTAAAAGATGAAGCAATGGCTCGCACGGAACGAATGCGCCGGATGCTGACCCGTCTCGCCGGCTTCCCGGCGATCAAGACGCTTGATGATTTCGATTTCGAGTTCGCACTCGGCGTACCCAAACCGCTAGTACTCGAGCTAAGCAGCCTAGCCTTTGTGGAGCGTGCGGAGAATGTCGTACTGCTCGGACCTAGTGGCGTGGGTAAAACTCACCTCGCATTGGCACTTGGATATCGTGCAACGCAGGCCGGGTTCCGCGTTCGCTTTATCACCGCCGCCGACCTCCTGATGCAATTGACGACCGCGTTGCGGCGTAACCAGCTCGAGGAAACCATCAAGCGCATCACGAAGCCGTACAGACTTCTGATCATTGATGAGATGGGGTACCTGCCAATGGATCGGGAACAGGCGAACTTACTCTTCCAGGTCATTGCCAAAAGATACGAAACGGGCAGTCTCGTCCTCACCAGCAATTTGCCGTTCGGTCAGTGGGATCAGACCTTTGCCGACGACGCGACGCTGACTGCGGCGTTGCTTGACCGGCTGCTTCATCATGCACACGTCGTACCGATCTCCGGTGAATCGTATCGGCTAAAGGAAAAACGTCAGGCTGGGATGATCAACAGAATTGCGCCGCCGCAATTGCACGACGGGGACGACATCAAACGCAGACGCAGTTCAAAGGAGGTAGCACCCAGCCAATAACCGCGTGAGTAGGTGTATTAATTTCCAATTGCGTTTGCGTACGAAGCTGTATCAACTTGAGATTGCGTTTGACAGGAGCGAACGGGTCGAGTTTCAATGCTTGCTCGACCAACGCAACCAACCCGTTGATCCCTTTACGACCGTCGACGGCGTCGCGGTGAAGGAAGACCTTCAAGCCTCCGTCGAATCGAAACATGGCAAGGCACTCAGTGCAGTTAGTAGTGACAGCAACTGATCGTCACGAGCATCATCGAATTCAACCTTGATGCCGTTGGGAAATCGAATCTCCAAGCGAGGTGCAGTCTCCCTTGGCTGGGCCTGAGTTGGAAGCACGGGTATGAAAGCCGCTGCCGCCGGGTTCAAGGTCTTAGCCTCCGGCACGATCCCGGTGCTCGCCCGCCGTTTTTTATCAGCCGTAACCCACGTACGCAGCAAGTTCGCGTTTAATCCGTGGTCCAGTGCGAGACGTGCGACGGACACGCCCGGCGCCATGCAGGCCTCGGTCAGTTCTCGCTTGGCTTTCGGGTCGTACACGCATCGACCGTCCTGCTTGCGGCCTACAATAAGCCGCGCTTTTAACTCTGAGATGATGTCAGTCATAGATGTCCACGTTAATTTACGTGGACATATGGTCGCCACTGTGAGGCGCTTCCGCAAGACGCTGACAACGGACCGCTTACGGATGAGACTCATCACTGCGGCCTGACGCCGGCCCGCGCGAGCTGAACCCGCGAAGAGCCAGTTTCCCCTGCTAACGGCAACCGGCCTTATTTGGTTTTCGCAGGTTCACTACGCGCTGGTCAACGTGCCGCTGCCATCATGAGTCTGGTGCGTTCCGCTCAGCTCAATGGGCACGACCCATACGCATACTTAAAAGACGTCCTTACGCGACTGCCGACACAGCGGGCCGACCAGATTGCCGAATTGCTTCCGCATAACTGGGTACCACCCGTCCCCTGATTGAGCTCACCCCTGACTTTGCCGGGCGCTTACAAACGCAGTAAGCGCATCCCGAAGGACGTCTTGACTGGAGCCGTTTTGCAAGCGTGCCATGCGCCCGGCACTGACATCTGCGATGGTAGCTACAATTGAAGCTCTAAATGGGAGACATGTTGTGAGCAACGAACCGATCCAGGGACAGCGTTACGAGATCACCGTATCAGGCAACGGCGAAACGCTTTGGATCAATGGAGAGGACGGGTTGTGTTGGGCGCGGTTCAGCAAGCGGTTCGGCATTGACGTACACCGAAATGCGTCGTTGCAATCTGCGGCAAGCGAGTGTTTGTATTGCACCCACACCAGGGCTGGAGTTGATGACTGGGCAATTTTTCGTGCCGAGGTGTTACGACATCACGGCGCCGTTGTTCCAGCCGATGCACTTTGTTTTGAATGAACGGCGCGTAGCTCGGGAAATTGCCACGGTAGCAGTTCATTGACCCGGTTGATCGGGAGGTCAGCGATGCGTGTGAGCACGAAACGCAGGTACGCCTCGGGATCGACACTGTTGAGTTTCGCCGTGCCGATAAGACTGTAGATCGCGGCCGCACGTTCGCCGCCTGAGTCGGCGCCGGCAAACAGATAGTTCCGCCGGCCGATTGCGACCCCGCGCAACGCACGCTCTACTTGCAGGTTGTCGATTTCGAGCCGGCCATCGTCGCAGTAGCGCGTGAGCGCTTCCCATCGGTTAAGGGCGTAGAGGATCGCTCGACTCGTATCGGATTTTTGCGAGAGAGTGCCTAGTGTGATGGTGAGCCACGTATGGAGTTGGGCGAGTAGTGCCCGCGCATGCGCCTGTCGATAGGCCCGACGCTCATCAGGTGGTTTGCCCCGGATCGTTTCCTCGATCCTATACAAGCCGCCGATACGCTCAAGCGCTTCGGTGTTCAGGGCATTTGGACGGGCCGCATGCAATTCGTAGAATTGTCTTCGAGCGTGTGCCCAACACGCTGCTTCAGTCACACGTCCGGTTTCATAAATGGCCTGGTACCCGCCGTATGCGTCAGCTTGCAATGTGCCGCTGAATGACTCGAGATGCTGTTGTGGATGGATGCCCTTGCGATCTGGCGTGTAGGCAAACCATACCGCCGGCGGCGTCATATCAGCCGAGGCACGATCATCACGCACATACACCCACAGGCGGCCCGTCTTCGTCTTGCCGTTGCCGGGTGCGAGCACCGGTACAGGCGTGTCATCGGCATGAAGTTTAGTCGCTGCCATCACATGGCGACGTAACGCCTCAACGAGCGGTTGCAGGAGCGTCGCGCAGTGACCCACCCACTTCGCGAGCAAAGAACGATCAAGCTCCACACCTTCGCGTGCGTATATTGCCGACTGCCGATAAAGCGGCAAGTGATCGGCGAACTTCGAGACCAGCACGTGAGCTAAAAGACCGGGGCCGGCCAGACCGCGCTCGATGGGTCGACTCGGCGCGGCCACTTGTGCGATGTGGTCACAACAAGAGCACGCGAACTTCGGTCGCACATGCCGGACTACGCGGAAGCTTGCCGGTACATACTCGAGTTGTTCAGCAACGTCTTCGCCCAGCGGCTTCATCTTGCTGCCACACCCCGGGCATGTCTCGCCCGACTCAGGCAAATACGTTTGAACATCGCGCGGCAGATGTTCGGGCAATGGCCTACGCGGTGCTTGTTCTGGCGCCGTAAGTGTTGCCTTTCGAATTTCAACCGGCGTCGCGCATTCGTCGACTTCGAGCTCTTCGAGTCGCAGTTCGAGTTGCTCGATCTGTCGATCCAATTTCTCGGACTTGCGACCGAACTGCATGCGGCGGAGTTTCGCGATCAACTGCTTCAAGTGCTCGATCTCAGCCTTACCCGTGGCGATGACCGCCTCCTGGGAGTCGACGACATCCTGTAGGCGTTCAATGCGCGCGTCGCGCTCGCGCAGCAGCGCTTTCAAGGCATCGATGTCGTCGGGAAGGGTGTCGGCCGAAGTCATGACCGACAGTTTACGTGTCCGCGCCGACGTTTACAACGCGGATGTGGGCTGCGCCGTGCGCGTGGGCTGGCGCCAGTCAATGCCCTCGAGCAGCATTGAGAGTTGCGCGGGACTCAAGTAGACCGTTCCGCTGGTGGCCTGTGGCCACACGAAGCGCCCCTTCTCGAGCCGCTTCGTGAGCAAGCACATGCCGTCGCCGCTCCACCACAGTACCTTGAGCAGGTCGCCACGCTTGCCACGGAAGACGAACGCGTGACCACTGAACGGGTCACGTTCGAGGACAGTTTGCACCTTCGCGGCGAGGCTATTGAAGCCTCCACGCATGTCGGTGACGCCCGCGGCCAGCCACACACGTGTGCCAGTGGGTGGTCCTAGCGTCATTGAGCGTCACGCAAGCTAGCCAGCACAACGCGCAGCACGTCCAGATCAGGGTTGCCTTCGAAGCGAACCCGGACCGCTCCGCACTCCACTGTGATGGTTGGGTGCTGCGTCGATGGCGTGATTTGCACCGGGAGAAATGATTCTTGTGCCGGCAATAGCGTCGCCGGTGGCGAGGGCGACCGTTGACGTCGCCACTTCGCGACCATGTTCGCGTTCAGACCGTGTTCCTGAGCAACCTCAGCGATCGAACGCTCCGGGTCGTTAGCTTGCGCTGCCACCATCTCCCGGAATTCTTCCGTGTAGTTTCTTGAGCCGCGGGGGCGGCCTGGTGCGCTCACTTCCATGATTCTGATTCCCACTAGATCTGGTGGGAATCAGAATGCCGAAGCCGCGTCGCTATTAACAGGCGGTGCTGATGACTCGCTTACCAAACGCATGAAGTTCCGCCACCTGCAGCGGCCTGTTTTCGCGAAAAAGGCCTTGGGCATCTTTATGTCATTCGAAAGGAGGGGCGCTATTCGGGCACGTACGATGCTCATCGCATGTGTCTCACCGGAGCTGTTCCATAGGTCGGTGATTCCCCGTTGGGCCGGCGTTAGTGCCGGCCTCTTTTTGTGCATTGCGGTAGCGTGACCGCCGCCCTTAGAAGCGATGGGAAACTGGCGGCTCGCTACTAAAGCTTCTGCTTTGCCGTGTGCGTATCGAGATTCCCGACCAAGCTTCATTTTGTCATGTGTACTGCCTTCGCTTCTCGGCGTTGGATGCCGGAGTCAGGTTTCCTGGTTCGCTTCTTTTATCAAAGGTAAGAGACGGCCCCTCAAACAGCCATTACAAGTGCGTCTTTACGCTCGGGTACCATAGCTGCAAATCGATCCCAAACGCTTGCTCTGAGGTATCCGTGATGTTGTCGCTTGGCTCGCTCTCCAACGAGAAGCAGGCACTAGTTGTCCGGATCGCTTGGGAGCGTAATCAAGGTTTTCATGTCAAAACGAGAAGACGAAAAGACGCGCTCCGCCGAGAATGTTCGTGACCAAAACGTAGAGGGACCACGAAGTGAGACGGACATCTCCCACGACTCATCGTTAGTGGGACGCACAGGTCCGTTAAACGAAGCTGCACTTCTCGGACGCAAGACTCCGCCTAGACCAGATTCAGCGGCCGCTAACGTAGGTCGCAATGCCGCGAGCCCAGTAGAGCTCGCGCGAGCACTCGCTGGTCTTCTACTTGGCTATGCGTTGCTTCTTGCAGGAAACGGCTTGTTCCAAACGCTGATTCCGCTGCGCATGATCCAGTCGGATTACTCGACACTCGTCATCGGTTTGATTCAATCGTGCTACTACGCGGGCTACATATTGGGCGCAGTGGTCAACCGGCGACTTATCGATCGCATCGGTCAACACCGCACGTTCGTGGCTTTTTCCGCAGCGGCATCGATTCTGGCACTTGCGTTTGGCGGTGCACATTCAGCTTGGGCGCTCGGGTGCATTCGCTTGCTCACGGGCGTGGCGTTCATGGGGCTGTACACGTCGGTCGAGAGTTGGCTCAACGGTACTGTCGAGAACAGCAAGCGTGGACAAGTGTTCGGTCTTTATGCTGCTCTCGGCTACCTCGCGATCGGGAGCGGGCAGTTCTTGCTTAATGTGGGTGTCGACTCGCCTGCGCAGCAGTTCTCGATTGCTGCTGCTCTCTTTGCGGCAGCGGTGATGCCCGTCACGCTGATGGAAGGCTGGCCGGTCAGGGTGAGGGACGAGAACCTCGAGCGGGTGCCGGTGCGGGCATGGCGTGAGAGCCTGCGCGATATGAAGAACGCAACGCCACTAGCTGTGCCCGGGTGCATCCTGGCTGGCTTCATTTACAGTAGCTTTTATTCAATGATGCCGGTCTATCTTGAGCGATCGGGCTATTCGACCCATGAGATAGCAACGTTTATGGGGGTCGCTCTCATTGGAGCGTTATTACCTCAGTTTCCGATGGGACGTTTGTCCGATCGGATTGACCGTCGGCGTCTTGTTTACTGGACAGCAGTGACTTCGGCTGTGCTCAGCGTCGTGCTAATGTGTTTTGATGTTCGTGAGGTCACATGGTGTGCGACATTGGTATATGTCGCTGTCACATTCACGCAGTACGGGCTGATCGTTTCGCACGTGCAGGATCGAACAGAGGCTCATCTCCGGGTCGCGGTTTCAGTAATGCTTTTAGTATTGTTTTCGCTCGGAGGCATGACCGGACCAACGTTGGCTTCAACGACGATGATGCTTGTGGGGCCTCGAGGCTTGTTTGCCTTCAACGCGATTTCTTGTGCGCTCTTGGCGTTGAGTGCCAGGCACGCGCTTACCTTAGCTGCGCGAAACCACGCGGCTCGTACACCATACGTGAAGTAGGTGCGCGTGGCTTCGCAGACAGTGTGAGAAGTCGAAGCGGCACTTTCTCGGTTTTCTTGTTAATTGCAAACAGAACCGGTGAATTCTTTCACCGCTATGGGCTGTTCGACGGCTCGTGCCGCAGCAAGGAGGCAGCCGAAATCAAGAGTATGGACATGTCTTTTAAAGCATCTACGCTGCTGCTTGAGCAGCGAATATTCACACAGGTGGGGTAACACGAAAAGTAATTTGAATACAATTGTCAGCTAGCTTTATTCCGCCATAGTCGCTGAGTTTGCTGCCACCGGCGATCTTGAAAGATTCCATATAGTAATCTGCGGCTTCTTTCGGCTAGGCGTGTACCCATGATAATTGAAGATGATCGTCCAGACTTGATTGAGCATGCGCGTCATGAAAAAGCGACCAACGTTGCAAAAGTAGACATTTCATCTCTCAAAGCGGCGGAAATCGCCGTCAACCCTCTCGAGCCAACTATCTTCCACGAGCGTTGGTGGCTCGACATTGCAACCGACGGTCGGTGCAAATTTTCTGAAGTAGTGGAGAAGGGGAAGGTCGTGGGACGCATGCCTTATGTGCTCAAAGAAAATCGAAAGCTTTCGATCATCGACATGCCGCCGCTAACACATTTTCTCGGGCCCGCGACTGTTGACGGAAAAGCAAAAGAGAACACTCGCTTCTTACGTCGCCTTGATATAACTCGAGCGCTTATTGAACAACTGCCCAAGGTATCGTCAACCTACATTAAATGCCACCGTGGGGTGTCGGACATCTTGGCCTTTCAGAATCAAGCCTTCAGATCCTCGGTGCAATTTACCCATGAGATATCGCCGCAGCCAATACAGGACGTGTGGGCAGGTATGCGGGACAAGGGCCGAAATGGCATTCGGATTGCGCGTAACTCTTTGACTGTCTACCGTGACCTAACCTCGAATGAATTCATCCAAGTATACGGACGTAACCTCGAGTCCCTCGGTCACAAGAACTATATGAACATGAGCCTCGCTGCCAGAATCATCGAGTCGACTCTGGCAAGAAGCAAGGGAATGCTATTCGGTGCGCGTAACGCAAAGGGCGAACTACTCGCTGCTATCTTCTGTGTTTGGGACCATGGGTCATATTACTATTTGATGTCGACGCGCACGATCGACGCGCATCGCGGGGCGACAAGCTTGCTTCTCTGGGAAGCGATCAGCGATGCGATGCAAAAAGGTCTTATCTTCGACTTTGACGGCATTGTCGACGAAGGAAGCGCTCGACTCGCGGCAAACTTCAGCGGCACGGTCGCGCCTAGATACATCGGAACTCGTGAAACTCGCGGGATGCACATTTTGCGAGCGCTCCAGTCCGTGCGCCAACTTCCGAATTTCTTTTGCCGTTAGGGCACGTGCACAGGTCTTCAAACTGTTGCGGCGGCACGGCGCAGACGTAGCGCTTCGCCTGATTAAGGTCATTTCAAACACTCCGTGGCTAAATCTGATGCCTGCGAGGTAATCGTTCACACGTAATATGGTATCGGTCATAATATGGCATTCCAAAAACTGCCAGTGCCGATGGCCAATCAAGCGATATGTCCGACCTGAAAGTTGATCGAAACGCGAAAACACTTCGAGAGTTGACCCTTGAAAAGCTTCGTGAGGCCATTGTTCAAGGTTATTTTCGCCCCGGCGCCCGGCTGGTCGAGCGAACACTGTGCGAGGAACTGGGCGTGAGTCGAACTGTTGTTCGCGAGGTTCTACGTCATCTCGAGACCGAAGGGCTCGTTGAAATCGCGGCGGGTCATGGTCCGATTGTCGCTCGGCTCGACCCCACGCAGGTAGGGGAGATCTACGAGTTGCGCGGTCTGCTTGAGGCCAACGCAGCGCGCGCTTGCGCGGAAAAGGCTACGCCGCAAACTATCGAGAAGCTCCGGGGCATTCGTCGAAAAATCGAGAAGGCGTTCGAGAAGAACGCGTTCGCCGACGTCCTGACGCATACTGAGGCATTCTATGACGCGCTTTTCGAGGGCGCGCAAAAGACGGTCTCCCTAGCGGTCGTGCGTACACTCAACACCCGAATCAATCGACTACGCGCCTTGACAATTTCTTCGGCGGGCCGTGGCGCCGAGTCCAACAAGGAAATGAATACGCTGCTCGCGGCCATTGAGCGGGGCGACGGCGCTGCGGCTTTCAAAGCGTCGACCGCGCACATCCAGCGGGTTTCGCAACTTGCACAAGACGCACTGAATAAGCTTCCAGAGCCAGATTAAGGACGTTACTGTCAGCTTCGATTCAACCGCCTACGGGCGGTTTTTTTTCGTCCACTTCCCAACCCAACGACTACAAGCGAAGCATTATGGTATTCCATAATACCATCGTCTGCTCTACGGCAATAATATGGTATCCCATAAGCTGCTAAGCGTAGCAGCGGCTTTTTGGGGAGACGGTTTTGAAACAGCGAAGCAATTTCAAGTTCGATGCTAGGGAGTTCGCGTCGTGGCACAAGAAGTAAGCAGCCGGATCTCGGGTGACACCGCGGCCGGCACGCGATTCAGCCTTTACGCATCCCGCACCGGCGAACCTGTCGAAACTGTGGTGCTAATCCACGGTGTCGGTATGAATCACAGCGTCTGGGTTCGCCAAATCGATGCGCTAACTGCCCGTTTTCAGGTGCTGGCTTACGACATGCTTGGCCACGGCGAAAGTGTTTTACCAAGCGCGAACCCGACGCTCGCCGATTACGCAGTGCAACTTGCAGCGCTGCTTGAGCATTTGAGAATCAGCCGCACGCACGTTGTTGGACATTCAATGGGCGCACTCGTCGCATTGGAGTTCGCGCTGACAAATCCGGCGCGCACATTGAGCGTCGCCGCACTGAACGCTGTATATGACCGCACCCCCGCGCAGCGCTCGGCCGTCATGAAGCGGGCTATGACGCTTCACGAAATCCCGGCGGAAGCAGGAAAGGATGCACACAAGAACGCGATTGCGGGGGCTGACGCGACGATCGCGCGATGGTTCGGCGAGCCGGTGCCCGCCCATTTAATTCAGGCCGCGCAAGACTTACGTTCGCTTCTGACGAACGTGAATTCGGTTGGGTACGCCCGTACATATCGGCTGTTCGCAAGCTCGGACGATGCTCATATCGGCCGTCTTGGCGAACTCTGCGCCCCCGCGCTTTTCTTGACCGGCGAATTCGATCCAAATTCAAGCCCGGCGATGTCGAAAGCTATGGCTGCGGCAACGCGCAACGGACAGGCGGAAGTCATTTCCGGCGCCCGCCACATGATGAACGTCACCGACCCTTCGCCCGTCAACGAGCGGCTCCTTGGCTTTTTGACCAAAGCGGCTGCCCCAACTACTCGCGTGCAAACGATGCGCGACACCCATAACGGAGAACGTCATGACTGACACGATCAATGAGCAGCTGCTCGATCCCACGGAGTTCCGTCGCGCACTGGGCGCTTTCGTGACGGGCGTCACCGTCGTCACGACTATTCAACCCGACGGCTCGCCGCGCGGATTTACCGCGAACTCGTTCACCTCAGTATCGCTCGATCCTCCACTGGTGCTCGTGTGCATCGCGAAGACTGCGTCAAGCCACGCGGTGTTCTCGACGACCGATCACTTTGCGGTGAGCGTGCTTGCAGATGCGCAGAAAGCGGTATCGGGCGTTTTTGCATCGAAGTCTCCGGACAAATTTAGTCAGGTCGACTGGCATGCGCGCGTCACAGGCGCGCCGCTAATGAGCGGAGCTGCTGCGAGCTTCGATTGCAAAACCCACGATGTCGTCGATGCAGGTGACCACATCATTCTGATTGGCCGCGTGGTTGATTTCACGCATACGACCTCGTCACCGCTTGGTTATTGCCGTGGCGCCTACGTGAACTTTGGCTTGTCTCAGGAAGCCCTTGCTGCTGCAGGGTCGCGAGCAAGAGTTGGTGCGATCCTCGAGCTCGACGATGGTCTCGTATTCCTTGAAACGGCCAATGGCCTGGAATTACCTGCCGGCATCCGCCTCGAGCCGTCGAACGACCCGAACAGTCTGCGAGGTGTGCTCGCCACGCTCGGACTGGACGCGCATCTCGACTTCCTCTTCGCCGTGTTTGAAGGCGGCGGCGGACAGGGAGCCGGGGTCAACGTGTATTACCGCGGACGCGTCGCAAGCGACGGCTTGGCTTTGCCATCGGCGCGCATTCGAGTCGTGCCGCTCGCTCAAATTCCGTGGAGCGAGATTCGTAACGACGCCGTGCGTTCGATGCTCGAACGCTACGTGCGCGAGCGCAGCGAAGATGCGTTCGGCATTTATGTCGGCGACAGCGCGGCGGGAAAGGTTCAGTCGCTTGTACCTTCTCACTGAGCTCCGCAGAGCTTGGCTGAGCGCAGACGCCCGCATGCGCAAACCCCGTTTGCGCTGCGCCATTTGTGTTGGACGGAAAGCGGGCTCAATCCGCTCTAATGCCCCCAAATCAACGCTGTGTGGAACTGTACCGCCAACGAACCGATCGCTGCTCCGTTGGCGATGCTAACTCGAGAAAACCCATGTTCTACGAAATCCGTACTTATCGCATCAAAACGGGCGCGGTTCCGGCCTACCTGAAGCTCGTTGAAGAAGAGGGGATCGAGCTTCAGAAGAAGTACCTGCAGGACCTTGTTGGCTACTTCTTTTCAGAGATCGGTCCACTCAATCAAATCGTCCATATCTGGGCCTATCCGTCGCTTGACGAGCGCGAACGCAGACGCGCTGCACTCGCCAACGATCCGGCATGGCAGGCCTTTGCACCAAAAATTCAGGCGCTGATGGAAGAGATGGAAAACAAAATCATGAAGCCGACCAGCTTCTCGCCGCTTAACTAAAAACCGATCCAGACCGCGATAAAGCGGCTTTAACCTTCACAGCAGGAGACGGGTATGAACACACGAAATGCACGTTTTGCAGCCTCAATGATTACCGCAGGGGCAGCCTGCTTGTCGAGCGGACTGGCACACGCGGCGGACCCGATCGTTTTCACGAGTTGGGGTGGCACCACGCAATCGTCGCAGCAAAAAGACTGGGCGCAGCCCTACTCGCAAGCGACGGGTGTCAACGTGTTGATGGATGGTCCGACGGATTACGGCAAGCTCAAGGCGATGGTCGAGAGCGGTAACGCGACATGGGATGTGGTTGACGTCGAAGGCGACTTTGCCTTCGTGGCGGAGAAGGCCGGACTTGTGGAGCCGATTGACTACAACGTCGTGAAAAAGAATGACCTCGACCCGCGGTTTGCCACGCCAAGTGCGGTGGGGAGCTTTTATTACTCGTTTGTGTTGGGTTACAGCAAGACAAAGTATGCGAGCGCCCAGCCCGCCAACTGGACCGACCTCTTCGATACCAAGAAATATCCTGGCAAGCGTACGTTCTATAAGTGGTCAGCGCCTGGCGTGCTCGAAGTCGCGTTGCTTGCGGATGGCGTGCCGCCCAACAAGCTCTATCCGCTGGATCTCGACCGTGCATTCAAGAAGCTCGACACGATCAAGACCGACATCGTCTGGTGGAGCGGCGGGGCGCAATCGCAGCAATTGCTCGCATCGGGCGAAGCGCCAATGGGCGTGTTCTGGAATGGCCGTCTGCACGCGCTTGCGCAAACGGGCGTGCCGGTCGGAATCTCGTGGAACCAGAACCTGACGGCGGCAGACATGCTTGTGGTACCTAAGGGCTCAAAGCACAAAGCCGAAGCCATGAAATTCCTCGCCTACGCAACAAGCGCTCAGGCGCAAGCGAAGTTTGCGACCGATACCGGATACGCGCCGATCAATGTGAACTCGCCTGCGCTGATGCCGGCCGCAGTTGCCAAGCAGCTCCCGGATCAATACAAGAGCTCGCAGATTAACCTCGACATGAAGTACTGGGCCGACAATCGCGACGCGATTGCCAAGCGCTGGTACGCGTGGCAATCAAAGTAAGTCTTCGCGTTCACGGTTGAGCGTCAGACACTATAAGCCCGGATGAAAGTCACCATGCCAAATGTCCTCAGTACTGTTGCGCCGCCTGTTGCGCCAGCACGGCGCAAACCCGATTGGCGAAGCATGCGCCTGCTTGCTCCCGCGCTGCTGTTGCTTGCAATTTTCTTTGTCTTGCCCGTGCTGTCGCTGCTGCTTCGTAGCATCCTGGAACCCACGCCGGGCCTTCACAACTATACGGAACTGCTGGGCTCGACCACTTACCTGAAGGTTTTTGGCAACACCTTCCTGGTCGCAACGGTCGTCACAGTCGTCACAGTGCTCATCGGTTTTCCGACGGGGTGGCTGCTTGCCATCGCGCCACGCAAGATCAGTTCTTTTTTGTTCTCGATCCTGTTGCTGTCAATGTGGACGAACCTGCTTGCGCGCACCTTCGCATGGATGGTGCTGTTGCAATCAACAGGGCCCATCAACCGTTTGCTGATAACGCTTCATATCATCAATGAACCATTGCCGCTGGTAAATAATCTAGTGGGCGTGACCATCGGCATGACCTATATCATGCTGCCGTTTCTTGTCATGCCGCTACACGCGACCATACGAAGCATTGACGCATCCACGCTGCGTGCGGCGGCAGTCTGCGGAGCAAGCCGTTGGCAGGCGTTCTGGCGCGTGCTGGTGCCGCTTGCGGCGCCGGGCGTCGCCTCAGGTGCTTTGATGGTGTTTGTGATGGCGCTGGGCTATTTCGTCACGCCAGCATTGCTTGGCGGGCCGTCGTACATGATGCTCGCTGAACTCATCGCTCAACTCGTTCAGGGCATGCTGAACTGGGGTTTGGCCGGCGCCGCTGCGTTTGTCTTGCTCGCGGTAACCCTCGGTTTGTTCGCGTTGCAAATGCGCTTTACAGGTGGCGTACGTGCAAGTGTGGGAGGGCGCTGACATGTTGCTCGACTTCGATCGGCTGGGATCTCTCAGGTGGGTGTTGATTGCAATTGGCAGCGCGGTCGGCCTCTTCTTGCTGCTACCCATCCTCTTTATCGTGGCGCTTTCGTTCGGCGACTCACAGTGGCTCATTTTTCCGCCGCCTGGCTGGACGCTCGAGTGGTATCGCCAGTTGTTCACCGACTCGGGGTGGGTGGATGCGCTCCTCACGAGCGCCAAGCTCGCTGTGATCGTGACGGTACTGTCTGTGGTGCTGGGTCTGCTCGCGTCGCTTGCGCTGGTGCGCGGTACGTTCCGTGGACGAAGCGCCGCGCAAGCGTTTTTCCTCACCCCGATGGTGCTGCCCGTTGTTGTTCTGGCGGTTGCCCTGTATGCGTTCAGCTTGCGGGTCGGACTAAATGGCACCACGACCGGGTTCGTGATTGGCCATCTGATCATTGCATTGCCATTTTCAATTATTTCCATCAGCAACTCGCTGGCGAGCTTCGATACATCGCTCGAAGATGCAGCGCTTATTTGCGGCGCGTCGCCACTCGAAGTGAAGCTGCGTGTGACATTGCCCGCAATTCATCTGGGCATCTTCGCAGCGGCAATCTTTTCGTTCCTCGCTTCCTGGGATGAAGTTGTCGTGTCGATATTCATGTCAAGCCCGACTTTGCAGACGTTACCTGTGCGTATCTGGTCAACGTTACGGCAAGACCTGACACCCGTTGTCGCCGCGGCGTCATCGCTGCTCGTCGCACTGACAACGTTTTTAATGCTTGCGGCCGCGGTCCTGCGCCGTCCCCGTTCGATCAAGTGAGATACGTGCCATGACATCCGCATTCATGCAAATCCAGCGCTTGCGCAAAACCTACGATGACGTTGTTGCCATCGACCAAGTCTCGCTTGACATCAAACGTGGCGAATTCATGACCTTTCTTGGGCCCTCAGGTTCGGGCAAGAGCACGACCCTCTACATCGTCGCAGGCTTCCAGGAGCCGACCGAGGGTCGTGTCCTGCTCGACGGCAAGCCGCTTTTATCAGTCGCGCCCAATAAGCGCAACATCGGCATGGTGTTTCAGCGCTATACGCTTTTCCCGCATCTCACCGTGGGCGAAAACGTCGCGTTTCCGTTGCGGGTGCGCCGCCGCCCCGATGCTGAGATCAAGCAGAAGGTCGAGAAGATGCTGGCGCTTCTGCATCTGTCGGATCTGCGCGACCGGATGCCTGCGCAACTGTCCGGTGGCCAGCAGCAGCGCGTAGCCATTGCGCGAGCGCTCGCCTACGATCCGCCGGTGCTGCTGATGGATGAGCCGCTGTCCGCGCTCGACAAGAAGCTGCGCGAGGAAATTCAGCTTGAGCTGCGCCGCATTCACCAAGAGACGGGTGTGACAATTTTGTACGTCACGCATGATCAGGAGGAGGCACTGCGCCTGTCCGACCGTATCGCGGTGTTCAACAAGGGACGCATTGAGCAATGCGGCACGGGAGAGGAGCTGTATGCCAATCCCGCGTCCAAGTTTGTTGCGAACTTTATCGGCAACTCCAATTTCCTCCCGGTGCGCGTGACCGCAAGCAGTGCGGAGGAGTCAAGCGGTGTGTTTCCCAACGGGCTTGCTGTTGCGGCCGCCGGCAACGCGGCGCTCAAGTCGGGCGATGACGGTACCTTGATGGTGCGCCCGGA
The DNA here is from genome assembly GCF_051615025.1 of Caballeronia sp. DA-9. Lineage (NCBI taxonomy): Bacteria > Pseudomonadati > Pseudomonadota > Betaproteobacteria > Burkholderiales > Burkholderiaceae > Caballeronia > Caballeronia sp. DA-9. Next base: position 199,428 of record NZ_CP195135.1, on the reverse strand, counting down.
ACAACTACGTCTACGCGCGCTTGGCGCCTCAAACGGCTCTGCCGGATTGCCCGTGACCGTGCGCGACATCACATATCTGGGCGACGCGATGCATTACGCGGTGGCGACCCCTTGGGAGCAGGAAATTTCAATTCGCATGCCCGCGGGCGACCATCGCGACAGTGGCCTTCTGGTCGGCACGCAAGCGCTGATGGACTGGGATGCGCGCGACGTCCGGCTGTTCGCGCAGGCCTGAGAAACCACCCGCTTACACCGCTCGAATTGCGCAGTTTCTTTTCATCTTGAGTCGAGCGCGCTGAACCCGGCGGCAAACAGATGGGTTTTGCCTGATCTGTCCGTTCAGTTCGCGCCAGCCGGAGTGCCTCGCTCTTAACCTTGCGACCGACTTTGGCTGTTCGCACGGTCTTATAAACAAAAACAGAGCTTCACATGCGCGAGACACTGCTTTCCCTGAAAGTCGAACGGACGAACACTACGCTTCGCGAGCTCGCGTTGCAGAAAATGCGCACCGCCATTCTCGATGCACGCTTCCAGCCAGGCGACCGCCTCGTGGAGCGTGCGCTGTGCGAAGAGTTAGGCGTCAGTCGTACCGTTGTGCGCGAAGTGCTACGCCATCTGGAAACAGAAGGATTGGTCGAGACACTCGCGAATCAGGGGCCGATTGTCGCGATTCTGGACGTCAATACCGCTGTGGAGATTTACGAGATCCGTGCGTTGCTGGAAGGGGAGGCGGCGATGGCCTGCGCGCAAAGCGCCAACCAAAAGATCGTCAGCGCGCTCGCGGAATGCATTGAGGAGATCCAGGCTGCGTTCAATGAGCAGGACCATCACGCCGTGCGAGATTTGACCACCGCATTTTATGAACGCATGTTCACCGGCGGCGGAAAAAACGTCGCTTGGGAGATCGTACAGTCCCTGACCGCGCGGATAAATCGGCTACGAGCATTGACCATCGCGTCCGACGATCGAGGCCGACAAGCGGTTCAGGAAATGCGCCACATTCTTGCAGCCATCAACGCACACAATCCCTGCGGCGCGCGCGATGCGGCTCAGGCGCACGTTGAACGGGTAGCGGAAATCGCGCAACAACTTTTGAGCGATGGGCCGCCTAGCGCGTCTCAAAAGCTCACCGGCTAGTGGAGCAATCGAAGCGTAAAGCAATCGCGAGCCATCTCAACCAGACCCGGTTCACCGAATCGTCGGAAGGCGGCCATGGGAGAGCCATTTCGGCGAACAAGAACCTCTTCGAACTGACTAATGACATGCGTTTTCGCCCATTCGAGCGTGGGCATTCGGACGTCTCTTTACTGTAAAGGAATAATTGTGGAATTGAAATCCCGACTCAAGGACGCAGCGCTTATGCGTCATCAGGCTTTCATTGACGGCCAGTGGTGTTCATCAGATTCTAGCGCGAGCTTCGACGTGTTGGATCCAGCAACCGGGCGTGCATTAGGCAGTGTTCCAAAAATGGGCGAAGCGGAGACGCTGCGCGCAATAGACGCGGCCAATGCAGCATGGCCGGCATGGCGCGCGAAGACGGCGAAGGATCGGGCGCTGGTGCTGCGGCGTTGGTATGACCTGATGCTTAAGCATGCGGACGACCTCGCGCTTATTCTCACCTCGGAGCAGGGCAAACCGCTCGCCGAAGCAAAGGGCGAGATTCTGTACGCCGCGTCTTTCATTGAGTGGTTTGCTGAGGAAGGCAAGCGTGTGGCTGGAGACACCCTCGCCACGCCTGCCGCAGATAAACGGATTGTCGTGGTGAAGGAGCCTATTGGCGTATGCGCGGCGATCACGCCGTGGAATTTCCCAGCTGCGATGATCACGCGCAAGGTCGGACCTGCGCTAGCAGCGGGTTGCCCGATCGTCGTCAAGCCCGCTGAATCGACCCCGTTCACCGCGTTCGCCATGGCCGTGCTGGCCGAGCGAGCAGGCATTCCCGCCGGCGTGCTCAATGTAGTGACGGGCGATCCTAAAGAGATTGGCCGCGCAATCACAGATAGCCCTCTGGTGCGGAAGCTGTCTTTCACAGGCTCAACGGGTGTGGGGCGCCTGTTGATGGCGCAAAGCGCGCCCACGGTGAAGAAGGTGACGCTGGAACTCGGTGGCAACGCGCCGTTCCTCGTATTCGAGGACGCCGATCTAGATGCCGCGGTCGAAGGCGCGATCGCCTCCAAGTATCGCAACAACGGTCAGACGTGTGTCTGTACGAACCGGTTCTACGTGCACGATAGCGTGTACGACGTGTTTGCGCAAAAACTTGCTGACGCCGTTGGAAAACTAAAGGTCGGACATGGTATCGAGGCTGGCGTAACGCTCGGACCGCTTATTGATGAGCAGGCCGTCAAGAAGATCGAAGCCCATATCGCCGATGCAGTGGGTAAGGGCGCCGAGATCGTGGTAGGCGGCGAGCGTCACGCATTAGGGCACGGTTTCTTTGAGCCGACCGTACTCAAAAATGTCACCGCTAGCATGTGCGTCGCAAAGGAAGAGACGTTTGGGCCACTCGCTCCGTTGTTTCGCTTTTCAAGTGATGAGGAGGTCGTGCGTCTGGCCAACGACACGGAGTTCGGGCTTGCCGCGTATTTTTACAGCCGCGACATCGGGCGAATCTGGCGTGTAGCTGAAGCGCTCGAATACGGCATGGTCGGTATCAACACCGGCGCCATCTCGAATGAGGTTGCGCCGTTTGGTGGCGTCAAGCAATCCGGGCTGGGACGCGAAGGATCGCACTATGGTATCGACGACTATCTGGTCATCAAATATCTGTGCATGGCGCTCTGACGTGTAAGTGCACGGATAGGGACAAGTATTCGATGCTTATGCAGGACGCGAGGCGCTGCTCGGTCGAGGTGATCGAGCAGGCGTCGTGCAGGCCCAGATCGACGCATGTACCGCCAAGTGTTGAACGCAGCTCGACCTTTGCAGAAACACGACTGACCGCTGACAATTATCCGTGTTGCGCCGCGCTGGGTAATTCGGGTACCGAAGATCTATCCGATATCGTCGAGTTGCTCAACATTTAGCCGAAAAAGGCAAGTCAGGCGATGATAGCGTTTCTCCCTTTACCGTGCGAGAGAAGAGGGAAGCAGTCTCAAGGGAGTTTTGGCAAGGCAATGCCAGGAGTCTCGCCCAAAGGAGTAAAACCATTGTGTCCGCCACGATTGAGGCGGGGAGGGCTTTTTATTCCATAGCGTCCGCGAACACGCCTGTCAGTGGAAGGCGCCCTTCATGTCGTATAGCAGCGTTGTCACGTCCGCGCCAAACGAGCCAGTTGTACGAAGCGCGTAAGGATCTGGCGCGCTACGGGCGTTTCTTGCAGGCGCTCAACAATATTATCTGCGTTCAGTCCTGTTTCGGGCGATCTATTGGCAGCGTGCTGAATGCACGTCGCTGCAATTTGCGGGGTGAATTCAGGATGAAATTGCGTAGAGATGGCGTTCGGACCATAGCGCACGATTTGATGGGGGTCGTGCGCCGACGATGCAAGAATCCGCGCCCCGGGCGGTAATTCGAGTATTGTTTGCTCGTGAAACAAGTGTGCCGCGAATTCTCGCGGCACCTTGTCGAAGAGTCCGTCATGGTCAGCCGCAGGCGCCAGTGTGATCGGTTGACACCCGAGCTCGCACCCTTGCGGATGGTAGCCAACGCGGCCGCCAAGTGCATGCGCCATCAGTTGATGACCGTAGCACACACCGAAGAGCGGCATGCCGACCGCCATAGTTTCGCGAATCCACTGCGCTGTTGCCTCGCTCCAGGCAGGGCGCGCTGTCACCATCGCCCACGAGCCCGTAACGACTGCCACGAGATCCCGAGTCGGTTGGGGCAGTGGCTCGCCTTCGAAAGCGCGGACCACTTTGAAATTTCGGAGCTCACACCCCATCGCACGACTGAACCACTCCGGGAAATCTCCGTGGGACTTCCGGACTTCGTCGGGCGGCGTGCCGACTTGCACAAGCAACAGCGAAAAAGGTGAAACCATGATTTCAGTTGTAATTCGATTGTCTACTCAAGCTCGAGGCGAAATTCGCCGCCTAAGATGCGTGCTACTAATGTCGTCCGCAGATCACTCGAGGCAAACATCTGGGCCGCTAGCGTCTGGGATGGGAAAATAACCCGCTCCCAGTCATTCACTTTGAAGCGTGGGCGCCTGCCGGCGCGCCTCGACCCGAGTGAACGTTATTCTTGGTCGCAATCGCGTAGTAGACAAGCGCGGGGGCCACCATACCGACCATCCAGGAAATGTCAGCACCGCCGAGAACATTCGCCCAAGGCCCACGGAAGAAGCTTTCCTCCATGAAGGGGACTTGAATAAGAATGCCAAGGATGTAAACAACAATCGCCTTCCCATTAAACGACCCGTATGCGCCGTCAGTGCTGCCGATAATCTCCGAGACTTGATAGTGCCGATCGTTGACCAGATAAAAATCAACCAAATTGATCGCAATCCACGGCACCAGCACAATGCGCATGGCAAAGATGGCGTTCAGGAAAATCGAGAGAAAATTGCTCGACGCCCACAATGCCGTCATTGTCGACAAGATTAAGAGGACGGTGGACACGGTGATCCGCACGCTGCGACCAGGGATCCAGCTTGGACGAAAGGTTTGTGCGGCCGTGATGAAAGACAGCACTGCGCCGTACAGATTCATCCCGTTGTGGCCAATGATGTTGACCAGGAACAGAAAGATCAGCAGATAGCCGAAGACACCCGTTTGTGTCTGGATGGCATGCATGGCGTCCGTACCGCCGCCCGTACTCACCGCCACCGCGCCGAAAACGAACGCGAAGATCGTACCCAACGACGTGCCGAAGTACGTGAACGCGAAGGTCCTCCCGAAGCCAGTCGATTTGGGGAGATAGCGTGAGTAATCGGAGGTGTACGGTGCGAAGCTGATTTGCCACACGGCGCACAGTCCGAACATCGCAAACCAGTTCGCACTTTCGAAGTGGCCCTGCTGAAGCACCTGTGCATTGATACCGGGAGCAATCATGCCCATGCCAATCAGCAGTGCGCAGCCCATGAACCACGCGCCCACCTTGTTGAAACGATGGATGAAGTGATACCCCACAACGCCGATGAGCGTAGAGAGAACGGCCCCTGCAACTGTGCCGATTGGTTCGGCGACGATCGGGACAACCGCATGAAGCGTCTTCCCCGCCAGGATGATGTTGGAGACAAAGAAGCCGAGATAGATCACGGTGGTAAAGCCCACCACGAGCAGAGACCCGTACCGGCCAAACTGCGCCCGGCTCTGGATCATTTGCGGCACCCCCACGAGCGGTCCCTGCGCCGACGTCAACGCATGAAAAAGCGCACCGAAGAACTGCCCAGCCACAATCGCCAGCAGCGCGCTCACAAGATCAAGCTTAAAAACCAAAATTGAGGTGGCGCCCGAAATCACGGCGAGCGGTGCGACGTTCGTGCAAAACCACAAGGTGAACAGATCTGCGGGCTTGCCATGCCGATGCTCCGGCCCAACGTAATCAATCGAGTTACTCTCAATGGTCAGAACGCTCGTGTCGTTCCCCGAATCTTTCATGGTGTCTCCATCCATCCTGATTGTTTGGCTACGCATCGCTCCGTTCATTTAGCATGGCACGGCGTAGCCGCAGCGGCGATGAGCCTTTGCTGCAATTGAATGCATTACGCTTAGCGCATCACAAAGGGATCACTGATTGGATCATCGGACGTGCGCAGCCACACCGTTCTTGTTGTTGTGTATTCCAGTGCTGCGCTGAATCCGCCTTCGCGACCATGTCCGGAGAGACCGAAGCCGCCGAACGGCGCAAGTGGCGAAATCGCTCTGTAGGTGTTGATCCAGATGATGCCCGACTGGATGCGTTTGGACACGCGATGTGCACGCGTCAAATTGGTCGTGAAAATACCGGCGGCAAGTCCATAGACCGTGCTGTTGGCTTTTTGAATGGCTTCGTCTTCCGAGGCAAAGGTATCGACCGATAGCACCGGCCCAAAAAGCTCCTTCGTGATGCAGTCCGGGAGTTCAACATCGGTACAGTCGAGAATCGTCGGCGCGTAGTAAAAACCATCCTGGTCCAGCGACTTCGCGCCTGCGAGCACCTTCACGCCTTGCTGCAAGGAACGCTGTACAACCGCCTCGATCGTCCCGCGTTGCCGCTCGGTACAAAGCGGCCCGAACTCTGTTTCGATGTCGTTTGGCGAGCCGATGCGAATGCGCGCGACGCGCTCAATCAAGAGCGCCAGGAACTGCTCTTTAATGGACTCATCGACCAGCAAACGCGAGCCTGCTACGCAACTCTGTCCGCTCGCCGCAAAAATGGCCGCCACTTGTGCGTTCACCGCGCTCTGAATATCGGCGTCGGCGAACACAATGAAAGGCGACTTGCCACCCAGTTCCAGCGATACCTTCGCGAGGTTGTGCGATGTGTTCGTGACAATGTGCCTGGCGGTCTCGGGTCCACCTGTAAAGGCAACCTTTGCCACCTTCGGGTGGCTGCTGAGCACCGCACCGCACTGCGGCCCAAAACCCGTGATGACGTTGACCACACCCGGCGGAAAGCCCGCCTCGTGAATCAGCTTGGCAAACTCAAGCAGCGGCCCCGGCGCGTCCTCGGAAGCCTTGAGCACCACCGTGCAGCCGGCCGCGAGCGCGGGCCCGAGCTTGACGGCGGAGAGGAACAGTTGGCTATTCCACGGCACGATCGCCGCGACCACGCCGACCGGTTCACGCTCGAGCCAGACTTGCATGTCTGGCTTATCCACCGGGATGTGGCTTCCTTCGAGTTTGTCGGCGATGCCTGCGTAGTAGCGATAAAACTCGGCGACGTACGCGATCTGACTTTGCGTTTCCCGGATGATCTTGCCGGTGTCGTTGGTTTCGATCTCGGCAAGCTGCGGCGCCGCTTTTTCTACGAGCTCGGCCAGCCGATAGAGCAGCTTTCCACGCGCCGATGCGGTGAGCGCCCCCCAGGTAGGGTCGCTGAGGGCTCGGCTCGCGGCTTCCACCGCTCGATTGACCTGCTCGGTCCGAGCCTCGGGCATTTTCGCCCAGACCTGGCCCGTGGCTGGATTCACGCTGTCGAAACTCGCGGCGCCCGGCTCGAAGTGACCGTCGATGTAAAGCTCAAATTGCGGATTCATAGGTTCAGGACCTCACTCGAAGGCTGGCATCACATCGTGGATCATGCGCTCGAGTGACGCCTTCTTGCGCTCGAAACTCATGCCGGTGTCGATCCAGAAAGAATACTCGTCAAAGCCAAGCGCTTCATAGGCTTTAAGACGCGCAATGACTTCGGCGGGCGCCCCGATGACATTGTTTTTGCGCATGGCTTCGGGCGTATAGAACGGGTGCGCCGCGATTTCCTCGGCGCTTAATGTCTTGATCATCCCCCGGCTAACCGGCCGCTCATTCTTGAACCACGCGCCAAAGTAGTTGTAAAAGATGTTCACTTCATTGGCGGCAATTTGCGCGTCGTCCTCGCTGCTGGCGACGTACGTGTGTCGAAGCAACATGATTTGTGGACGCGGGATGTCGCTGAATTTCTCACACGCGGCATTGAAGTGACCGACCAGTTTTTCAACCTCTTCGTCCCCCATGTGCAGAGGCGTCACTTGCACATTACATCCGTTTGACACGGCGAACTCGTGGCTGTTGGGGTCGCGCGCGGCGACCCAAATCGGCGGATGCGGCTTTTGAAGCGGTAACGGCGATGAGGTGGACGATGGGAAATTCCAGTATTCGCCCTCATGCGCGTAGTCGCCTTCCCACAGTTTCTTGACAGCCGGAATGAGCTCGCGCATGCGCTGGCCTGCATTCCACGCATCCAACCCTGGCAGGAGCCGCTCATACTCGAATGAATACGCGCCTCGAGCAATGCCCAATTCAAGCCGACCATTCGTGATGATGTCGGTCATCGCGGCTTCGCCCGCCAGTTTGATTGGGTGCCAGAACGGTGCGATCACCGTGCCCGTGCCCAGCCTGACATTCGTCGTCTTGTTGGCGAGATCGACGAGATTGAGGAAGGGATTGGGTGCGATTGTAAAATCCATCCCGTGGTGCTCACCGGTCCAGACGGCGTGCATACCGCCACGATCGGCGATCTGGCACAGTTCAACCATCTCGTCATACAGCTGCTTCTGAGTGGTCTTGTCGGAGACGCGCTCCATGTGGGCAAAAAGCGAAAAACGCATGGTGTTACCTTTCAGGAATTGAGCGGACAAACCGTGCCCTGGCTATGGTCGCCAAAATACGTTCCGTAACGCTGTAGCTGGCGCTCGCAACGGTAGCGCTCGAGCATGCTGGCGAGTGCACTGTTTTCGAACGCGTCAGGCTGAAGATCGTTAAGATTGACGAACTCTCCCAAGGCGGCCAGGTCATGCGGCGCGCTGCACAGGAACGAGATGTACTGATAGTGCGTTTCGGTGTTGTTGTAAGCGGAATAGATGAAATTTGCAGACGCCTCCCGCTGATACCTTGAGAAGATATCGGCGAGCGCCTTGTCCGTGCCTTCCTTGCCGATTTCCTTTGAGGGAAGGGTCCATTTGTTTTTCGGTGTCTTGCTGAGAAGCACCTTGTCATCGCGCGCGATGATTGCGCTCACCACGACCTTCGGTCCGGCAATCACTTGCGTGGCCGTCGTCGCCGGCGTGAAATAGCCACCGCGGTAATAGCCCAACCCTGCAGATCCAGCCGAATCGAAGTCCTTGATCTTGCCAAGGAGGAGGGCATGGTCGCCCGCATCGATCACCGCGTGGAAGGTGCAGTCAAACCACGCGCTGACGCCTTCGATGAGCGGATTTTCGTTCGCGCTTAAGCGCCAGTCGACGCTCGCGAAACGGTCATCGCTCGGACGGGCGAACGTATTTGACAGATCTTTCTGCCCCTCTGCCAGGACGTTGATCGCAAAGTGACCGACTGTCGAAAACGTCTGATAGTTGCTCGACGACTTGGCGATGCTCACTAGCAGCAGCGCAGGGTCGAGCGAAACGGACGAGAACGAGTTTGCCGTAAAGCCAAGCGGCTGATCGCCGCGCATGGTGGTGACAATTGTCACGCCCGTCATGAAGGCGCCGAACGCGTCGCGAAGCTCGCGGGTGTCAATAGATACTCTCTGTGAGGGAGGAACTGTCTGCGAGGTAGACCCAGTCTGCAAATTCAACTCACACCTCCGATTTCAGGGTTGCTTCATGTGGCTCGTGGTCGCCCCCGACTCGTAGCCAGTTTTGCAACGCACGATTGACTTTGTCCGGCGCCGTGAGATTGACCATGTGGCGCTCGTTCTCGATCACTACGACCTTCGCGTTCCTCGCCGCCTGCGCCATCTGCTTAGCCATCAGAGGCGTTGAATTCGGGTCATCCGAGCCGGTGAGTACCAGCGCCGGACATGCTATTAAGCGCCAGCCGTCGGCGTAAGTTTCATCGCCCTTGGCGAAGGCTGTGTACGCCGTCGCATAGCCTTGCAAATCCACTGATCTCAACCATGATTCGACCCTGCGTGCCGCCACCTGCTGCGCCTCATCTTCATTAAACCAGCGACGTAGTGGCGTATCGATGTCTATGGCGCCGGAGCGCAGCTCAGCGGCGCGTTGAAGTACCGCTTGTCGGGCAGTGTCGTTTCGCCGATACACGCCGTTAAGCACGGCGACACGCTTAACCAGATCCGGGCGCGTCACAGCGACACCAGCGGCGATCAGCGAACCCATTGAGTGGCCCGCCACGTTGACGGGCCCCATGTCGAGCGCCTCTATGAATGCGACCGCCCACTGTACGAACTGCGGCAACTCAGCCTCTGCGTCGAGCGCGGCGCTCTGACCGTGGCCCGGCATATCGACGGCAATCACCCTGAAGTCGCGTGACAGCGCGTCAATCTGCGGGTACCAGGCCTGCGCCTGCATTCCCACTCCGTGAATCAGCAAAAGCGGCTCGCCCGCGCCCTGGTCGAAATAGTGTGCGACGCGATTACTTGACAGCTGCAGGGTTTTTGACGTCATTTCCGAGCTCTGCAAGGTCTTTATAGCGATCGCCAATGCGGTGATGCGGGCGCCCACCCGTCGAGCCGCCGATGGCGATGACCAATTCATCTGCTGCGGGCGCATCAGGAACAGAGAATTGGAGCGTGAGGTAGTGCGAGCGACGCCCTTCGTCGTTCTTATCCATCATCGGGATAAGTAGGGGGGCGTTTGCCGGTCCGCGCGTATTGTTAAAGGCCAGGTACGACTTGGCGCCCACCGCACTGCGATAGATGTTACCGAAGTGCAGGGTGTGAATCAGTGCCGAAGCATGCTCGAGTTCTCCGCTCAGGCCAACGATGGCGCTTTTGCCGAAGGCTTCGACCGCTTCACCGGATCCGGCTTCATCCAGAATCAGCTTGGTCAGGTATGCGCTGAGTTGAGGTCCGAATTCGCGGATCTCGGGCGACAGGTCTTCGACAAAGCCGCGGCCGGCCCAAGGATTCTTAATGACAGCAGCCGCGCCAATCAATTTCAGGGGCGTGCTCGCATCTTTGTCGCCGTCCACATGGATCGTCTCGACGTGCAGGATCGATTTGCGAATTAAGGTCACTGGAGGGTCCTCGCGATGTTGAACATGACGCCTATTTTGGTATCCCATAGTACGGCATGCCATAGGAGTAAACCCGCGACGTGCCAACGCGCTGTATCCGTGACGCCGATTTATCGTCGGAGAATTTGGGCGAGACTTGCGCTGTCAGTGTTGATTCTCTTGGTTAAAGCAAATTCGCAGCGAATGCCGACGCGACTTTGAACACAAGCCGCACCCCGCACGCCACGAACTATTTTTATGAGGCCACTAGTAGAGCCGGGACAAGGACGGCCGACGAAAGAGTCGGCTAGCTCGCCTCGCGTTTGCTAGGATATGAGCCCAACTTTGCAAACTATCCTATGAGGATCAGCGTAATGAACAAACAAGAATTGGTTGACGCCGTTTCGGCGCAAACGGGCGCAAGTAAAGCGTTGACGAGCGAAGTGATCGATCAGGTGTTCGGCACGATCTCTAAGGCGGTTGTGTCGGGCGACACGGTCCAGCTCATTGGCTTTGGTTCTTTTTCTACCGGAGCACGCGCTGCCCGTACCGGACGCAATCCGAAGACGGGCGAGTCGATCGAGATTGCTGCCGCAAAGACGGTCAAGTTCACCGCAGGTAAAAGTTTTAAGGACAGCGTCAACAAGTAACAAAACGTTCCCTGATGCGGAGTCGATAAGCCAGTTGGGAGGTCGACTCGCTTTGGGAAACGAACACACACCAACGCCATGTCCTTACCTCAAGCCCACTTACTGATGACGCTCGCGCCGTAAGTTTCACACTCATCGAAGTGGGCGCGAGGGGAAGCCTCGACCGCAGAAGCCGCGGTGAAGCAGGCTTGTGGTTCTACGAAGATGCACATGCGGATTGTATGCCTCGCACGTTTGCAGCCAGTCGCGTTCGCAACACGGCGGTGAGTGTAGCGCTTTGTAAAGCAACGTTACCATGGTTCGGTTTAATGCCGCTCATTTGGACGGTAGGTTAATCCTCCTGTTCGTGCAACACCAAGTATGGATGCTCATAGAGCACAGGACGTTACTTTTTAGATGAATGCCGAAGATTAGGTTTGCGTATCCCCGGTGTTGCCGTGAGGGCATACGGCACCGCGAAACGGGGCGAAAGGGTCCAGTCGCTCGAGATCGAAGAATGCCAGATCAGCCGCGATGGTGTTGCATCGTTGGTTAAGCCGAACAAGAACGCCCGCGATGACCCGAAGCGGTTGTCGAAGCCGCAGCCGACCCACGATGCGCCTCGTGACGTTCACATCAGTCAAGCAGCAAGGCATCTAGGCTGCACACCGCGTGCGCGCCGCTCTCAAATACTTGACTACGGCTGAGATGCCGCCGCAGGACGGGAAAGCCGCCGTGCCGCCCATCGCGGCTGTGCGCAAATATGGCCCAGGAATTCGACCACGACTAGCGCACCCAGATAGGCCGTCACACCCGAGCGCACGTCGAGCAGGGGATTAACTTCGACGAAATCAAAGCCGGCCACGTCGTGGCGCTCCGCGATCGCTTTGAGACTGTCGCGAAGCTCTGCATACGTCATCCCGTTTGGCTCCGCCGATACACATCCTGGCACGAGCGACATGTCCATCGCATCAATGTCGATGCTCACATAGACGCGCGCGCCCGCCGGTACGGTCGCGGCAACACCCTGCGGCCCGAGCTGGCGAAACTCGCTCATGGGAATCAGGCGATTGCCCGACGCGATCACGTCGTTGATTTGCGCCGGAGAATGGCGCAAGCTGCGGATGCCCACTTGCGTCAAGCTCAACGTATTTGGCAACGAAGCGATATGTCTGAAAGCATGTCCGTTCGTATGCTGCAGGTCGTTCTCGAACGGCGCGAAATCCGTATGCGCATCGAAGTGAAAGACGTGCAGCTTTTCCTCAAAGGCCCGAAAGATCGGATACGTGATCGAATGGTCACCGCCAAGTCCCACGGGCAGCGCGCCCTGCTTAAGAATCCCGCGCACCGTTTCCGTGATGTTCACGAAGGTGCGCTCGGCGTTGGCTGGATGAATGTCGACGTCGCCGACATCGGCGATCAACTGGTCGCGCATTTCCTCCACCAGATATTCGAGCCGCGTCTCCGGATCGTAGAAGCCGTTGCCGCCATTGCCGAAACGTAGCGAATGCTCGCGCAGTGCCCGCGGCGCCATGCGAGACCCCGGCAAATAAGGCGAGCCTTCGTCGAACGGCACGCCAAACACGGCGATTGCAGCCTCAAGCACGGACAGGTCCTCGCACAACGGCGAGCGCAGGAACGTCGGAATACCGACATAAGGCCGGTTGACTCTTGACATGACTACTCCTTAAGTAAAGACGCAGCGGTACTGATATGAGACGCAACAGCGGTGTGCGACGTCGATGCGAGAAAAGCGCGCAAGCGTGCGGACTGCGGCGAGCCAAGAATCTGCCGCGTCTCGCCTTCTTCCACCACCCGGCCGGCGTCCATGAAAGCAACGCGGTGCGCAAGTGCCGCGGCAAACCCGACGCTGTGTGTGACCACCAGCATGGTGGTGCCGCGTGCAGCGAGCGCCTTCAGAAGCGCCAGCATTTCACCGACCAGTTCAGGATCAAGCGCGGACGTAGGCTCATCGAAAAGCATGAGCGCCGGGTCCATGGCCAGCGTTCGGGCGATCGCCACGCGCTGCTTTTGGCCACCCGAGAGTTCGAACGGATAGCGCTTCGCATAAGCTTCAAGCCCGAGGCTTCCGAGAAGTTCGCGAGCGCGTTCCTCCGCTTCCCGACGCGGGCGCTGGAGCACCACAACTTGCGCTCGTACGATGTTCTCCAATGCGCTCAGATGGGCCCAGAGATTAAGGTCCTGATAGACCAGCCCGATCTTCGGGCGCATGAGATCTATCTCGCGTCGAGTCTGCCGGCGCACCACGCCGGCGGACGTCTGGATCCGGCCGATGGGTTCTCCTCCGACTTCCACAAAGCCATCCTCGGGCGGCGTAAGCCAGGTGACGCACCGTAGCAGCGTGCTCTTGCCGCAGCCGCTAGGTCCGATCAACGCCACAATCTCACCCTGCGCGATATCTAGATAGAAACCGTCGAGCGCGTTGTGAGCGCCGTAGCGCTTGACGAGCCCGGCAATATGGAGCGCCAGTGCAGGAGTTGCGGCGGCGGTGCTCATGGCGCCGCCTGCTTGTCGAGCGACAAGTAGCGCTGCGCAAGCGCGCTATGCGAGACCGCGCCGGCTTGCGCGAGCCCAAGCCGCTTTTCGAGCCGCCGCGACAATTCGGATGCGGCTATCGCGATGATCCAGTACAGCACGGCGACGATCGCGAACACCTCGAACGGGGCAAACGTGTTGCCTTGGACAATCAGCCCCTCGAAGCTTAGTTCAGGGATCGTGACAGAGGAGAGCACGGCTGACTCCTTCATCATCGTGAGCGTCATGTTGGTCGAGGGTGGCACGAGCGCGCGCAAGATCTGCGGCACCACAACATGGCGCATCGCCTGCGCGGGTGACATACCGATCGTGCGCGCCGACTCGTATTGGCCGCGCGGCAAAGCGGCCAGCGCCGCGCTGATGATCTCCGCGTAGTACACGCTTGCGAACAGTGCGAGGGCGCCGACGCCGCTCACAATGGAGGGCAGGCGGATGCCTGCAAACGGCAAACCGTAGTGCACGATGAACATCAGGATGATAAAAGGGATACTGCGCAGCACCTCGATATACGCGCGCACCACGAAACGAAGTGGTCGTGGCAGCGACAGGTCGAGTAGTGCAATCACAATGCCCATCGCATACCCTGCGATGAACGCTGCAACGGTGACGCCAAGCGTAACAAGTGCACCGTGCAGGAACAGCGGCAGGTTATCAATGATGACCGAAAAATCGAAGCGCATAAATTCAACCGATGGTCTCGCAATTGAGAGTGAGCATCACGCCGTGCGTGTGCGCGTGACGAGCCGCCGTTCGAGCAGACGAGCGCCGCCGCTCACGAGCAGATTCAGCACGACAAATACCGCAGCTGCGCCCACGAGCGGCTCGAACGGACGATAGGACGCACTTGCCATCTGCTGCGCGGTGCGCAGCACTTCCACGACCGTGATGACAGAGAGCAACGCGGTTCCTTTGACAACGATTGTCGATTCGTTCACAAGCACTGGCAGGCAGCGCACCAGCACTTGCGGAAGCACGACATGCCGCCAGATGGATCGGGGTTCGAGGCCGAGCGCTGTGGCGGCTTCTATCTGGCCCGGATCGAGTGTTCCGAGCCCCGCGCGCAGGATTTCGCTGACGAACACCATGCTGTTGAACGAAAGCGCCGCCACGCCCGCGACCATCGGGCTCAGGTTCAGGCCGGCCGCTGGCAGCACATAAAAGAAGATGAAGATCTGGATGAGCAACGGCGTTCCCCGAACAAAGCTGATGAGGACAGCAATTGCCGCGTTCACCGGCCCGATCTTATAAGTGCGCAAAATTGTGAGGCCGATTCCGAGCACGAGCGCGATCGCGATCGCGAGAATCGCGAGCCGCAAGTTGCTCAGGGCCGCCCAAGCGAGCGTTGGCAAGGTCGAAAGGAAATAATCGAATTTAAAGCCCATTGCATGACGTCCTTGCGGCTGTTAAAGATCGGTATTGGCTCGGTATCACATTGCGCCTGGCGGCAGGTATCCGGAGTCTGGAATCTTCATCTCAAACCCGAACCATTTAATCTGGAGTTTGGCAAGTCGACCGTCATCGCGCATCTTGCGAATCACGCCGGTGATAAAGTCCCGTAGATCCTTGTCTTCTGGCCGCGTCACCCAGCCAAGATAGGTATAGGAATTTTTCACCGGGGTCGGCCCGAGCATCGCGAATGAATCCGGATGTTCTTTCACGAGAACCGCAAGGCTGGGGAGCGACTGAATGACTGCATCGACCTCGCCGTTGGACAATGCCACGTACGAGTCAGGAAACGCTGTGTAGAGCTTAAGGCCCTTGAAGCCCGGACCACCTGCCGCCTTTAGGTCGGAATCGACGGTACGCGCGATGGGTTCCGTCGACGACGCGATCTGCGTTCCGACCATCTTGCCGTTGAGGTCCTTTACGCTCTTCATACCGTCGCCTTTGCGCTCGACGGCATAAGGCGCACCGTCGGCGATAGGCAAGGTGTATGCGTAACGCTTTGCACGCTCTTCGTTGATGCCGACGGTCGTCGCGATGAAATCGAATTTACCGGCAAGCAGCCCCGGAAGAATGCCTTGCCATGGCGTATCGAGCTGGACGACCTTTACACCGAGTTCTTTGACGACCTCCGCCAGGATGTCCGAGCCGTAGCCGACAATTTTGCCGTCCTTCACGAACTCGAAGGGCGGATAAGCGGCTTCGGTCCCAACCGTCACGGTTTTAGTGCGACGGATCTTTTCGAGCGTGGTCTCGGCGTGCGCAGGCGCGCTTAACGATAAAACCCCGACCCACAGCGCTAGGGCGAACGCCATCAACGAGCGGCGACTTGCTGCCTTCATGGTGAACCTCGACAAGGTTATGGAAAAGAATGCGTGACGTGCGGCTAGACGCCGGGCAGGTCTCAGCCTTGTGCTGCCGGCGGGGCATCGAAGTAATCCGCGCGCACCGCAGCGCCGATCAGGTTGACTATCAGTCTTCCTGCAGTGATGCACGTGATCATGTTCACGTCGGTCGAGGGCGTGATCTCGACAATGTCCATGCCGACCACGCGCCCCTTCTTGACCAGCCCGTGGATCAGCTTGCGCACCTGATGGAATGTCAGGCCGCCGGGGGCCGGTCCTTCGACCGCTGGCATGACGGTTGGGTCCAGACCGTCCGCATCGATCGAGATGTAATAGCGCCCGCCATCTGGAATGCGCGCAAGCACCGACTCGATACCGCTGTCATGCACTTCGAACGCAGGGATGATCGTCGAACCGTAAGCTGTCGCGGCTTCCACTTCCTCGGTCCGGGCGCTGCCCTGTGCACGGATGCCAATCTGGAACATGTCCTTGACGTGCGGCATTTCAGAGGCGCGCCGCATCGGGCTGGATAATCCATCGCGTACGCCGCCGACGTCGTTACGCCAGTCGAGATGCGCATCGACGTGCACGATCGTGATGGGACCGTGATCGGCGAAGCCACGCAGCACTGGCGTGGTAATGCCATGATCGCCGCCGAGCGTGATCGGAAGAGCGCCCGCAGCAAGAATCTTCGCGATGGCTTCCGTTGCTCGCGGATAGTGCGTTGAGAGATCCGTCATGTCAGCCGGCACATTGCCCACGTCGACGACTTTCAGCGCGCGGTTGTCGTAGATTGGGCCACCCACGTCATAGTCATATCGTTCGATGCTGCGCGAGATGCGATCAGTGACCGAGCGGATTGCATCGGGGGCGCGAGTCTGATCGTTCGAGATTGCGCCGGCGTGGTAGGCGCTGCCAAATGGCAGCCCCATGATCGCGATGTGCGCATCGAGCACGTCAAGATTCGTTTCGATGGGGGACCACAGGAAGCTCTGATGTGGTTTCGTGGGCGGGACGGTCAATGGCAGGGACATGCGGGCTCTCTCCGTTGCGAGCCGCCGAGTAAGCCCGGCGGCAGTTCATGAAGCGGTGAGACGAACTCTGGCGGCGCCGTTTTCTTTTGACGAGGGCTCGCGGCGAAACCATGCATGCAGCCACCACAACATTGAAATCTAGGCAACATGGCATATACCTTGCAAGGTCCCGGTCCTGCTCTTTAAGCGCGGAAAATGCATGAAATCGGATCACACTTCGCACTCTGCTAGTGCGAACCGGCGAGTTTCTGGACGGGACGGCGCGTTTTCCGACAGTGACAACCCGATTCAGCGGGCTGATCATGCCAACGAGTCGGACAGCGCCGGTTCGTCTTTGTCGGTGATTCCACCGCTCACCGAAACCGACTTAAGGCTGATGCGTATCTTTCGCGCTGTCGTTGAAGCGGGCGGCCTTGCCGCCGCTGAGATGGCGCTTGGAATGGACCGTTCATCAATTAGTCGGCATCTCAATGCCCTTGAGACGCGGCTCGGCGCGAGGCTATGCTTCCGGGGGCCAGGCGGGTTTGAACTCACGGATTTTGGGCGTGCTACGTGGCGTGCCGCGGTGAGCGCGTACGACACGCTCGATATGATCCGGCACGAACTCAACGTCGCGCGAAACATCATGACGGGCGAATTACACGTCGGTATCGCCGATAATTGCCTCACCAACACGCGCTCGGCGTTTGTCGAGGCGCTCACTCGCTTTCGTGAACTGGCGCCCGCAGTAACGGTGTACCTCTCGATCTATTTGCCCGACGATCTGCTTGCGCGCCTAGCAGATCGTCATCTGCAACTGGGCATCACGGGAATATCGCGCGGCGTGACCGGCACGACGCTCGGCAACGAGACGTTGCTTTGCGAGCCGCTCTTTACCGAGGAATTCCGCCTCTACGTCCGTGCCCGCGAAGGCAAGCCGGCGCCAACGCTCGACGAACTAGCCCTACAGGGTTACGAGTTGGTTGTACGCGCACGCGACGCCCACACGCGCAAGCTCGTCGAGCGCGTCGGGATTGACCGCCACGGCATATCGGTGGGGCTGGAAGCGGTGGCGACATTGATTGCAAGCGGCCGCTACGCCGGCTTTCTTCCAACACACTACGTCGATGCACTCAGCGCCGTTCATCCGGTCGTTGCGGTGCGCGAGGCGGAAGAACTCGCGTACGAGGCCGTTTTCGCCCTGGTATTCGTTAAGGACCGCCACCTTGCGCCTGTCACCGAGTTGTTCATGCGCACATTGCTCGATACGCACAAGCAAAGTTTAGATGCGGGTTTAATGCGGCCTGTCATGTGATCGCTTGAAGTCATGTAAGAACCGCAAGAAGCACTGCGTACGGAAGGTCCCCTGGCTCCCCCCAGTATGCTCTTGCGACGTTCGAACGCTCACATATACGCAGGATGCCACCCGGTTCTCGGCGGGATCCATCTCCGCCGAATCTGAGCATCAAATTAATCGAGACGGACATTTCCTTTCGTTTGAGCGCGAGTCTGCATAACCCACACCTTAATTGTTGCGTTGCATTTCGCAAGGTGGCGCAGTTTTTGATAAATTGGAAGCAAGCTGACACGGCATTCAACAACTTGGAGGTCGATTTTTCTTCGTCAGTAACGATATGTGCAACGGGCATCACTGAGCCTTGCCAGCCGTATCGTGATCTATGCGGGACAGTCTGTGATTCGTGCAAACTAGGCAAGGCTAGGTACCGGGGCGCAACGCCGAGTTCTTGCTTCACCGAGTTGGGGCGATATGCTACTTCACGTTGTTGACGCCCACATATCCTTGTAAACATTCGGTTGGCTGTAACCGCGATTGGTTTCACATTTACGGGTCGTCCACGATCTGGCGACCGCGATGAGGCGCTGAGTCCTTGGTTTTTTCCGACAGCAGCAGTGTGTTGCACTCGGTATGGGACCGTCGGTTAATTCTCTAGCTTTCGATCCGTTATCGTGCAGAGGTTGTGACAAAGCCACGGATCACCCGTGGCCGTAGCTTGTTTAAATGCCAATATTACCCTTTGAACAAACGTCGATCTCGCAGACGGGTTCAAATGTTTTCCATTGATTAAGCTGTTAATTGATTGGCCGGGTCGTTTGTCGCATTAAAGAAAATAATTTTCCACTGCGGGACGATGCAAGAGCCTGCTCGGCTGAGCGTAACAAGTCGCTGAACGTCCTTGGGTAGCATTGCTCTCATGCTGCGGGTCCGTGGATTGCAGCAGGGCAGAAGCCATTCGCTATCTGCGCGAGCCACAAGCGTTTGGCGGGAATCGCGATCTTGATTTCTCGACGCGACCGCATATCACTTCGAAACAACCGCTTGTATGGAGGATCCAATGAGAGCGCTTAGATGGCACGGTAAAGAGGATATTCGCTACGATACAGTTCCCGATCCTGAAATTGAAGAACCTCGCGATGCAATTCTCAAGGTAACTTCTTGCGCGATTTGCGGTTCGGATCTACATCTTTTTGACGGCTTCATGCCTGGTATGAAGTCAGGCGACATCATGGGCCATGAATTCATGGGCGAAGTCGTTGAGGTCGGCAGCGGCAATTCGGTGTTGAAAGTCGGTGATCGTATCGTCGTCCCTTTCACTATAATTTGCGGCGAATGCGAGCAGTGCAAGCGCGGTAACTTCTCGGTTTGTGAACGGTCAAACCGGAACAAAGATGCCGCTGACAAGGTGTTCGGTCACACGACAGCAGGCCTTTTCGGTTATTCACACCTCACTGGTGGCTACCCTGGCGGTCAGGCGGAATATGTCCGCATCCCATTCGCCGACAAAACGCACGTCAAAATTCCGGATGGCTTGACTGACGAACAAGTGCTTTTCCTTGGTGACATTTTCCCCACCGGCTGGCAAGCCGCCGTGCAATGCGATATTGAGCCGCACGATACGGTTGTCATCTGGGGTGCTGGGCCCGTGGGTCAAATGGCGATACGAAGCGCGGTGTTGCTGGGCGCCAAGCAGGTGATCTCGATCGATTGCGTGCCCGAACGCTTGGCCATGGCACGCGCCGGCGGCGCAGTCACCATTGACTTCAATGAAGAAAGCGTCGTCGAACGGCTAAAAGATCTGACCAACGGCAAAGGGCCAGAAAAGTGCATCGATGCTGTGGGGATGGAGTCGCACGCAACTCGTTCAGTCGATGCGGTGTATGACCGGGTCAAGCAGGCGGTCATGCTGGAGACGGACCGACCGCACGTGCTGCGCGAAATGATCTACGTGTGCCGCCCTGGCGGAACCTTGTCGGTTCCGGGGGTGTACGGCGGGCTCATCGACAAGATTCCCTTTGGGGCGTCTATGAACAAGGGGCTCACTTGGCGCATGGGGCAAACGCACGTCAATCGATGGACCGACGATCTTTTGCGGCGTATCCAGGAAGGACAAATCGATCCGTCATTTGTCATCACGCATACGGTCTCTCTGGAAGATGGCCCCGGTATGTACAAAACCTTTCGGGACAAGGAAGACGGTTGCATCAAGGTCGTGCTCAAGCCATAACTCACCACATCTCAGTCAGGGCGGAATTATGAATGACCATGCGAACTTTGATTTGGACGCTGCGCGGCAGCGCGATCGAGACAATATAAACGCCGTCAAAGCGCCACGAGCGGTTGCCCGCGGGTTAGGCTGGTTCAGTATCGCGCTGGGCATGGCCGAATTGCTGGCACCGCGGGCGGTTGCGCGTTCAGCAGGGCTCGATAGCAGCCCGACACTTGTCCGGCTTTACGGGTTGCGGGAGCTTGCATGTGGAATAGGCATCCTGGCTTCCGATAAAGCAGCGCCATACCTTTGGGCGCGGGTGGGCGGCGACGCATTGGACATCGGAACGATCGTTGCGCAGTCGGATACCACCGACCCGAGCACGCGAACTCGGGCACTCGGAGCGGTGGTTAATGTTCTTGGCATTACGGCGCTCGATGTGTACGCAGCGCGCGGGATGCGCAATCAACCTTCGAACGATGTGCCTCTACCAAGAAGGGACTACAGCGGCCGCAGCGGTTTTTCGCGCCCGGCTAACGATATGCGCGGTATCGCTCGTGCAGACTTTCGAGCTCCGCGGGACATGCGCACGCCCGATGCACTTCGCGCGTGGACGCTCCCAGATAGGGCGGATGATTAGCCGAACAAAGGTCGCCTGAGGATCTTCGTAGGCAAGGTTTTGAGTACAGCACTAGTAACCCGCACCCCCACTTTCCAGTGTGGGGGCGGACTTGTCAATGGGTGAGGTAAATTCGCGCCTTTGAGCCCTGACCGCCTATGAACACCATGTGTCCATTCCCACCCTCTCTTTCTGAAGACGGCCGCGCCGTAATGTTCACGGTCAACGCAGGCGGGCGTGAGGTAAAATCTTCGATCTCGAGAAAAGCGTTGGAGCAGTACTTTTGGCTACGCGAAGATGCAGATGCAGAATGCATGCTTCGCACCTTTGCAGCAGGTCACGATCGCATTACGGCTGTGGCCCAGCGCATTGCGCTGAAAAGCGGGGCGTCCGAGATCCGACTCGATGCCGCGAATTTTGCACGGTAGATTAATCGTCCTTGTCACCGCAGCAGAACGAACGTTCATACGGGGCGAGGGCCCCATTTTTACCTGACCGTCGCAATGGAGCGCATGCGCATGACGGAGAGGGTGATCGCGTTCGGGCCAGGAATCATACAGGAACAGGTCCACTGTCCGTCGTGTCATCCCAGCAGCACAAACCACATTGGAGTTTGTTGATGAGCCAACCCTACGGGCGGTCGCAAGCGCGGGGAAATAAGCCACGAGCAACGCACCAGCCCCCACATGCCAAGCCGTCGCGACCTCAAAAACAGCACTTTGCGAAGCCTACGTCGCCAAGGGACTCAGGTCAGACAGCGTCGGTAGTTAAAACGCGAGCATTTAAATTGCTCGTCGAAACTGCCGGCGCCGAAAATCTGGCGCTTGCCCTTGATTCGAATTTGAGTCGTATCGCTGAACTTGCGAACGGTGAGCGTTTTACGCCTGAGACCGCGTTCCACATGGAAACAACGCTGGGTTTGCCGCACGGTTTTTTCGATCAGCCTAACCCGGTGTTGACTCAAGAGGTTATCGCGCGCCTGCGCTCGCCTCTGGACATCTTGCAAAAAGACATCGTTGTCGACGAGTTGGATGATCGATCAGCACAAGATGCAGCCGCTTCCTCGATCGCTTACGCAAGTCCTATTGAGGTCGCACCTACCCGGAACAATGAGATGGCAACGAAAGCGCAAAAGGCAACAGCAACTCTCTCATCAAACAAAAGGGGCAGCGCGGCCGGCGCTCGCGATCTAACTCAGAAAGCGAAAGACCACGTGTCAAAGGCATCTAAGGCTTCAACAGCCGAATTGCAGCAATCTTTGGAATTACCTGCTGAGCCCTCAGTTCCGGAAATACGACGCGCCAATTTGCATGTCTTGACAGAACGGAACGGCTCGAAAGCATTGCTCAGCCGCTTACTGAATTTAAGTCAGTCGAACATGGCTCATCGCCTGCACGGTAAGAAGCGCCTCGACGATGCGGAAGCCGAGCGGATCACCACTGTATTAAGCTTGCCTTCGGGTTGGCTGGACGTGCCCCGTGAGACCGCAGACGTGCCGGCGGCCGTAGCAGAGACCCTGAGGCCTTCAGGCCGACGTCGAACAACGTCGCAATCCGCGACGCCTGCTGAAGACATCTCGGCAACTACGATTGCCCGCGGCGATGGCCAAGGCATCGAGGAGTTCGTCGAAGAGGGCATCGATCAAGCTGATCGCCCTTCCCGGGACCCAGAAGCTGTTCGACCTGAAGTACAGGAACGGTTCGATATCGCAGTGTCCGGCGCGCTCGCAAAAAGCCAGGAGGACGCTTCTGATACGACATCGTCTCCAACCGCACCGGTCGGGTTTCATGCGCAGGCGGCCGACACCTATCCGTCGACGACGATGACTGATCTCGACACGCTTAGGGGCATCGCGCCGATTGCAGAAGCATTACTCAAGACGCTTGCGGGAAAAGCGCGCACCGGACGCCTAGACGAAGGTACGGCACTAAGGCTTCTTCAGCAGGTCGTGATGTTGTAAAGATTGATGCGTTGACTGCTACCCAAGCGGCTTGCGTTCAGTGTGCGCGCCAACGGCTAAGTCGATAATCGCCATGTCAACGAATACGAAGAAGCGCAAGTCAATCAAGCAATCACCGCGGTTGAGTCGCAGCGATTTGTTGCCTACATCGCCGGCGATTACACGTTCGATATCACTCAAGAATCACATGGCGCTCGCGGCGCTAAAAAGTGCACAGGGAAATGTTCATCTCGCCGGAGAGCTCCTTAAAACGCTCTACTGGACGTTCTACTTAAGCGATGCGGAGACACTCGAAGAACAAAAAAGAAATTTTGTCGCAGCGGAGCGCAGCCGCAAAGCATGTATCACCCGGGCAGCAGATACCCAGACGTGGGAGGTGAGCGACACCGACGCGCATTACATTGCAGCACTGCTGCAGCTTCACGATGATTAGCTGGGGTTGACGCCGGTGTACTGAATTGAGAGAACCGAGTATCGAATGAAAAGCTTCTCGCCCAAGGTGACGGGCTCCCAAGCTTTGCGTTCTGCGCGGTCATCCGGGGAGTGCCCGGTGATCGCGCTGCCGGGGCTGTCATGAGCGGGTGCCGTACAATCGCGTGAACTCATGCTCCCACTCAAGACATGCGCATTCCGCCCTTAAAAGCCATCGTCGCCTTTGAAAGCGTTGCGCGAACGAAAAGTGTCAATCGCGCGGCTGACGAGTTGGGGCTAACACCGTCTGCTGTCAGCCACCAGCTTGCGAACCTTGAAACGATCGTTGGGCGGCCGCTATTCGCCAGGTTGGGGCGAGGCCTCGTGTTGACAGCGACGGGTCAGCAATATCTGATCGACGTCACCGGCTCGCTCGCCGATCTAAGCCGGGCAACCGAACGAGCATCCAGCGAATCCAGTGTCGAAATTCTCCGTATCCATTCCAGCCCTAGCTTCGGGCTCATGTGGCTGTTGCCGCGCCTGGCGTTATTTCACGAGGCAAACGGCAACATCCAGCTCAATCTTGACTGTTCCTATGAGGACGTGTCATTCACATCGGGCTACTACGATTTGGACATCCGACATGGCTATGCTCATTGGTCCGATGGTGAGGTTTTAACGCTGCGCGATGAATGCGTGACCCCGCTTGCGTCACCTGAGTACCTCAGACGCAATCCAGTGCAAAGCCCCGCCGATCTGCTCGAGCGACGCTTGATTCTTTCGCAAACGCCACTTGTGCAGTGGAAGCAATGGTTTGGGAAGTTCGGTGTTCCGCTCTCTCGCAAAGCGTTCGATTTTTCTTTCGACCGATCTTATATGTCCATTGAGGCCGCGGCATTGGGCCATGGCATTGCTCTGGAAAGTACGATGCTGGCCGCGGGCTACCTAAGTAAGGGGACATTGGTTCCAGTGTTCGGACGTGATTTCGAAGTGGCCGTCGGCGCGCACCACATCGTGTACCCAGCCCAAAATGCGATTCTCCTGCGCGTATCGGCTTTCTTGGCTTGGACGCAGCACGAAATTAGCCGCGATACCGCAGGCCGGACAAGCGGCATGAAGTAAGCAACGACATCAAATGATGGCGTAAACCCTACAAAAAAACTCCAACACCTGAAAATATTTCAGCAATAGCTGAGCGTAACTCCATTGATCGGATCGAGGCTAACGCGGAAACTGCGTTCACTAACTCAGACGACCCGATGGAGACAAAGATGTTGCTCGAAAGCAAAGTAGTGATTGTCACAGGCGCTGCCTCACCGCGCGGCATTGGTAAAGCGACGGCAAAGGCCATGGCCGATCAAGGCGCAAAAATCGTGATTCTCGACCTTCGCCGCGAAGATGCCGAAAGCGCCGCACGAGACTTGGGGCAAGGGCACCTTGGCCTTCAATGCGATGTGACCGATAAGTACGCATGTGTCCAGGCTGCCAAAGCCGTTGTCGAAAAATATGGGCGCATCGACGGGCTGATCAATAACGCAGGCATTACGCAACCGATTAAAACGTTGGACATCAACGCGGAGAATTTCGACGCCGTCATCGGCGTGAATTTGCGCGGGACGTTGTACATGTCTCAAGCCGTGATCCCGCAAATGCGAGAGCAAAAGGGCGGAAGCATTGTATGTATGTCGTCGGTTTCAGCTCAGCGGGGCGGCGGTATTTTCGGTGGTCCGCACTATAGCGCGGCAAAGGCCGGCGTACTCGGACTGGCGCGTGCGATGGCTCGTGAATTCGGTCCCGATCGTATCCGTGTCAACTCGATCACGCCTGGCCTGATCCAGACAGACATCACCGGCGACAAACTGACGCCGGAAATGCGAGTTGACATCATCAAAGGTATTCCGCTCGGGCGTCTGGGTGATGCAGCCGACGTTGCCAACGCCTGTCTTTTCCTCTCGAGCGACCTGTCTTCTTATCTTACTGGCATCACGCTGGACGTCAACGGCGGAATGTTGATCCATTAAGACGTACAGCCGCTGCGCTCGCAGCCGCTGAGTCCAACGCACTCGGGGAGAAACCCGAGGCGCATTAGCAGGAGACAAGCATGAAACCGAAAACCGTGGCGCCGTCAGACATCGCGGATCTCAACGTGCCCGTCAGCACAACTGAATTTGAAGCCCGAACCTACGCGAAGGTCGGCCGTCGCATCATCCCATTTTTGATGTTGTGTTATCTGGGCGCTTACCTGGATCGCGTCAATGTCGGCTTTGCGAAGCTGCAAATGCTCAATGATTTGCGGTTCAGCGAAACCATCTACGGTTTGGGCGCGGGCGTGTTCTTCCTGGGATATTTTCTCTTTGAGGTACCGAGCAACATCATTCTGCACAAAGTGGGCGCGCGTAACTGGCTCGCGCGGATTATGCTGACCTGGGCCGTCATCTCGGCGTGCTTCGTCTTTATTCAGACGCCAACGACGTTCTATATCCTGCGCTTTCTTTTAGGCGTCGCCGAAGCGGGGTTCGCGCCAGGCGTCATCCTCTACCTGACCTACTGGTTTCCCTCCACGCGGCGCGCGAAAGCCTTATCGATTTTCTTTATGGCGATCCCACTCGCGGGAATTGTGGGTGGCCCGTTATCGGGATACATCATGCATTCCCTCCAGGGCGTGCACAATCTGGCCGGGTGGAAGTGGCTCTTTATCCTTGAAGCGCTGCCTTCTTTGGTCCTGGGCATTTCAATCCTTTTCTATCTGGACAACGGCATTGCATCGGCCAAATGGCTGACTGATGCAGAAAAGGCGTTGCTTGCGAAAAACGTGGAGAAGGACAATGCGCACAAGGTTGCACACGTCTCCGTCCTTTCTTTCGTTCGGGACCGTCGTCTGTGGATCATGGCTGCGATTTATTTCTGCGTCGTCCTCGGCCAGTACGGGCTGACATTCTGGCTTCCCACGATTATTCGCAAGTCCGGGGTCGCTGATCCGTTATGGGTGGGCTTGTTCACAGCGATCCCGTACATCTGCGCAATTGTGGCGCTGCCACTGATTGGTGCGAGCGCTGACCGACATCGTGAACGCAGGTTACATCTTGCGATTCCCATGCTCGTCGCAGCGGCAGGCTTTGCGACCTTGCCGATGCTCGGCGGCGTTGCAGCCTCGCTGGTGTGTGTGAGCGTTGCGGCGGCCGGGATCCTGGCGTCGTCCTCGCAGTTCTGGTCCCTACCCACAGCCGTGCTTGGCGGCATGTCGGCAGCGGCAGGGATTGCGGCAGTCAACTGCTTCGCCAACCTTGCCGGCTTTTTCTCTCCCGCCATCGTCGGGTGGTTAAACGACCTGACCGGTAAATCGACTGCGGGACTCATTTTCATTTCTGTCGCTGTCGTGATCGGAGCGGGACTTGTTTTCTTGGTACCGGCCAAGACCGTCAATCGCTGACACGTGTTGCTCCATACCCATATTGAAGGAGATACCATGAATAAACCATCGTCGGAAGTGGTCACGCTCGCCGAGCGCGCCTACAAAATCCGTAGAAATGCCTTGCTGATGGGCGAAGTGCAGGGGCAGGGCTACATCGGCCAGGCACTCGACATCGCGGACGTGTTAGCCGTCGCCTACTTCGGCGCGATGCGCTACCGCGCGGAAGATCCGCATTGGGAAGGTCGTGACCGCTTCTTGCTTTCAAATGGCCACTACGCCATTGCGCTTTACGCGGCGCTCCTCGAAGCCGGCATCTTGCCGGCCGAAGAACTGGAAACCTATGGAAGCGACGACAGCCGTCTGCCCATGTCCGGGATGGCAAGTTATACGCCCGGCATGGAAATGTCGGGCGGCTCACTGGGCCAGGGTCTCACCATCGCGGTTGGCCGTTGCCTGGGTCTTAAACGCAAGGGCTCGGACGCGTTCGTCTATACGCTGTTTTCCGATGGTGAGCTCGATGAGGGCGCCATCTGGGAAGGCATCATGTCGGCCGCGCATTGGAAGCTGGACAACCTGATCGCGATCATCGACGTCAATAACCAGCAAGCCGACGGGCCGTCTTCTCAGATCATGGCGTTCGAGCCGCTTGTCGAAAAACTTGACGCATTCGGTTGGTTCACGCAGCGCGTGGTCGGCAACGACATCAAATCCGTCAAGGCGGCATTTGATGCGGCGAGAAATCATCCGGTTGCACAGCCGCGCATGATCGTTTGCGACACGCGTATGGGGTGCGGCGTGCCGTTTCTTGAAGAACGAGAAAAGAACCACTTTATCCGTGTCGATGCCCATGAGTGGCAGCTGGCACTCGCAGCACTTGAGGAAGGGAGACAAGCATGAGCGATACGACGATACAAAAGCCGCGGCTTAAAACGTCCGCAATGATCGCTTCGATCGCCGGCGAGGGCCAGGTGACCCGCTCGGCGCCTTTCGGGCACGCGCTTGTGGAGTTGGCTCGTACCAAGCAAAACGTGGTAGGTATGACTGCGGACCTTGGAAAATATACGGACCTCCACATCTTCGCGAAGGAGTTTCCCGAGCGGTATTACCAGATGGGCATGGCGGAGCAGTTGTTGATGGGCGCGGCCGCGGGTATGGCGCACGAAGGCGCGCAGCCTTTTGTGACGACCTACGCCGTGTTCGCGACCCGGCGCGCGTATGACTTTATCCATCAGGCGATCGCCGAGGACAACCTCGATGTGAAGATGATCTGCGCCTTGCCGGGTCTCACGACGGGGTACGGGCCGAGCCACCAGGCGGCTGAAGACCTCGCCTTGATGCGCGCAATGCCGAACATGACAGTCATTGATCCATGCGACGCGCTTGATCTTGAACAGATGGTGCCGGCCATTGCCGCTCACAATGGCCCCGTCTATGCGCGCTTGCTCAGAGGCAACGTGCCCTCGGTTCTTGATGAATACGACTACCAGTTTGAGATCGGTAAGGCGAAGCTCCTACGCGATGGTGCTGAAGTGCTGATCATTTCGTCCGGCATCATGACCATGCGTGCGCTCGAGACAGCGAAGGCGCTCGCGGCCGACAATGTTGGGGTAGGGGTGTTGCATGTTCCGACCATTAAGCCGCTCGACACCGAATCCATTATTCGCGAAGCAAAGCGCACTGGCCGGATGGTTGTTGTTGCGGAAAATCATACGACGATCGGCGGTCTGGGCGAAGCGGTCGCAACGGCGCTGCTCACCGCAGGCGTGACACCCGTGTTTCGCCAGATCGCCTTACCGGACGCGTTCCTTGCCGCCGGCGCGCTACCGACGCTGCACGACCGTTATGGCATCTCGACCGAGGCAATGGTTGCGACGATTAAGGGCTGGCTCGGCTGACGAGTAAAGGATGCGGTGTACAGACAGGTTCTGAATGCGCTCGCGTGTAAATTCAATGGCGATGCATGAAGGCGCAAACGATTCCTGTTGCGTACACCGGTCTTAGCTGTTGGCTTTTGGCCAAAGCTATGCTTCGCCAGACGAGGCATGCTGACTGTGCTAACCGGTCTTACCGCCTCGGGTGCCGCAGAGCCATAAATCAATGGGCCGAGGTGCCAGCCCTTCGACCGACAGGTGCTGTGAAAAGCGTGCGGCTGGGCCGGTGTTGACGATGGGGTCTACCAGCTGACCGCGAACTAAATGTAGTTATTCACGACGCTAAACTGTCTTTTGTGGCGTCACGTGCGAAACGTTTAGGGTTAAGAGAGAGACGATATGCCGAACGATTCGTGCGGAGCATATTTTTCAGATGAGATTCTTGAAGGGCTGATCGCAAAAATCGGCTTGCCGGCGTATGCGGTGCTATCCGTTATCGCAGCTGCGGAGTCGCACGAGGAGGGGCCTGTTCGAATGCCGCTCGAGAAGATCGCCGAACTCATGGGACGGAGCGTCGAAATGACGCGGTCGGGCATGGATACATTAAAAAAGCATCAACTCATCTCAATTGAGCTTCAGGGTAGGAATAACGTCTATCAGGTCGTGCCGCGACCTCATCGTACGGGTATCGCTAACTAGGGCTCGTTGCTGCTTCCGGTAACCGAAAACAGCGAGGTCCCCACCACATGCGCCACGGCGCTTCGGGCCTAAGCAATTTTGATGCGATCGATCTTTCATTGCCCAAGATTAGGTACATTCCGAGCCGTGCTGCGGACCAGCATTTGCGCAAGACGTCTGCTTTCATGGCGGCAGTTGTTAGGCAACGTATTTGCTCTCCAGTCTAAGCGTGACCGTCGTTGCCCGGGACGGCAGCTGGTTCCTGACGGCCAGGCCGAACCTCTCCGGACAATCGATGCGCACGATCCGATGTTCCGCTAAGCTTTCTTCGCAGCACAGGCAAGCATTGCATCTCCAATCTTGTGTTGATTGCGCGTAATAAGCGCGTCGCCTGCACCCTGAATGTCACGTGCCTCCTTATTTTGGCTGAGTTTTCGCTTGCCCACGAGCCGTGTGATCTCAATTTCAATGCCAACGATGGCACCTACCATGGCCTCGATGTAATCCGAAGGCGCGTCTCCCATCTTCCACGGCTTGTTCTCTTGCGCCTCATGCGTTCGCGTGAGCTTCGCGATTACACCACGCACGAACTTGCTGTCGTCGCGAATCCGGATCCGTCCATGGGCATGAACCACGACGTAGTTCCACGTTGGCACCTGTTTGTGGTGTTCGTGTTTGCTCGGATACCAGCTTGGAGAGATATACGCATCGCCCGCGTTGAAAATGACGAGGACTTCGTCGTCGTCTGCGACCTCTTGCCAAATCGGATTCGCGCGTGCTACGTGGGCCTGCAGTACGCCTTGTCCGCCTTGGTCAACGACCAATTCGAACGGGATGTGATTTGCGTCGAGCCCACCGTTGCCATGCGTGATAAGCGCACCGAAGGGATGATGCGAAATCAACTCGTGCAAGACGTCGGGTTCTGCAACAGCGAATTGAGAAGGTATGTACATATCTGATCTCTGGGAACGGGCACAGCGCCTCGCTTGGCGGCGCCGGTGATAGTTAATTAGCGTAAGGACTAGCCTTCGCGGGTCTTGATGGCGACGAGGAGTCCAAGTGTGAGCATTGTTGCGCCGGACAAACGGCCCATCAATCGTTGCTTTGCAGCTTTAGCGGCGCCAGACCCGATAACTCGATGTGCGATCACAATTGCGATCAGGTCAACGGTACTATTGAGCGCCACGCACGTCGCACCGAGCACGATAAACTGGGGTGCGAGCGCACGGTCAGCTAACACAAAGTGCGGGATGAACGCAAGGAAAAACATCGCCGTTTTAACATTCAGTGCTTCGACAATTATTCCGTCCCGAAACGCTCTCCAAGATCCGCGGGTAGACGGCGCTATCTGACCAGGCGCGGCAGCGTTCGATATAAGCATGCGGATACCGAGATAAATCAGATAGGCCGCACCGATATATTTCACGACGCCGTAAGCCAGTGCCGATTCGGCGACGATGACCGACAAGCCGAGCGCCGCAGCGAGAACATGAAACATTCCACCGACTGAAGCGCCCAGCGTTGACGCAATGCCTCCAGCTTTTCCGCCGGCAACGGTTCGTGCGACAACATAGGCGATTCCCGGACCGGGAATCACAGCGAGTAGTGTGGGTCATGAGAAACGAGGCGGACGGGAGCATTTCAGTTTATTGGTTGGTCTTTGCCATGACAGTGGCAAAGCTTCATTGAGCAGAGACGGACCGGCGGTGGAGGGCAAGTTCGGAGTCATTCGAGACCGATCACTGCTTCCACTTCGACCCTTACACCCTTCGGAAGCGCCACTACTTGGTAGCAAGCTCTCGCCGGGTACGGGTCCTTGAAGAACTGGCTGTATATTTCGTTGACTGCGGCAAATTCGCCCAAATCGGTTAGCAGGACGGTAGTCTTGACAGTCGCATGAATGGCGGTACCAGCAGTTTTCGCAATAGCGCTAACGTTTTTTAAACACTGCTCAATTTGCTGAGCAGCCGACACGCCGACAACCTTGCCGGTATCTGGGTCGAGCGGAAGTTGCCCGGAAACAAACGGAAGCTTGTTGGTGACGATGGCCAGCGAATACGGGCCGATAGCAGCAGGCGCCCGTGATGACTCAATCTTTTTCATATTGCTCTCTTTCGTGTTGAAGTCGCGGAGTCTGAATAGACACCCGAACAATTGTTAGAAGACGCATCCGATGATCTACATTTGTAGCGCATGAAAGGAAAGTAATAGCAGTGAAATGATGACACTGCGGCACCAACTTGCTAGGGTTATCTTTGTCTACTTGACAGTCACCGGTACCCTTTTGGCCAATGCGCACATGAGTTCGTACCCGGTCGTGCCGGATGAAGATGCGACGTCATCGATCCTAACTTTATCCCCCCAAAGTTCTACCGGTGAACCGACGCCTGCTCCGGGGCAAGGCGTTAGATCGACGGTTAGCATGTCCATTGAGACCCGACCAACAGTGCAAGTTAGGATGCCGTCTACCGATACCGGTGTGCCGGTAGGTGCATGACGCGGATACCCGTCTGCGTAGCCGCAAGCAACCACGCCGATTCGCGTATTTTCGCTGGCTTGATACGTGCGAGCATAGCCGACTGTCTCGCCCGTCCGCACAGTCTGGATGCTAATGATTTTACTGAGCAGCGTCATGGACGCGCGCAACGGAACGTCGGCTATATCCTCCGGTCGACCGGAGGGCGATGCACCGTAAAGCACTATTCCCGGGCGCACCCAGTCCCGATGTGCGCTGCGATGCCAAAGCGTTGCGGCTGAGTTCGCGACACTCCGTTCCCCAGGGATATCTTGTGTTACTTCATCGAACCTATTGAGCTGCCAATCAACGTCGCCTTCGTCAGCATTCGCGAAGTGGCTCATATTTGACATAATTATATTAATCAATTGGTTATCCTAATTACTAAAGACCTCGGATCCACTATAAATTTTTAGCTTTGTTCTTGCGAACTCGAACAAATTGTCTCTCAGGAAACCGAAGGTTTGTGTTGCCGTCCACATCGTTAAAGTGATCGGCCGCTCGTCTGTCCGACCGATAAGAAGCCGTGTAGGATCAGATAGCCGCGCGGCTCATCGCATTGCCTCGCGGACCAGCGTCAGCTACGCCGAGAAAAATTCAAGTAGGTCCACATTTACGCGGTCTGCCTCGGTTGTACACATGCCGTGGGGAGCACCCTGATAGACTTTTAGTGTCGCGTCCTTAACAATCTTCGCCGACAACATTCCAGAGTCTGCTATGGGCACGATTTGGTCGTCGTCACCATGCAGGATAAGTGTGGGAACGTCGATCTTCTTCAGATCATCTGTGTAATCAACTTCAGAAAATTGTTGGATGCATTCATACTGGCCTTTGATAGCGCCAAGCATGCCCTCCCGCCAGAATTCGTCAACGACTCCCTGAGAGATCTTAGCGTTTGGCCGATTGTAGCCATAGAAGGGTATTGCAAGATCGCGATAGAATTGCGACCGGTTTGTTGCTACCCCGCTTCGAATTCCATCAAAAGTAGAAATGGGCAAACCGCTGGGATTCGCGCCTGTCTTAGCCATGATCGGCGGAACGGCGCCAATTAATACCACCTTCTTTACTCGGCGAGTCCCGTGCCTTCCGATGTACCGCACGACTTCTCCGCCGCCAGTTGAATGCCCCACCAACATCGCGCCTTTGATATCAAGTGCGTCCAGGACGGCGGCCAAATCATCGGCGTATGTGTCGATGTCATTGCCAGTTCCTTTTTGCGAGGATCTTCCATGACCGCGCCGGTCATGCGCGATTACCCTATAGCCGTGCTGAACCAAAAACAGCATTTGCGAATCCCAGGCGTCCGCGTCGAGTGGCCACCCATGAGAGAAAACGACCGGCGTGCCATTGCCCCAATCCTTAAAAAAGATACGAGTGCCGTCTTTCACGGTAATAAAATCCTGCGGGTGAGTTTCGTCGTGGTGCGGGAATTTTTTTTGACTTGATGCAGCCGAGGCATTTCCAAATGCAGCCATAGAAGTTGCCGCGGCGGCGACCGTCGCACCTCCCCAAAGCGCCCTACGACGAGACAGTGACGTTGCTGAAAAAGACAATGCTCTTTTCATGGTGCTGTTTTCCTGGATCAGATTGGTTGATAAGTGCGCTTATATGTACCCATGTAACTGGGCATCTAAATTTCATTAACTTCTGCTGCTTTAAATATTCGGGGCTTAAACAAAAAGATCCTGCGTTGTGGGCGGACTGAGGGCATTCCCGACGACTGGGGAAGATGTTTCACCGGGATACGAATTACTATCTGCAGCCCATTTAGAGTAGGGCCGCAGGTTTTGCGTTTTGTCTCCTACATTGTCCTGCCGGTAACTGATTGCCCGATGTCGCGGTTGCGCTGTTCGGAGGACGCGTCGTTGCCGCTTGACGACTTGCTCTTTGGGGCATCGTTGTTAAGGTTGGCCAAATCACTCGCCGACGGCGTTTGCGAGAGACCTCCGGCGCAGGCCGCACAAGCGCCGGTTAGTAAGAGTAGGGTGACGATCTTCAAAATGCTGACAGAATGACTGCGCTTCATTGAAATATCCTTATCCTGAGAACGTGTTGAGACGATTTGTTTGTGCCGGCGATGCTGACTTATGGTCCGGGGTCGGTTTGATGCGATACCAGATGGCATAGAGAGCGGGCAGAAACAGGAGCGTGATGACTGTCCCGACGGCTGTTCCGCCGATCAACGTAAAAGCCATCGATCCCCAGAAAACGGAAAAGGTCAAAGGTATGAACGCCAGCACCGCCGCCATGGCCGTCAGCACTACGGGCCGCGCGCGTTGAACAGTCGCTTCGACGACTGCATGGTAGGGATCGAGTCCAGCCTTTTCGTTCACATGGATTTGCCCGATCAAAATGAGCGTGTTGCGCATCAGGATCCCTGACAACCCGATAAGCCCCAAGATCGCGTTGAAGCCGAACGGCTGGTGAAAGAGCAACAGCGTCGGCACCGTACCGATAATTCCGAGAGGCGCAGTGAGAAACACCATCGCCATGGCGGAGAACGACCGTACCTGGACAATGATGACCGCGAGCGTGAGCAAAATCATGATCGGGAAAATTGGCGCCAGTGCGGCATTGGCTTTGCCAGCTTCTTCAATCGAGCCCGCGGTCTCGATCCGGTAGCCGGGCGGCAAAGCAGCGATCACCGGCGCAATGGCCCGCTCGATCTCGCGAGAAACGTCCGGCGGCTGGAACGATTCGTCGATGTCCCCCCTTACCGTGATAGTAGGCGTCCGGTCTCTGCGTTTTAGAATCGGGTCTTCGTAGCGCGTCTCCATATGACCAATCTGGGAAAGTGGAATCAGATGCCCGTCGCTGCTGGTCAGGTCGAGGTCCCCGAGCCGGGACGGGTCGAGTCGTTCAGGACCGGTACTCCGCGCGACGACATCGACCGTACGGATGTCTTCGCGGAACTGGGTAACGGGAACCCCTGTCAGCAGGAATTGCAGTTGTTGTGCGGCATCGGCGGAAGTAAGACCGATGGCACGAAGACGGTCCTGATCGAGAACGAAATGGACTGTCGGCGCACGTTCGCTCCAGTCTTCGTTGACCTGGCGCATATGTGGGTTGGCACGCATGATCCCGGCCACACGCTTGGCGATGACGCCAACCTGCTTGTTATCAGGGCCCATCACTCTGAAGGCGACGGGGAAGGGCGAGTACGGGCCGAATACCAGTTGCGTAACGCGAATGCGCGCCTCCGGCGCAAGTCCGCGAGCGGCGACTGCGCGCAGCCGGACCTTGAGATCGTCGCGTGCGGCCTCGTCGGGCGTGAGCACGACAATCTTCGCAAACGAAGGGTCGGGCAGTTCGGGGTTGTATGAAAAGAAGAAGCGTGGAGCGCCCTGGCCGATATAGCTCGTCACCACCTTCGCTTCCGGTTGTCGCTTGAGCCAGTCCTCGACCTTCGCCGTTGCGGCGCTGGTTGCCTCAATGCTCGTGCCCTCCGGCATTTGCACTTCGACCAGTACTTCGGGTCGGTCCGATGTCGGGAAGAACTGCTGCTTCACCACGGCCATGCCGGGCCCGACCATCACGAACACCAACAATACGGCTCCCGCTACCCAGAACTTGCGACGCACGGCCCACGCGACCATCGAGCGGAATTTTTCATACCTCGGGGTAGCGTAGATAGCCGCATGACCCCCTTCAACGGGCTTGATTTTCGGAAGTAACTTCACACCGAGGTAAGGCGTGAAGGTCACGGCCACGACCCAGGAGGCAATCAGCGCATAACCAACGATCCAGAAGATGTTTCCGGCGTACTCTCCGGCCGTCGATCTTGCGAATCCCACGGGCGTGAATCCAATGATCGTCACCAGCGTGCCGGCCAGCATGGGAGCCGCCGTGTGACTCCAGGCGTACGAGGCGGCCTTGGTCCGTTCGACCCCTTCCTCCAGCTTGACCACCATCATCTCGATGGAGATGATGGCGTCGTCGACAAGGAGCCCGAGCGATATGATTAGTGCGCCCAGTGTGATGCGGTCGAACACCCGGCCGGTCATGAGCATGATGACGAAGACCACGCCAAGGGTGAGTGGCACGGCGGCTGCGACGACAATGCCCACCCGCCAACCGAGACTAACGAGGCTGACGAACATCACCACAGCGAGCGCGACAAAGAACTTCAACATGAATTCGTCGACGGCCTCGCGGATATTGACCGCCTGGTCCGTGATCTTCTTGAAGCTATAGCCGACCGGCAATTCAGCCGATATCTGTTTCTCCTCCACTGCGAGGGCCCGGCCCAGATCGAGCCCGTTCCATCCATCCTGCATGACGACGCTCAACACCTGGGCGGTCTGCCCGTTGTGCCTGATCAGGAAAGTGGCCGGGTCCTCGTACCCGCGCGTGACTTCGGCGACATCCGACAGCCTGAACGTGTGTCCGTTGGAGACAATGGGGATCGTTTTGATCTGCTGCAGGTCGTCGAACGCGCCATCAAGCCGGATGAAAACTTGCGGACCGTTGGCGTCGATCGATCCCGCTGCGGTCAAGGCGTTTTGGCGCTGCAGGGACTCGAATATGTCGCGTGCATTGACGCCCAAATTCGCCAGCCTTGAATAAGAGAACGCCACGAAAATGCGTTCTGGTCGCTCGCCGAGAATGTCTACCTTCTTTACGCCAGATACGTGCAGCAGACGCTGCCGGAGAGATTCCGCTTCTCTCGTGAGAAGCCGCGGCGGCAATCCTGCCGCTTCCACCGAATACAGGGCGAAGCTAACGTCCGAGTACTCGTCGTTGACGAAAGGACCCAAGGCGCCGCTCGGCAGCTTGGGGCTTTCATCGCCCAGCTTTTTGCGCGCCTGATAGAACTGTTCCTGCACCTGGTCCGGAGGCGTGCTGTCTTTCAACGTCAGCGTAAGCAAGGCCAGGCCGGGGCGCGTGATGGTTTCGGTACGGTCATACCATGTCAGTTCCTGCAGACGTTTCTCGAGCGGCTCGGCCACCAGATTCTGCATCTGCTCGGCGGTGGCGCCTGGCCAGACGGCGGATACCGTCAGCACTTTGATGGTGAACGCAGGGTCCTCGGCTCGGCCAAGCTTCAGGAAGGCGAATACGCCGGACAGACTGATTGCGATGATCAGGAACAAGACGACAGCCCGCTCGCGCACCGCGAGCGCGGATAGGTTGAACCTGTTCATTTTGCGTCCCCGTCCGAGGACACGAGCATGCCCTGCCTGTTGATGGACGCGACCCGCACCTTCTCACGATCGTTAAGCAGATGCGCACCGAGCGCCACGACGCGATCGCCGGATTGGAGGCCGCTGGAAATGTGCGCCTCTTCTTCCCCTATCTCGTCTACCTTGACAGGGCGAAAAGAGATCGTCGACGTTTTCGCATCCAGCAGCCATACGCCTGGTCCTGTTCCGGGATCGTAGAGCGCGGACACCGGCAAGGAGAGTTGTCTCGTCCTTTCGCGGTTGCTCAAGCGCACTGTTACGGTCGCGCCCAGCGGTGGATTCTGATCCGCACCTTCCAGAACAAATCGTGCGGCATAGGTACGCGTCTGCAAATTGGCAGCGCTGG
Source organism: Caballeronia sp. DA-9 (assembly GCF_051615025.1). Taxonomy (NCBI): domain Bacteria; kingdom Pseudomonadati; phylum Pseudomonadota; class Betaproteobacteria; order Burkholderiales; family Burkholderiaceae; genus Caballeronia; species Caballeronia sp. DA-9. The sequence continues at coordinate 161,918 of NZ_CP195135.1, read as the reverse complement.
AAAGCTCGCGCAATCTTGCGGTGACCGGTGCCTGGTCGACGCCATAAATGGACGCGACGGCTACGGTTCCCAGAACCCGACGGACGTTTTCGGGGAGATCGACGGCTGCTTCGCGCAAACCGTCACGTGCGATGGCAACCACCGTTTGCCCTGCGGCAACGACCCTGCCGGGGTCCGCAAAGGTATTGGTCACAATGCCGTCACCATCGGCGACCAGCACTGTGTACCGATCGGCATTCTTCGCGACATCTGCCTGCGCCAGGGCCGCGCTGAGTTGCGCTGCCGTGCTTTTCTCGGCGGCAACTGCCTGGTCGTATTGCTGAGCCGAGATTGCGCCCATTTCGACCAAGCCCTTCAGCCTGTTCAAGTCCGCCTTTGCCTGAACCGCTTTCGCCCGTGCCGCCTCGACTTCGTTCTGCTGCGCGGTCGAACCGAGTGACAGATCGACCGGGTCCAGCCGCATAAGCACCTGACCTCGCACGACGTGCTGCCCCGTGTCGACTAGGCGCTGAATGACCTTTCCGGCGACGCGAAAGCCGATGTCGCTTTCGAAGCGGGCGGCGACGACGCCCGTGAAACTGCGCTGGAGATCCGCGGCCGAGGCGACTGTTGCGACGGCCACGAGCGGCACTTCCGTGCGCGGGTCCTGCGGGGCGGGTTTGCTACACGCGGCCAGTGACAGTGCAGCGACTAAGCCAATAAACGGCGGGGACCAAAGTTGACGAACTCGCATCAGAACTCCTGTGTGTGCCGGGAGTATGATTTTTAGTTACGACTTCGTCAATACGTTACTGTTTCATTTTTTTCTAAGCGTTCGATAGCGCTTCGCCGGAATGGCCATCTCACATGCTTTTCCTGCATTTTAGCCGATTATTCGGATCAAATAGGGCTCCGCCTCAGTGACAAATCTGACCTAGCGACTTGACTTCAAGTAACGATAATATACAATCGTAACTCTTTTTGATTGAGCAGACGCATGTCCTCCCCAACGTTAAAACGCCAGGTGTTGTCAGCAATGTTGCTTCCGGTCTTTGCCTTGGCCGGGTGCGCAGTCGGCCCGAACTACGAGGCGCCGAGCGTCCCGGCGTCGTCGGCTTTCAAGGGAGGCTCAGCGGTCAATGAACGCGCCAGTGCGCCAGCGCCGGAGTTGTCGCGATGGTGGACAGGCTTCAACGACCCAGTGCTGAATCGTGTGGTCACAACGGCGCTTGCGCAGAACCTGACGCTTGCGCAGGCAACCGCTCGAGTCACGCAGGCAAGAGCCTCGACGCGGGCTTCCCGCGCGGCGCTGTTGCCTGCAGGCCAGTTGAATGGCCAGGCCGCAGGCGCGCATCAATCGTTGGAAGACCCTTTAGGAAGAGTTGAGAATGCGCAACCTGGCTTCGATCGCAACTCGGGGCTCTACCAAGCAAGCGCGGGTGCGACTTGGGAACTCGACGTATTCGGCGGTCTTAGGCGAAGCGCCGAGGCAGCACAGGCCGACTATCAAGCGGCGCAGGCATCGAGCATAGCTGCACGGTTATCCGTGATTTCCGAAACCGCTAACACGTACGTTCTGGTACGGACGATACAGGCGCGCATCGCGTTGGCTCGGGAGCAAACGGCAACGCAAAGCAGACGCGTCGAGCTCGCGCAAATACGATACGGCAGGGGCGTCGCACCTGAGCTGGAGCTGCGTCAGGCGCAAGGCGAGCTTGCCACGACCGCGGCCACCATTCCTGCCTTGGAAACGGCACTCGTATCGGCGCGCAATGGTCTCGACGTCTTGATGGGTATCGAACCGGGTACCGCTGACGAGGCGCTGGATTCCCCGCGGCCGATTCCGCAGCCACCGGGAATTGAGACCGCCGGAGGTCCGGCTTCTCTGCTGCGTCGACGGCCGGACGTGATTGTCGCCGAGCGGCATCTGGCTGCATCGAATGCACGGATCGGCCAGGCGCTATCCGAGTACTATCCGAAGATTTCCTTGTCCTCGCTGGTTGGGTCCGCTACGACGGTTGCCGGGAATTTCTTTACGGGCGACGCTGTGCTCGCTCAAGGGGCTGCCGGACTGAGGTGGCGCTTGTTCGACTTCGGCAGGGTGGATGCGGAGGTTCAGGCGGCAAAAGGGAAAAACGCGGAAGCACTGGCCGCTTATCGTTTGAGCATCCTTCAAGCCACCGCCGACGTCGAAGACGCCTTTTCGTTAGTGGTCAAGCGTGAGGCTCAAGAACAGCAACTGGCGTTAGGGGAAACTGCGCTAACCAGGGCGCGCGTCTCGGCACTGGCGGCCTATCAGGCCGGGTCTGAAAGTTACTTGCAGGTGCTGGATGCGGACGATCGATTGCAGCGTGTCCAGGACGCGCGAATCGTCGCTCAGTCCGATGCTGCACGCGCCGCTGTTGCTTCCTTCCTAGCATTGGGAGGTGGCTGGGACGAATAATCTCAAACTCGCGGATTGCTTTCTGGTCCCGATGTGGCATGGTGGGACGAGGTAAAATGCGTGCCGGGCGCGCTATATTTCGCGATCGATCGCATGCGATTGCCCGGCGGGCCGCTGAAATTTGACCGGTCGTCTTTCTTAATGCAATGCCACTCGGCAAGTGAAGGATATGGCAGAGTTCATCGGAACAGCTGACAGCGCACCTACTGGTCAACGAGGACCCGCAGACCATGAGCGACGTGCTCAAATCCTTAAGGCGGCCGACGAGCATTTTCGGCACTATGGCTACTCGAAGACAAGCGTCGCCGCTCTTGGACGTGCAATTGGTGTGTCGGCCGCGTATATCTATCGCTTTTTCGATTCCAAGCAAGCGATCGGCGAGGCAATCGTCGCACACGTCTTGAGCGAAATGGATGCAGGTCTGCTGGAGATCGCCGAAGGACCGGAGCGCGCCACGGCCCGCTTGCGTCGGTTGCTCGCGACCATGATGCAATGTAGTTGCGACCGATTTCTGAAGGATCGTAAGGTCCACGAGATCGTTACCGTCGCGATGGAAAACAACTGGTGCGCCACTGTCGACCATCAGGCAGCGGTGGAGAACGCAATTCGTCGGGTGATCGTAGATGGTCGAAAGTCCGGAGAATTCGAGAAGAAATCCCCAGTGGATGAAATATGCAGCGCGATCGTAGCGGCGTCGATGTGTTTTTCGCATCCCAGATTGCTCGAATCGGAGCCAGCCGAGGAGCTCGATCGCCGTTTGAACATTGTGACGAGCCTGGTGCTTCGAAGCCTTGCTCTTTAGCCCGGGTAACAGTTCGAGTCTGAAGTCAATTACCAAGCGATTCAACAAAGCGGCTGGATCGCGCTAAGTTGACATAAGCTTTATTATCACTTTCAGTGGTATCTAAAGAAGTGTTGCGGATTTCGCCTCGCTGTCATGGATTCGACGCAACAGCTTCATATCATTTGGCACCTTTTTACCGTTGCGTCGATCGATGACTTTCCTCCAGTTATCGGATTCGCTGGTTCCGGGCCAACTGAGAAGCGTCACCCTGGTCGGTGAGTCTGCAATTCCACGATATTGGGCCAACGTCTGGCTGATCATGTCGATGGGCCATCTGGCCGAATCGACCCAAACTGGCAAGCTTCGGTACATCGAGGACCTTTACCAGCACGCGGACCGGATTCTGGGACCAAACGGTCTCGACGATGCGCTTGCTGGCGTCGATGATGGCGCGCTGGCCGACGTTCTTGAGTCGTGGTTTGTCTCGATCCGGAATCGGCCGCGAGCCACCCGAGCCGACGAGCTGCGCTGGCATGCCGGCCTCGGGTTTGTGACGGACGTGGTGACATGGCGTTCCAAGAGCCGAATTCCGGATGATCGCCTGCGAGCCATCGAGGCGCGCTTGCACAGGCTTTCGACCTTATACAGCCAATTGCATGTGCGGAAAACCAGTCAGGTTGAAACCGTCCGCTCATTGCCAGCATCCGTCGTGGAGGCGCTTTACGATCTGCTGGACCCGGAGTCGAGTGGGAATCCGTTCACGCGTGCGAAGACCCGCTGGCGCATTTACATCGCCTTCGTGCTGATGTTGCATCAAGGACTGCGGCGTGGCGAGTTGCTGCTGCTTACAGCCGACTGTGTAAAGTCCGGCTTTGACAAGAAAAGGCAAACACCGCGTTATTGGCTCAATGTGCAGGAGAACGAATATGAGGACGGCGAAGCCGATGAGACGATCGACTCGCGGTACTCGAAGCCAAGCATCAAAACAGTCCATTCTGTCCGACAGATTCCTGTCAGTGGGCTAACGGCTCAGCTGGTCCAGACCTACGTTGAAAACTATCGCGGCCGCCCGAGCCACCCCTTCCTGCTTAATTCATATCTTGGCAACCCGCTCGCGACTGAATCGCTGACAAAAGCGTTTCGCGAAGTCTCGAATGTGTTGCCGGAGCCGGTACGTCGTGAATTGAGCGATCGCTGTGGCAAGGATTCCGTTATGCCGCATGACCTGCGTCACACAAGCGCTGTCGTGCGCTTACATCAACTGCTGGATAGCGGTGACGCGATGGATGAGGCACTGCAGAAGATGCGAGCGTTCTTCGGATGGTCAAAGAAATCGTTGATGCCCTCACGCTACGCGCGGGCTGTGTTCGAGGACCGGCTAGCGGACGTGTGGAATGACAGTTTCGATGACCAGGTAGCGTTGCTACGCGCCATCCCGAAAGGGCTCTGACCATGCAAGTGCCCCGCAGCATCGGCGTTGCGGATGTCGCTCGCAAGGCCGGAGATCTGATCGCCGACGTGGTCTCGCGACTTCCAGCGCTTCCTCCCATCATCCGCTACTACGACGAATTTGATGACGCTACCCGCTCGATCACTTCGCCCGCGGACACTGTGGTATTCGAACTGTTGATATATGGGCGGCTGCACAGGCTGGACTTCGATCGTTGTCCAGGCGCATATGGCATGCTGGTGAAGCAGCTCTTCTTGTTTCTGCTAGGCAAAGGACTTCATGTCGTTTCCGCCTTCAAGGCAGCCAGTGGAGCGATGCACTTCTCGGTTCCCGAAGTCGAAAGGCTGGTCGACGCCGGCCCGCACAAAATCGGTCGTGAATGGGCCGTCATGCGCGCTCGCGACTTGCCTCAGGATGCGTACCGCTTCGGCAAAACACTGCTGCGGCTGCTGTGTGCCCACCGACTTTGCGGCTGGTCTCCGACGTATGAAGAATTTATACGCTCTTCCCTGCCTGGTCCTGCAACAGATTCGCACGCTGGAGTGCATTCTGGAGATGTCTTTCTATCGGTCGACGAAGAAGCAGCGATCGTGAGGCATCTGGACGAAACGGTTTCAGCTCTCACGTCGTCCGTGAGCGCACCTCCAGCACACGAGGACCTCTGCGACGCCGGCATGTTGCTGTGTGCCTATCAGTTTGCCATGCGTCCGATCCAGATCGCGATGCTGAGCATGAGAAATGTGCGTATCTGGCAGGATGCGCCGGATGGTCCGCCGACGGTGCATTTGACCTTCCATATGGCCAAGCAGAAAAGTACCTCAAAAAGAAAGCCACTCACGCGCCGGGTCAAGCGAGAATGGGCTCCGATCATCGTTGCGTTTAATGGTCACCGGCAAGCTGAAGGAGCTGCTGGTGCCGCTCGTTTCTTTGCTGTTCAATCGAACTACGAAGCGGGAGCGCGCATTGCCACGCTGGTGAGGAAACTGATCGGTTCTGATGATCTCGGTACGGCCATGGACCTGCGACATACAGCGGCCCAACGACTCGTTGACGCCGGTGCCAGTCACGAGGAGCTCGCCGAATTCATGGGCCATTCCAATGTGCGGACCGGGCTCGTTTACTACGAAACATCTGCCACTCACGCGGAGCGCGTCAACCGTGCACTCGGCGCATCGGACATATACCGACGCGTGGCGAAAATTGCACACGACCGGTTCATCTCCCCGGAAGAGCTCACCCTTCTTAAAGGTGAGCAACAGATCGCTGGTGTGCCTCACGGCATTCCGATTGCAGGTATCGGCGGATGTTCTTCGGGGCAACCTGCCTGCCCTTACAACCCGGTCACGTCGTGCTATGGATGCAGGAAGTTCATGCCCTTGCACGATAAGGCGATGCATGAGCACGTGCTAGCCGCCATGCGTGAAGTAGTGGTGTTCTTCGATCAGAGTTCTCGCGGCGACACCAGCTCGCCAGCCTACCTGCAACTGCAGCGCACGATCGCTGAAATACAGTCGGTCATCGAGGAACTGGAAGGCGAGAATCGATGAATCCACACTACTCCGCGTTCATCGATCTGGGCAAAGCGCTGGCCCATGAGAAAGGCCTGTCATGGGACATGCCTCTCGACGAAACAGGCGCCGCATGCGACGGCGTCGGCTGGAATCTTACTGTCATTGCCGGCGACGTACCGCCACCGACCCATTACCTGCGAGATCTCGGACCTGATGCGAAGGCGCTCGCGATCATCAATGCGGAGCGCGCTGAGCAGGGCCTGGCGCCACTGCCCCGGCGCCCTCTCTCGCCGGCCTGGCAGGACCTGATCAAGGCATCCGTTACCGAACAGTTACTGTTCAAACGGAACACCACCGGACATGTCATGCAACACATCGCGCGCCCGCTCCGGGTGGTTGCAACATGCGTGGAAAAGGATCCTTGGCAGCTAACCGTTGATGATCTCCGTATCGCGATCCGCATTGGAGCAGCGATACAGGCCAGCGGCAAGCTTGGCGATCTGGTCGCCGGTATCGTCAAGGTGATTCTTGATGCCCAGCACCTCTGCGATGTGGGGCAGTTGTATCCGTCGCTAGACAGTGCGCGCATGCGTACGAAAAGCGTGATCAAGGCGAAACATACCTGGTCGCAGGACGAGTTGCGCGCCGACCTGGAGGCACGCAAGCGCAAGGAGCGGCTACCCGAACGCCGGGCGTTCTGGGAACTGACCCGGATCGTGATGACCGAGAGCCCGCGGACGTTCATGGACGATCTGCGGTTCGCCGCCGTGCGGACAATGATCGTGACTGGCATGCGTGCGGGCGAAGCTGCCCTGTTGCCGGTCGACTGGAAGCGCGAGCGGACGTATCTGGACTCAAAGGGGCGGCCTGCCGGCGAAGCCGGTGGAATCTCAACGTCGCTGATGGCCCGGCACTTCGCGGAAAAGCAGCAGGACGACGAGTCGGACAGCCGCTTCCTGCGTGAAAACACCCAGCCTGTTCCCGACATGTTCCGGGCTCTGCTGACTGAGACGCTTGACCACATCGCGAAGCTCACAGATCCGCTACGCGCGACGCTGAAGCTGCAATGCGAGACAGGGCGTCTGCTTCCGTGGTACCCGAGCGACGGCCTCGTGCCCATCATCGAAATCTATACGCGGTTGATGGGTAACCCGTTCTGGCTGGACATCAAACGGGAACCGTTCATTGAGCGCTACCGGCAGGAATTCGATCCGGAGGTGCTGATTGAGTTGTATCGTCACCAGACGGAACGGTATCTGCACGGTCCGGTCGGACTTGATATGGCGGTCTACAAGTTCGGAAGCAGACTACTAAAGAAAATGCGGGACGGACACACTACCCTTCGCGTCCGCCGTGCTGACGGTAGGGCCATCGGGGACCGACAGCGTGCGGGATGGCATGACAGCTATCTGAACATCGGCGAGCTTGAGGAGCATATCCGTTCGGCGACCCCGACGAAGGTCTCTGATATAACACCGCTGCCGCTTGCGGTCGGCGTGGTGCAACCGTGGGAGTTTCTGTTCGTTCAGCCCAAGCGCTCGCTCGCCGAGGAGCGCAACGACGGCGTTTGCGACGTGACCCGCTACATGGCGGTCAACCGGCCTGATCCTACGTTCATCGGACAGGCGCTCGGCGACTCGAAGGACCTGCCGTCGCTGTTCGAAAAATACGGACAGACCGACGAAGACCGTGCCTTGAAGATCGAGTCGCACATGCTGCGTCATCTGCAAAACACCGAGCTGTTCCGGCTGGGCGTCGCCGACACCATCATCTCGAAGCGCTTCAACCGGCGCAGCGTCGCACAGAGTTACGAGTACGACCATCGCAGCCTCGCAGAAGATTTGGACCAGATCGAGATCCCCCAGGACATCGAGATCATGCTCGGTGAAAAAGCCAGCACGGTTGCCAGGCTCATCAAGGGCGGCAAGGCCAATGGCCCGATCGTGGACGCGTTCCGGCGCATCCAGGCAACAGAGGGCGACACTGCCGCGTACGAGTACCTGCGCGCCGAAGCGGACGGTTTCCATGTCACACCGTATGGGCATTGCCTGAATTCATTTACGGTCGATCCCTGCCCCAAACATCTCGAGTGCTTCGCGGACTGCCGCCATCTGTCGGCCACCGACCTGCCGGAGAACCGGCAGAACCTGATCCGGCTCGAGGGCAAGTTCAAGCTTGCCCTTGAGTCGATCAAGGCTAGACCATCAACCAGCATCGGCTGGCAAAACCAGCTTGACCACGCAGAAAAGCGCTTGGCCGGCGTACAGAAGCTCCTCACGACGCCACCAGGAGAACGTCCCTTCCCTGATGGCCCGGACCTGTCACAGCCCCGGGAACGTGGAGTACTTGATGACTAAACCGAACGAGATTGCACCGTCCAACGACAACGAAATGCGCGAGATCCTCGAAACGTTGCTGGCCGATGACGCAGACATTACGGCACGCGCCGTCGCCCGACTGCACCCGTCCATCAATGCCGCATCATCTATCACGCGCAGTGAGCCACGAAGCAAGTTGCTCGCTGAATATCAGCAGCGTCAGGCGGAGTATCGGCGCTGGCGCGCTCGCGTTGCGAAACGGTCCGGCGCAGACACGGCAACATCACTAGCCGACAAGAATATCCGGATCGCAGAGCTCGAGTCGACCGTTGAGTTGCTGACGGCATCGCACCTCGCCATGCTACGCGCCGTTGGTGAACTGGGTGGCTTCAGCACGTGGGCGAAGTTCTACGAGCCGTATCGGGAAGCACGAGACAAACTCGCCGAGCTTGGTGCGCTGCCGGAGGCGGCAGTGTCTGCGATGTCCCCGGACTCTCGCGTCGAGCCGGCCCGTGGCCCGGCGAAGAAGCGACGCTGAGTTCTTGGTCTAGCGCTATAGCGGTATGCTAACGGTTGTCGAACGCTTTGCCACGAAATGGCTGAGCCTCGCGGCTGGCGCCGCCCTCTCCCGAAAGGAGTGTCACATGTCCTACTGCCCGTTCTTCCAGACGCTGCATGATGAAACTCGTCCCGTGGGCCATCTCGGCCGGGGAAGTCACTACTCCGTTCTGCGAGTACCGACGTGGCACGATGAGCTGTTGAATCCGCTCCAGAGCGCCACGTTTCTTGACTTCGCTATTGTCTGGGATGAGGACCACGACGAGCGGATCATCGATGCGATTCTGATCCTTTACCTTGGTGGCCTGCTGGCTCCGGTTCGATTCATCGGGGAACGAAAAGGTGTGCTCTCGATACTCCTGGCGCCGGCCGTCATAGACGCGTGGGATGAGCCGACTTTGCAGCGTTATCGTGACGATGTTGAGAGCGTTTGCACGAGCCTTGAGGATCCGTGGACGGCGGAAGTGAACAGCATTGATAGCTCGCTACATTCAATCATCCACGCGGCACCCGAGGACGTCGCCACATATCTGAAAAACATCGACATGCTGTGGCGACTCGGGACCAGAGCAGCCGGGGATCAATATGCGTGAACGCAACAACCACCAAGCATGTCGTGTCGGCGATGAGCCACGGGTGTTGCGTCACTACGCGCTTGGGCGCGCAACGCTGGGGTGCTCTTCGTTAGCGCAACAGCACTTCGACAAATACTCTGCGCCTGTGGATAACTTCGACCTTATAAATAAAGGAAGAGTCGAAGAACAGACCTTCGCAACACCACGCCCTAGGTGCCAAGAATCAACGTTTGTTCGTTGTCCTAAGTACCTTACTTGACCTCGACTCGCTTAACTCTCTTCGTTGAACGACTGGCTATTGCGGGCGTATGGATATTGCAGTTCTTTGTGCACAAACATGACTTGTGATTCAGAATGAGTGTCATTGAACAATGGTTTTAGGATGTCCCGGATGCGCATGCAGAAAAAAGATACCCTCCCAAGTAAGGTTTGTGCGAGTTGTGGCCGCACATTCACATGGCGCAAGAAATGGGAGCGCGATTGGAGCAGCGTCAAATACTGCTCGGATAAATGTCGTAGTGCACGCGGCACAGCTGTGAGGTGATCCTCTTTTTGTAGCCGTTGTACTGACACTTAATCCGCAAAGATCAACAACTTTCGGTTGGTGTTGCGAAATTGCTTAAAAGTATCGGCAGTGTTTCCAGAGGTCCTCACCATGGGTATGGCGCCTCAAGTTACTTTTTCGAAAGCTTATCTTGGTAAAGTACCGCCGCAACGGCGCAGACACTGTCGTTTTTGTCCCGAAGCGCCGCTATGGATGCGCCAAATTCCATGGTTTCGGATAATTTTTCTGAGCTGTGATTGGCGACGACTCGCTCTACGGCAGCCGGCAAAGAGGACAAATCGTTGATTGATTCGAAGTCGCCAAGTCCTGTCACCATCGGATTGTCAGAACCGCCGAGCATCGAGCGTACGTCCGTTTTGTACAGCACAAGCGGTTTGCCGGAGTGCCACGCGAGCGTCGCCTCGACGATTGTTCCCTCATCGGGTACTCTGCCGTTCAAGTTCGCCACAACGACATCGCAACATCGGAGCAACTGATAAGTGTCCAAAGCGAAGATCGCTCTATCAATAATCCTCGCCGCTTCGCTGGGCGATGCGCCGCATTGTTCCAACGCAGGCTTGATCTGAGCAAACTCTAACCCGTCGCGATGCGGAAGAAAGGTTGAAAAGCCAGACAGCTCCAGTGTGCTGGCAATGCTGTCCATCTCAGCGCGCTCGCTTGGGTTAAAAAGCGGACCCGCGCAATAAACTCGTAACATGAGCAATTATCTCTCGGCAGTCAGACAATCTGTTAAGGCGGAACCTGATTGATGTGAGACGTTGTATGCCACTTAAGCTACAACAAATTTGTACATCAAAAGCGCTCTCAGGAAAATAGATCGGCCGCATATAGTTGCAGGGCCGTTCTGGCATGAGAAAATGGGCCCGTCGCGAACAAAGCCGATCTTTCGTACCGCATCGGGCCCGCGAAGTATCATCGGTTGCGAAACGCGCCGCTCATTTGATTTCGTGGAGTTCCGTCATGTCCGTCAGTCAATGCGCAGCTTGCAAAGCCACCGTGCCACAGTACGACACCATCCATACTGGAAGCGACGAGCACAGCGACCGATTGCTGTGCACCGCCTGCTTTAACCGCGAAATGGCAAAGCACGCCGGCATCGACAATTTTGATCAAACAAAGTTTGAACCGATGCACCTGTCGGACGCCAGCGGAACTGTTCACGAGTTTCGTTTTCGAAGTCTGTTGTTTGGCGACAAACTCTCTCTGGAGGCATTCGGCGCGACTAGCGAGAATCAACCATCAGGCTACCGGTTTCAGGTTCTTGGAGATGCGGAAGCGGATCAATTTGTTTTGCTTGGAAGGCTGATTGAAAAGATGCGTCGTTTGCTTGCGGTTGTACACGTAAGAGATGGTGATCTCGGGTTGCAAATTGTCGACGAGACAATCCGCGGCAGAATCGAATGGGACGGTGACGAGCATTCGCGTATGCCGTGCGTCGTCGTAGATGGGCGCCGTGTTGAATGGGACGAGCTCGGGCGCATGCTAATGACGTTTGAAGGATGGCAGTTCAAGCTCGAACTGTGCGATCCAAGTGACGAAATCTGAGATGGGGGCTTCCCGCAACAATCCCGATCGCTGTCAGGTAGATTAGACGGTTCGTATCTTGACTCCCGTGTAGCTTAATTGCTGAGCCCAGCAAGCGCATCAGGACCGCCAGCGAACACTGCGTACGCCCTTCCCAAGTATGTCGTCGACTCATCCTTAAACGTTGGGCCCCGCGTCACGAGGTTCGACATCTTGTATCTTTAATGGGCGCTGCCTTCGACCCGGTAACATCTGGCGCCAACAGCAGCACAGAGAGAGTTGAATCCTGAGGACGGGTTCTTTCCCTATAGTGAAGCCGCTGTAGGTACACCGTCGCCCTATAATGTGGAAATTGTTAGTGATTTGACGACCGGGAGCCCCACTTTATGAGTCAACCACACGGGCGATACTCTGGATCTCGAGATAAGGGCCAGCATCAATCGCGCCAACAATCAGATGCAACATCGCGCCGACCGAACAAGCCGTACATTAAAGCGCCGCCGGCAAGAGACCCGGCTCATACGGCATCCATCTTCAAAATGCGTTCGTTTAAATTGCTGGTCGATGCAGTGGGCGCAGAAAACATTGCACTCGGACTCGACTCTAATTTAACGCGCGTAGCCGAATTGGTGAATGGCGAGAGGTTTACGCCCGAGACAGCTTTTCACATGGAAACGACGCTTGGCCTGCCGCATGGTTTTTTCGATCAACCCAATCCTGTCCTCACATCTGAAATCGTTGCGCGCTTAAGGTCGCCCCTAGACTTTATTCACGCAAACCTTGAACCGGAATCGGCGTACGTGGAAGTGATTCGGCCAGCTCCTTCTACACAATTCAATCACCACCCTACCCTTACTGATCATCCGCCCGGAGACCCGGAAATGCCAAAGAAAACAAATGGCGGGTCGCATAAGGCCGTCGCGAAGAGCAACACGACTGCTGCAAAGCCTAGCAAGGTAACGCCACCGCAGACGGTGCCTGGGAAAACGAAAGCGCCATCCAAGTCGGCGGCTCAGCAATCGCTTCCGTTGACCGATGTCGCTGCTTTGGAAAAGATCCGTCGCGCTAACCTGCACGTGCTCACAGCCCGCAAAGGATCAAAGGTGCGGCTCGGCGCGGTGATGGGACTAAGCGACTCGAACATGGCCAATCGTTTTTATGGGCAAAAGCGCTTGGACGATGCTGAAGCGAACCGGTTCACGGAACGCCTCGGTCTGCCCACTGGCTGGTTTGACGTTCCCCGGACAGAAACGGACATTCCCAAGTCGGTGTCGGAATTGCTGATCCCCTCGTCGGCTCATCACGCGGGCACTCAGGAAGAGCTGCAGCCTTTGGCCGAATCCAAAACGCCGATGGCGAAGACGCCTGCGAATACTAAAGCGCGGAAGGCGGACGCTCGAATCGCCAAGATCGATGGTGCGAGTGGCACGGGCCATCCGACAGGCGTAGCCTTTGAGACGGAAGCGGTCGTTAAGCCCGACTATCAAGCCGCCCCGTCCGTCGCCGAATCGGCCGTCCTGAAACCCGTCGATAGTAGCGTCTCGTCTTCCCCCGCTCTTCAGGAGTTTGCAGCGCCCGCTGAAGCGCAAGGCAGCGGGCAGCCGTACCGTCTTATACCCGCGACCAGTCTGGACGATTTGCTCGGCATTGCACCAATCGCGGAGGCGCTGCTCAAGACGCTCGCGGGCAAGGCACGTACCGGTCGCCTGGACGAATTGAAAGCGTTGGAACTGTTACGGCAAGCCGTATTGCTTTGACCTGATTCGATATGGCACTTGATCTCACCGGTCGAACGTTTGGCAGGCTCACCGCGATAGCCCGCGAGGACGGCTCTCGTTGGCGGTTCAAGTGCGCATGTGGCGTCGAAAAAGTGCTCGAGGCTCGTAGCGTAAGGTACCGCAAGACTCTGTCATGCGGCTGCTTGCGCCAAATCGACATTGCGCCTGGCCATCGCTTTGGCCGCCTCACTGCGTCCCACTACGTGAACCACGGCAAGAACGGCGCGCGCTGGCTTTTCCAGTGCGACTGCGGATCCGTGAAGATTATCGCGTCCAGCTACGTAAGGAGTGGCCTGCGAGCTTCCTGCGGATGCCGCGCTCCGGCCACGGTCGTCAAGACAACCGAACCAAGCGCAGTTGTTTGGCCGTTCCCAAAATGGCCTATGACGCACAGCGGCCGAACTGGTCAAGATCGGCCAGCCTCCGAAAAGCCCGACTAATCGCTATGGATAAGGGCCGTTCATCACAGACGATTCCGTTGAAAACCATGCTCAGAACCACGCGCTTATCAGCGTCTTCGCGCGAGCGGTCTGGATTTTCATCGATGGGCACGACACTGAGAATTTGTCTGAGCGGCGGGTTGCCGGCCCTTGCGGACGCTATTCGTGAGTTCGCCGAATAGCGTCCGCAAGAAATTGCAGCGCCGTCTTCAATCGTAGGAAAAGACGCTACCGAATTTGTCTATACGCTCGAGCGCCATACCCGAGCCGCGCACGACGCAGGTCAAAGGGGATTCGGCGACGAGCACCGGCAAACCAGTCTCTTCAGCAAGCAGGCGGTCGAGATCACGCAGTAGCGCACCGCCGCCCGCGAGCATAATGCCGCGCTCGGCAATATCGGCGCCCAGCTCAGGCGGCGTCTGTTCGAGGGCGATCTTAACCGCCGATACGATCTGGTTGAGCGGATCGGTAAGCGCTTCGAGGATTTCATTGCTGGAAACCGTGAAGCTGCGCGGTATGCCTTCGGACATGTTGCGCCCTCTCACTTCGATTTCCTTGACCTCCGAACCAGGAAACGCGGAGCCTATCGCTTTCTTGATGGCTTCGGCAGTTTGTTCACCGATCAGCATGCCGTAATTGCGACGGATATAGTTGACAATCGCGTCGTCGAATTTATCGCCGCCCACGCGCACGGAACCCTTGTACACAATACCGCCGAGCGAAATGACGCCCACTTCGGTGGTGCCTCCGCCGATATCAACCACCATCGACCCGGTCGCCTCGGAAACAGGTAACCCGGCGCCAGTGGCTGCGGCCATTGGTTCTTCGATCAAGTAGACCTTCGAAGCACCGGCGCTTTGTGCGGCTTCCCGGATTGCGCGTCGTTCGACTTGAGTGGACCCACATGGAACGCAGACAACAATGCGTGGCGACGGCGCAAACATGCGCGCTTCATGCGCCATGCGGATGAAGCGTTTGATCATTTGCTCGGTAATGCTGAAGTCAGCGATCACACCATCCTTCATCGGTCGGATCGCTTCAATGTTGCCTGGCACCTTGCCGAGCATCTGCTTGGCTTCCTTGCCCACCGCCAGAATGGTTTTTTTGCCATTTCGGCCGCCTTCTTGACGAATCGACACAACCGAGGGTTCGTCGAGAACGATACCCTTGCCCCGCATGTAAATCAGTGTGTTTGAAGTACCGAGATCAATCGCCAGGTCGTTGGAAAAATAACTACGCAGAAAACCGAACATTCAAAATCCTGTCTTGCTGGCTGCCTAACGCTTGGCTCACCATGTGCGACCAATCGGCGGTCGAGAACGCAGAGGGTAGCAGTTCCGGGGGACGAGGGTTACGAGGTCCACGCTGTTATCGATGAGGATGTGCAGGCGTGGAACTGACGTCGGCCTGAGTCGTCGATGAGTTGGGGCAAGAAATAGCAAGTCCGCAAAAGATCCGCCGTACATTCAGCGACCCGCCGGCTCTGGCAGAGGTGCGGGTAAGAAACGAATGTCACATGCAATGGCCTTGCGGTATTGCTGCGACAGCCTTCCCGTCTTCAACCAATTGTTCTTCCGTGAAGGCTTTTGCTACGCAAACCCGAGCAGCCCGCAACGGGGCAGGAGGCAAGGCGGGCGCGTTGCTCCGTGGATTGCAGGCACCGTCAGTCGAGCGAGGTGAGCTTCTTGGTGACGATGCATCGCGTCAGGCAGATCTAACGGTCGCGCTTGAAGCAAACAGAACAAATACGGGCGAGGCACCACGAAGCTCGGAGCAGTCGAGCAGCGTCGGACGCGGCATATGCACGGGACCGAAGCAGTCCCTGTTGAACAACCTGATCAGCCCGCGCTTCCGCGTACTCTAAAGGAAATTCCCGCCCGAAGAGTTTCCCGCCTATTTGCAATACGCTTCTCAAGCTATTAGACCAATCACCAGTGCTGCGATCGCTGCGAAGGGCAATGCCAATGGTGGCCACAACAAATCCAAGGGCGTGTGGACCGCTTTAATCCTTTTCATGCTGTTTTGCGGTAAGCCCGGCAAACCATTGTGCATATGGCGTGTTTTTAGCCATATGCCGATTCAAGTCCGGTGCATCGTCCGACCACCAGACGGGACCGCGCTCCCCGAGTTCATTTTTTATCAAGTCAATTCGCTGCCGCGCTTTTTCGCGACGGACGCTGTCGCCAACACGCATTGCTGCGCCCTTTTCTCGGCGGGCTCGCATCAGTTCACTGACCAACTTTTCTTTTAGTTCGGAAGGTAAGGACGGGTTCGTACATCGCCAGAGACGCCCTTTGACAACGAAGTATCGACCGTCTGGAGTAGTGGGTTTGGCTGCGTTCACAGCTTTTCGGCCAGTAAGTCTTGAAGCAGGTTCGCTACCTGGAGACCTGCGCGCCGGAGACCGACATTTCTCCGCTGTTTCAATGAGCTTGTCTCGCAATTATAGGGCGATCATCCGCTGGCTATTTGGCATAGTGTATCGTCACAGTTTTTTCAGCCACGATCATGGGGACATCCGTTTCTGCGGTCCCGCTATTGAAATCCACTGGACGTTTTGAGGGTGCATCACTATGCTCGCGTCGAACATGGCTCTTACCCTACCTGTCGCCTACCTCCCAGATGAAATGCCGAATGGAGCACGCTCATCGGCGACAAAAAATTCGTTTTCGCAGAAGCGTCGAACCGACCAATTGCTTCGATGGACAGCGCTCCTCGTACACATTTAGCAACACCTGTAACGAAACGTAAGTCGAGCGTGCGTTAGCCCACACAGTAGGTGTTAGTTGCCTACTACTATGCGCCTGCTGACCAACAAAAAGCGCCCGACCACAAAACCAATAGGCAGAAAGAAAAGGTCAGTTACGAGAGGTATAATACCAAGGCGGTAACGGGGGTTCCCGCCTTGGTTTGAAGGCCCGACTTTGTCGGGCCTTTTTCCTCAGCGAGCGCCGCGTCTGCTGGCACCTCGACCTGTGCTTCGGTCATCATCAGGACGCGAAGTTATACCCGATACCAAAAATGCGCGACTTGCGTGCATGCTTCGGCGCGAAAAAAAACACTCAGGTAACCTAAATATTACGTCGCTGCCAATTGGAAAAAAGCTTCTCCAATCGCAGAGTTGGCGCGACCGCTGCGTCGGGCAAAGGATTCAGCGGCCAACACGTATCTCGATCTCACGCTACCATATTCGTTAGACAGCAACCGTAGCACGGTTGTTTTATTACCTTGTCCTTTCGAAAACATGAACGAAATCGAACACCGGGGTTTTGTTTGCCCGCGATGCAGCATCCCGATGGCAGATGGATGGGAAGTGCTTGCCGAGGGTGAAGTGCATCATATTACTTGCCAATTTTGCCGCACGAAATTCGAAGCGTTGCTCGTCGAATGCAATGCGTGTGGCTCCGACGAGTTTGTATCGAGCCTTACAGATATCGATCAAGAGAGCGTCGTTTGTTCGAAGTGCGGACATCACAACCATCGCGGCGAGGTCGATGATGGCGAAGACTCTGGCATTTGAACGATCCGTGAACGTCGACACCGAACAGGTGACGTTGAAGCTTTTCAAGGTATCTCGTGGATATTCGCTGGAACGCCGCATCATCGAGAAAGATGACGCGTCATCGGTCCAGGTCTTGCTAATCAGCAAGCTTGACGAATTTGACGTTTTTGCAAATGCCGACCCGTACAAAAGTCAGATTGCGCCTTTTTACAATGAGATACGACGCAAACTTACGGATGATGGTTTAAAGCAATAACTGGTAATCGAAGGAGACTGAGGCATGGAATCGACCCAATCCGAAGCATCAGTTTTGAAGTATTTTGACCAAATCATATCTGCGCATGACGAGTCCGACGTGGCGCATTGTGTGAGGGCGATCGTCTCGACGTTGGGTGCTGAGTCGTATGTCTTCGTCTCAATGAATCCAGCCGAGTCCCCTGAAAGCCGTGCCTCACACCGGTTTCTAATAGGATGTCGGCCCGAGTGGTGCCAACTGTACAACGCTAACAAGTGGTTCATGACGGATCCGTTCTTGGATTACTCAGTCAGCAATACAGAACCTATCTTCGGTTCCCAAGTGGAGGTAACGACTCAAGGGCAGAAGGATATGCTTACCTCAGCTCACGAACATGGCTTCCGCAGCGGATTCGTTGTGCCGGTACACGCGAGCGACAAGGGGCGAATCGGTGTGCTTTACCTGGGGTCTGACAAGACTGAGGCGGAAGGCGAAAAGATCTTCTCCGTGAGTCGCATGTATTTTCGTGCACTTGCCGTGGAGCTGCTTGATTGGTCTATTCGCGTAGCTAAGCGCGAAATCATGGAGTCTCGCTCGATCACGGGTAAAGACCTGCAAGTCGTCAGCTACCTAAAAGACGGCTTCACGGCCGAGGATATCGCAAGGGAGATGGATGTCTCGGTGCAGACGATCTACGGCAACTACAAGAAAATCAAAGACAAGGTTGGTGCTTCCCACATATCCGAGGTAGTCAAATTCGCGGAAGTCAATGGACTGCTCGTTTAGTCCAAGACGGAGCTTCTGGCTCTCGCTGAGCCTCCCTTTGTCAGGCGCCGTGCTATTTGCTGCCGGTTATGCGTGGATGTTTGTAGCGATTGCGCTAGTTTTGGTGCCACTTCTCGACGCATGTATTGGCCGAGGCCCACCTTTGAGTGCAGTTCCAATCGAGAGGTTGTCCGAGCGCCAAATCCCTTGTTGGTTTGCATTAAGCTGGACGATGGCGCTTGCAATCGCAGCTCGCGAAGCGACAACTGCAGGCCCGGTCGAATTTGTTGGTTTGGTTGTCTCCAGCGGAGTGCTAAGTGCCACCGCTATGGCCCATCTGCACGAGTTGACCCATCGAACCGAACGGCTCTGGCGCGGCGTTAGCGACATTGCTTTTACGGTCGCTGGCTACCCTCACTACAGGTTCGCGCATGAATTACACCACGACCATCTCGGCGACCCGTTGTTTGGGTCCACTGCTTCCGTGGGCACGTCATCATGGGCTCACGTGGTCCGGTCGTATCTCAGCGCGCTGAGGGCTTCGCTGAATCCAACATCGTATCGAGATCGCTCCATCCCTCGGCGCCTGTATGCAAATATCTCGATCGCCCTTCTGCTGGTGATCTTGCCGCTAACGCTGCAAGCTTGGCGGCTGTCATTGTTCGTGTTTGGTTACGCGACAATTAGCGTCTTCATCGTCGAGACTGTAGGTTACATGCAGCACTACGGCTTTGACCACCAAAGCCAACACGACGCTATCCACTCCTGGGATGTTGATTTTTGGCTGTCCAATTGCCTGTTGGTCAACAACGGATACCATGGGGCACACCACGAAAACGGACGGTCGCCGTACACTCAACTGCGTCCAACCCGAGCCGCCTTACCGGGGGGTTATTTCCACATGCTTTGGCTGAGCCTTGTGCCGCCGGCTTGGTTCTCCGTCATGGATAGACGCGTCAACGTCCTAAACAAGCGACGGCGCCGACAACTGGTCACCCTTCGCGAGCAGTCCCTCCGCGACCGCGGCAAGATAGTCTGAGTCGAGAGAATCCAAGTGTATTGCAGTCGTCTCCCCGGTCTTGCCGTAGTTCTTGTTTGTTGACCGCGTGTAAGCGGGATCGTAGTGATCAACCATGATGCTCTCGAAAAGCGCGTCCATTTCCCTACGCTCAGCGAGTTCCTTCCATCTGTCGATCGTGACCCCTCCTACCAGCGGTTTCAGGTAGGTTAGTTTTTCGATCAGCCCAACAGGGTCTTCTGCAAAATGTGGATATTCTCGGTGCCACATCGCAACACGCTCTGACATCGGTGTGTGCACGATAAACAAACGGGAGCGATGCATCGCCTCGAATAATGAAGTTGGCAACTGTACCTGACCGATCTTCTTGCTCTCGCTTTCGATCCAGATAGGCTTCGCTAGGTCAAACCGACTTATTTCGTCGAGCAGAAGCGTGTCAAAGTACTTCTGACTGGGTTGGGGATGCCCGGGGATGCCGCCAATTATGGAACCTCTGTGTGAAGCGAGCGCTTCGAGATCCAGCATCTGGGCTCCCGCCTTTCGCAGCGCGTGAAGCAGACTCGTCTTTCCGCATCCAGTCGGACCAGAAAGCACATTAAAAGTCATTTTGGTAGGCACTTGCGCAAGTGTTTCTCTCACCCAGTTCCGATAGCCCTTCCACCCTCTAGGTAACCGTTCTACCTTGTAGCCAATTGTCTCCAGCGCATCTGTCCAAAGCTTGCTCCGTTTCCCGCCGCGAAAACAGTACACAAGGATGGTCGCTCGCTTGCTTGTCTGGAAAAACGGAAGCTCCAAATGACGAGCAATGTTTTTAAGCGAGTATGCGACCCCGATCTGATAAGCCCGCATCGGGTCAGTCCGATGAGTGGTCCCGACCTCAGCGTATTCTTCATCGAATACCACGGGGAGGTTAATAGCTCCCGGCACGTGGTCTTCCTTGAATTCCCGCGGGCTCCTTGCGTCGATGATCAAATCGAAGCCCGTCAACGTTTGCAAGTCATACATAGTTCGTTCCGCCACCATAACATCTGAAGTAAGTCAATACTAAGCGCACCTGCACCGTTACTAATCAAGGTCGGGCTACCATAAGACAAGACAGGCGGGTCACTCGCAAACGCCGTCCTCCGCGAGAGAGCAGTCTGCAATCGTACCGCAAGAGATGCGTGCGGATCGCAAGGGATCGTTTGCAGACTTCCACCCTACGTGGCATCGCGTTACGAAGCGACACACCTTCAACAAATAAATCTGTTGAATCAAATCCATAAACGTGTTCCCATGTATAACAAATCATATCAAACGTTAAACACTCGATGCATTTCGTGAGATTGGTAGGTTGAATCATGGAAAACTAAGCTGTCTCGTGGCATTACTCCTTGCTGTACGAACGATTGCAAGGGATCAAATGCACACGCTGACGAAACGGGACCTCGCGGTCCTCGACGGAGCCCAACCTGAATACGAGGTGTTTTTGGTGGAGACCAGCGAGAGCGAAACTGGTGATGACCGTGATGGCTGGTGGTTGATGAACGTGAAGATACCTAGCGAATCGAAGGTCTACCTCGTCCAAACCGCGTTGGGGCGGACGAAGCTATGGAAGCGCCTTGATATTGCGGTTGATTTTGTCAAAGAGACTTGCCCGCGCGTCAGCACGGTACACGTGTTACTGCGTAAAGAATCGACGTGACTGCGACGTGAGATGAAGCGGTTGATGCTAGTGCTACCAACACCGACATCAACCTAACCATTGTTGGAACTGTTGAGGCTCAAATGGCTGACTCCATTATAGGTGGAAAGACTCGTCCGTTGATTTGGAAAGGCGGAGTCCATAGCCTTATAGTTTGCGGCGGGCTGTTGACATTCGTAACGCCCTCCTTAGTTTTCGCCGACGATTGGGGTTGCCAAGTGTTGCTGTGCCTTGCCGATCCTCGCGGCGCAAAGACTGAATCAGAATGCAAGCCGCCCATCGAAAAGCTCTGGAATGCGCTTGAACATGGCAAGCCCTTTCCCACATGCGACTTGAATAGCAGCGTGGCAGACCTCCCGCCTGATGTCAGGAGCTCATTGCCTGCGAGCTCGCTTAATGCTGGCCAAGGCACAGGCGCGCAAAGCGTAGGCGCAGGCCCAAACTACTGCAGCCCAGATCTCCTCTTCTGGGGTCCACCCGAGCAAAGCATGCTCACATGCGGCGCTCGTGGCGCAATCAACGTCACCATCGACAACAAGCTGTTCACCCGTGTTTGGTGGGGAATCAACGGCAAAGCGACCATCACCGAGTTCTATGGGCAAGGGTCGGCCACAGTCCCCTATGACCCCGCCTCATCAGCGCAACAATTTCTGTCAAGGACCGATGCGCCAGGGGCCGGTGAGTCGCCTGGCGTAGATACCGGCGGCAATCACTAACCTGCGCACGCGTACTGTCGCTGTAATCCCCACTGCAGTTGGTGCGACGTCAGGCACCGTATCAAGAAACAGCGCTTGATCTCGATCAGCCAATTAGTACAACTGAAAGGTAATAAAGGTGCGTAGATTGTTCGTTGGCGAAAAGTCATCTCTCGTGCAAGCCGTGGTCGCAGTCTTGCCGGGCACGCCGCGTCGCGACGGCGTGGCGACCTATATCGGCGACGATGCGTTCGTGCCGCTCGCTGGTCACGCACTCGAGCAGGCCATGCCAGACGAGTATCTTCCCGATGACCTACCACGCAGCAAGAGCGGTTCAAAGATCTGGCGTTATCAAGACCTTCCGATCGTACCAACTGCCTGGCTGATGGCTCCCCGTGGTGATTTGGAGCGCAACGTCCGCGCGGTAGAAAAACTTTTGTCCGAGGTCGATCAAGTCGTGCATCTGGGTGACCCGGATGAGGAAGGCCAGCTTCTTGTAGATGAAGTTCTGATCTATCTAGGTAACACCAAGCCCGTCCTACGGCTGCTCGTCAACGATTACAACCCGGCCAAAGTCCGTCAGGCACTTGACTCGATGCACAGCAACGAGGAGCAGCAGTTTCGCGCATGGTTTGTGTGGGCACTCGCGCGTTCGCGTTACGACTGGCTCTTCGGTCTGAACTTAACGCGTGCCGCCACATTACGCGCTCGTGAGCTCGGATTCGACGGCGTATTGACCGTCGGGAGCGTCCAAACCCCGACGCTCATGATCGTATATGGACGCGATCGGGCTATCGAGTCATTCAAGCCGGCCGGCTATTTCACTATCGCGGCGAAGATGCAGCATGAGAACGGCCTGTTTGTCGCCAACTGGAAGGCGCGCGAAGACCAAGCCGGTCTCGACGATGCGGGCCGTTTGATCGACGAATCCGTTGCGCGTGCGCTTGTTGTCCAGATGCGAAACCAGCCGGCAGAGATATCAGCGTATGACAAGTCGCCCAAGCGAGAGGCGCCGCCGCTGCCTTTGTCCCTGAACGAATTGACAGTGGCCGCATGCGGCAAGTTTGGCTACACGGGTGACGAAGTGTTGGCCGCGGCGCAAGTGCTGTACGAACGTTACAAAGTCACAAGCTACCCGCGCACGGAGAACCGTTATCTGTCGGAGGCGCAGCACGATGAAGCGCCGACCATTCTGGCGTCGGTTAGCCGAAACCTGCCCGGGCTCGGCTCATTGATCAGCTGCGCCGACACGAAACGCAAATCGGCTGCGTTCGACGACAAGAAGATGAATGGTGAAGCGCACCACGGCATCGTGCCGACCGTATGCGTAACGGACCTATCCGCGCTGAATGAAATTGAGCGCAACGTCTACGACCTGGTCGTGCGCAGCTATCTCGCCCAATTCTTCGAGCCCGCCGTATTTATGCAAACACGCATCGAAATTTCATGTGTCGGCGAGCGCTTGACCGCGAACGGCAAGACGCCCGTGTCCGCCGGCTGGCGTGAGGTCTATGCGCCGCACGAGGAAGCGGCTGTACAAACGCCGGTCGAAAGCGAAACCGATGACGGTAAGCAAACACTTCCGGACATGGCGCAGGGCGACCCTGCAACGTGCACGGCATGTGATACCGCGAGCCGAGCAACGAAGCCCCCTTCCCGCTTTGATGAAGCATCGTTGCTGAGCGCCATGATTGACCTTCACAAATTCACGACCGATCCAGCGGCCAAGGCACGCCTGAAAGAGGGAAAAGGCATTGGTACAAGCGCCACACGCGCCGGGATCATCAAGGACCTGCGCGAGCGTGGTTTCCTCGAGATCGCCAAGGGCACCAAAAACAAGCTGACGTGCAGCGCGAGCGGCCGGGGGTTGCTTACGGCACTGCCCGGCCCAGTCAAGGATCCAACGATGGCCGGCATGTTCAAAATCGCGCTCGACGCGGTAGCGAGCGGGCAGATCACGTACGACCAGTTCATTGACCGCAACGTCGCTTTCATTACCAAGGTGATCGCGGGCTTGCGGACCTCGAAGATGAACTTGCCCGTGGCACCCGCACCAGCATGTCCGAAATGTACATCGGGCCGCTTGCGGCGAATCTCTGGCAATGACGGCCACTTTTGGGGTTGCTCGAACTTCAAGGCGCAGCCCAAGTGCTCCGCGTCCTATCCGGACCGTGACGGCGCACCAGACTTCACGTCGAAACTGAAACCCAGGAGCAAGGGCTTTGGATTTAAGAAAGTGGGAGCGATGTAATGGCTGAGCAACCCAAACAAGATCGCGTGTGGGATTTTGCGACTGAAGCATACCTGCCGTCGGATGATGAAAAGCCACCAGCCGGGAACACGATGGTTTCGGATTCGGCCCACGTCGGGAAAACGACGTCTTTGAACACGCTCCTGAATGCAGAACCAGACCGTCCGGACGAAGATCCGGACGTTGACAGCGAAGCCGCGCAATGATGCCCGCCGACTTCAATAGCCTCGCGCAGCAATGCGCGCCCGCAGTTCATCCGACGACTTTGCAGGCGATTGTTCGCGCCGAGTCGGGTTTCAACCCCTTTGCGATCGGTGTCGTAGGAGGTCGCCTCGTGCGTCAGCCACAGAACCGCGATGAAGCGATGGCCACTGTTAAGGCGCTCGACGCGGGAGGCTGGAACTACAGCATGGGCTTAAGCCAAGTGAATCGCTACAACCTCGCGAGGTATGGCATGGACGCAAATGCTGCATTCGATCCTTGCACAAATCTGCGCGCCGGCTCGGCGATCTTGTCGGACTGTTATAGCCGTGCGTCGGCCCGTATGGGTGCTGGCCAGAACGCATTGCGCGCGGCGTTCAGCTGCTACTACAGCGGGAATTTTAAGCGTGGATTTGTCCGCGATTTAGGAACATCGAGCTACGTCCGGCGCATTGTTTCCTTCGTAGCGTCGACAGACCCGGAAACGGCTAAGGGAGACGTTCGGCCCATTGCTGTCGTGCCAGTCGCTACGCCCGAGACCGTGCGGCAAACCGTGCCGCGACTCGACCCTGATACAGGGGCACCGGCAGCGATTAAAACGCCTTCGACATCACGGCGTGCGCAACCCGAGCATACCCACCCATCCTGGGACACATTCGGAGATTTTTGAACCTTTGATCCAGCCCTCTTCTTCGCAACCAAATTACCAACCTGTTATCAGGACAACTATGAAACGTACCAAACTATTATCCCTGCTTGTATCGCCGTTGGTTGGCTTCGCTGTATCGCTGGTAAGCGCGAGCGCGTATGCAGGCGGCCTGACAGCCGGGACCAGCGCGATCACCAATTTTGAAGTTTGGTTCTTTACGATTTGCGGAATTCTCGCGATTTGCTACCTGCTCTGGGTCGGGATTCAGTGCTGGAGCAACAAGGCCGACTGGGTGCATGACTTTGGTGGCGCCATTGCCAAGGTAGCGGCCGTTGGCTCCGTTCCAGTTCTCGCAGCGTGGGCCTGGACCGTCTTCGGATCATGAGCGAAAAAGCCCTGTATTCGTCGTATGCGGGCCTTGGGCGCGTTGCCATGATTAAAGGCGTTCCCCTCATGGCCGGCTTGGTCCTTTTCGGAATCAGCGTCGCGGTTGCCATGGTTGGCGGCTTCGCCTTCGGACCAGCGGGGTTTCTCCTGTTCGTCCCCTGCCTTGCACCCGTGATGTTCATCAAGCAGGTGTGCGCGACCGATGACCAGGCGCTCAACATCTTATTGCTGGAAATGCGTTGCTTTCTAGGACGCACCAACGCTCGGATGTTTGGCAACACCTACACGCTCAGCCCGATGAAGTACGGCTACCGGCTCGACACGTTCAGAGCTGCATTTGAGCGCACGCCTTCGCTGGTAGCCCATGAGCAGTTTCGCGTCGCGTTCTCGCAGCACAAGGAAAACTGATGTCCATTTACGAAAAAATGAAACGTCAACCGGCAGTCGAAGACAAGATGCCCAAGGTCGGTCATGCGGTGTCTGAGCACGTAACGAGCTGCGGAAACGATCGAACATTGGGCGTGATTCGTCTGCCGGGCATCCCGTTTGAGTCGGCGACGGACTCCATTCTGGAAAACCGCTTCGACTCCTTCAATCGCTTCTTGTCGTCTCTCGGCGCGACCAAAGGCAATCGACTGTCGATCACTACGACGCTCAAGCGCCGGCGCATGGCGCTCGACCAGACGTACGGGTTTCGCTCGTCGTTTATGAAGGACTTTAGCGAACAGTATCTCGCGCGCTTCAAGAAAACCGACTATTTCGAAAACACTTATTTTTTGAGCGTGGTGCTTAAGCACGACGATCTCGCGGAAGGCGTGGCCGAGATGGAAGAGCTCTTGCAGACCATCGTAAAAGCCCTGAACGCGTACGACCCGGAGATCTTGTGCGCTTACGAGCGCAATGGCGTGATGTTTTCCGAAACCTTTGAATTCATCGGCGAGCTGATCAATGGCGTCGAGCGTCGGGTGCCAGTGACCGAAATGCCCGGCTACCAGGCGATACCCAACGCGTGGATGCACTTTGGCTACGACGTTTTGGAAGTGCGCGCCGACAACAACACTAAATACGCTGTTTGCTACGACCTGAAGGATTTGCCGAAGAGCGGCTGGGGGCAGATGAACTCGCTTCTGACTGTGCCAGTCGAGTTCACTCTGACGCAATCGTTCGGATTTCTGGGCACGCATCAGGCGAACGCGAAGATCGAAACACAGATTGGCAAGCTTACGTCGGTGCAAGACAAGGCGGTTCATCAAATCGATGATCTGAGCCATGCGCAGGCCCTACTCGCTGCGCGTGAGCTTGCATTCGGTGATTACCATGGTGCGCTCGTGGTGTACGGATCGAGCGCGCAGAAGGCAATCGAAAACGGGACCTACGTTGCCGCGCAGTCGCTCAATGAATGCGGCGTGAGCTGGATGCCTGCGACTTTGTCGGCACCGGTGACCTATTTTAGTCAGGTCCCGGGGGCGACCAAAAAGCCGCGACCCAGTCCGCGGTCTACGCGCACGCTGGCGTCGACGTCCTGCATGCACAACTACTCGACCGGCAAGGCGCGAGGCAATCCGATCGGCGACGGTACTGCGGTCATGCCGCTTTCGACCATCGGCAAGGGTCGATTCGATTTCAATTTTCACGCGTCGCTGCCTGATCAGGACAACACCGGCGAGAAATTCGCAGGTCACACCCTGATGCTCGGTGCGACAGGCACAGGTAAGACCACGCTGCAACTCGCCCTCGTGGGATTTCTCGAGCGGTTTGATCCGAAGATTTTCGCACTCGACCTCGACCGGAGCATGGAGATCTTAATTCGTAACTTAGGCGGTGTCTATCTGCCGTTGAAGGCCGGTGTCGAAACGGGGCTTGCGCCGTTCGAGCTTCCGCCGACCGAAGCGAATCTGCAATTTCTTTACAGCCTGGTGCGTTCGTGCGGTCGCGACTCTGCCGGACAGATTACGGACGCCGACGCGATCAAGGTCAAGAACGCAGTAGATGCCATCTATGCCATCGAACGGGTCGAAGACCGGGTGTTTTCTCGCTTGCTCGAAAACATTGCGGATGACGGTACGCCCAATTCGCTCTGGACGCGGCTGTCGAAGTGGTGCCATGCGGCCGATGGCGAATTCGCATGGGCGCTCGATAACGTGCCCAACACGATGATCGACGTAACGAAGCAGCACCGCATCGGCTTTGATGTCACCGACTTCCTGCAAAAAAACTATCGGCCAACTGAGCCAGTTCTTGCCTACCTCTTCTACCTGAAAAAGCTGATGCAGGAGAACGGCGGGTTGCTGGTGACGATCGTCGAAGAATTCTGGTTGCCAGCGCAGTACCCCGTGACGCAAGAGTTAATTTTGAAGTCGCTCAAGACGGGTCGGAAGATCGAAGAGTTCGTGCTGCTTGTGTCGCAGTCGCCGGAAGATGCCATTGCGAGCCCGATCTTTCCCGCGATTCAACAGCAGACGGCCACCAAGATCTACCTACCGAATCCGGACGCGCGGTTCGAGGCTTACGAGATGTGCAACATGAATCGCAAGGAGTTCGACGTCCTCAAGAGCCTCGACAAGGAATCGCGGACGTTTCTCATCAAACAGAGCAATCAGTCAGTGTTTGCAACGCTTGATCTATATGGCATGTCGGACGCGCTTGCAGTTCTCTCCGGCACGACGGACAACATTCCGATTTGGGACGAAGTATGGGCTGAGTTTGGGCCTGATATCGACAAGTCTATGGCCGTCTTCCAATCACGGCGCAAGGGCAAGAAGAAGGCTGCCAAATTCGATCGGCATGCCATAGACCCCTCGCATGGCCCAGCCTATGCAGCAAGTCTTGAAGAGGGAGCAACATCATGAGCGTTGCGCCGATCAATGTCGCCATTTTCCAGCCCCTCATGACCATGTTCGACACGACCGTCAACCAGACGATCATGACGGGCTCTGCCAACCTCATCACGTTGATCAGCCCTTTGGTCGCCGCTGGCCTCGGCGTCTACATGTTGTTGATCATGACCT
Source organism: Caballeronia sp. DA-9 (assembly GCF_051615025.1). Classification (NCBI taxonomy): domain Bacteria; kingdom Pseudomonadati; phylum Pseudomonadota; class Betaproteobacteria; order Burkholderiales; family Burkholderiaceae; genus Caballeronia; species Caballeronia sp. DA-9. The sequence continues at coordinate 133,598 of NZ_CP195135.1, read as the reverse complement.
CCTACTGGCGTGGTGCGACGGACCAGCCAGTGATCGACTTCTTCATGCGGTTCGCGGCCTGGGGACTCATTATCACCGCCGGGATGAACATCCAGTACTACACCGAGTATGTGGTGCCCTTCTTCAATGGCGTCGGCGACGATATTGCTCAGGCGTTGACGAATAGCTCCTCGACAGGTACGGCCCTGGACACCTTGCTGTCGTCTTATCTCACCGCGATCAACAACCTGTTCGCCCCTTTGAGCCCGTTCAACGTCGGTGGCTACGTTGCTTCGTGTGCCAACGCGTTGCTGATCATCTTAGTCGCCCTTCCCTTTCTCGCGCTTGCGGCCGCCTATCTGATTCTTGCGAAGTTCGCGCTTGGGCTGTTGCTCGCTCTGGGGCCGATGTTCATCGCGGCGGCGCTCTTTCCTGCAACGCGCAAGTTCTTTGAAGCATGGACCGCGCAATGCCTCAATTACGCGTTCTTGACAGCGCTCTTCGCAGCGGCCGGCGCCATTGAGGTCAAGTTCGCAACCGCGAGCGTACCAGCGGGGTCCCTGACGGACATTCCGACCACGGCCAAGCTCGCCATGATGGGGATCACGTTCATCGTCGTATCACTAAACCTACCTGCGCTGGCTTCCGCACTGGCCGGTGGCGTCGGCATCTCGGCGATGGCACAGCACGCAGGGGGCCCCGCCAGATTCGCCGGAAAGAGCGTTGGTAAAGGCATCAGCTCGGGATACAGGGCTGCCAAGCAGTTGACCGGCCGTGCTGCCGGCGGATCGATCGAAGGGTAATTCATACCAGGAGTAATTATGTTTGCACACGTCAAAACTCGAACCAGTAAATTTCGGCAGATGATGACGCTCGTTGGTTGCATCCTCGCTATCGAAGGACAATTTGCTCCCGCACATGCACAGGGTATCCCTGTCATCAGCACGAGCGAACTTGCGCAAGACCTGCTTATGGCAAAAAACCTCCAATCGCAGCTTGTCACCATGACGGATCAATACCACGCACTGACTGGAAATCGTGGTTTCGGGCAGATCCTGAACAACCCTTCATTGACGAGCTATTTGCCTTCTCAATGGCAATCGGTTTATAGCCAGGTCAAGTCCGGACAATTGCAAGGGTTAAGCAGTGCTGCGCAGCAGATCGAAAGCCAGGAAGGCATGGCCGCACACACACCTTCTCAGCAGCGTTACAACGACACGCTCGCAACCAACAAAGCAATGGCGACGCAAGCCTATCAAGCGTCGGCCGCCCGGCTCCAAAACATACAGAACCTGATGCAGCAGTCCGACCTGACGCAGGACCCCGCGGCGAAGGCTGATTTGCAAAATCGGTTGCTTAGCGAAAACGCAATGATCCAGAACGAACAGACCAAGCTTAACCTGGTGGGTCAGCTGCAGCAGGCTGAAGAAAAGCTCGCAGAAAAGCAGGACGCCGACACCTTCAAGAACACGCTGATGGGAAGCGCCTCGCAAACGCCGCAGTAGTCACGACGCGCGCCTAACACTTTGAAGGAACAAAAATGAAAATGCTTTTTATCGCAGCGCTCTTTCCCGTGTTGATCTCCGCGTGCGGGAAGTCTTCGGGTGAGGACTACCTCGGCCACTGGACGAAAGTCGCTGGGCAAGGCCCCGATCTGACGATCGAAAAGCACGGAGACGTGTTCGTTATCAAAGAGCCTAGCGTTTTGATGACCGGGCAATTCGATCAATTCACCGCTGACATGGTTGGCGATCGCTTGGTGCTACACGCAGGCGTAGGCGGAGAAATTCCTGTGGTGATCGACAAGTCGACAGGCCATCTATTGATTGCGGGCGAAGAGCTGCAGCGCGGTGGAAAGTAAGACGTTTTCTATTGCCTGTATGCAGGGCGGTGACGTAAGTCGCCTGCCTCGCGATAAATGATATTCAAGTCGCTTAAGGAGATTGAGATGAATGTATCTGGCCGCTTAGCTGGACCAACATGCCTCGCGTGTCGAACGGCCGCACCGGCGCCTTGCAATGTCGGGGCTGACCAATGAAAGCCGTTTCAATCTGCATACTTCTCGTGGTGCTTTTGGCAGGGTGTTCGCCGCCGCAGCCACCGCAGCCATCGGGCGCGTGGGTCCCTGTCAATCATCCGCCGTCAGTGTCGTCATCCGCTGCGCCGTTGTCGACTGCGTCAAAGGGAGCATGATCATGTTTTCAAAACGCAAGCGCCCGCCCGCGTCCGAGCTCGCGATGAGTAACCAAGCCGTTGCGGTACCTGGTTCCGGCGAGACAGAGCCTGCCGAAAAGAATGGTTCTGCCATTGCGACCGGACGTTGGTACTTGCAACAAGCGTTGAAGTTTGAAGCGTCCAAGCAGGAGCAACAGGCCCGGCAAACCAAACTCGCGTGGCGCGTTGCGATCGGCGCTGGCGCAATTGCGGTTGTTTCTATTATTGGTTCGGCAGCTTTAGTACAACTGAAGAGACCCAACCCACCTGCTGTGTTGCGCATGAACGATACGACCGGGGTGGTCGACGTGCTGAATGTGAGCCCCAACAATCGGGAGATCTTCACCGAAAAAAACGACCGCGCCGATTTGCGCCGTTATGTCGAGATGCGCGAGAGCTACGACTGGGAAACAATCCAGGATATGTTCGATGCAGTCAAGCTCATGTCAGCCGACAAGGAGCGTGACCAGTTCATCTCGATGTACTCACTGGCTAACGCCCCGCAAAAGGTGCTCAAGGACCAGTACCGCGTGATTGCACGCGTGGGTGCGATCACGTTTGTCGGTAGCACGGCGCAAGTGTTTTTTTCACGCAAGCTCATCTCATTGAGCGGCAGCATGCCGCCGAAGACGGAGTACTGGGTGGCAACCATCGCTTATCGGCACGATCACCTCCCGGAAAAAGCCAGTGAGCTGGAGCTGGACCCGACAGGCTTTCGTGTCACCAGCTATGTCGTCGATCGCGACTGGACGCGCGCGTCTGACACGCCGACGCCCATGCCCCCCGCACAGTCTGGTACTCAGCCAGTGTCACCTGCGGCCGCCGGTGCCGCCGTTCAGCGAGGTACCGCGCAATGACGATCACAATGAACTTGCGGTGCAGCGCAAATGCGTTGGCCGCGTCCTCTGCGATCGCGGCCGCTGTGTGCGCGCTCCCTGCACACGCGTTGACGACACCTGGACCGTGTGGCACGGACGCCCATATTCGCTGTGCTGTGTTCGATTCGACGGAAGTTTACCGTGTGCCATTTCGGGCCGGTACCGCAACGCTTATTCAGCTGGAGCCCGGCGAGGTGATCGATGGTCCTGCATCCGGGATAGGTATGGGCGATTCGAAAGCCTGGAAAGTGGGTGCGAAGAGCAATTGGATTTTGTTCAAGCCCACGGAGGCGCATGCGGATACCAATCTGATTGTGGTCACTGATCGCCGACGCTATGCGGTTGAGCTCGTCACCGCAGATCGTGGCGAGGCTGCTGTGTGGTCGCTCAATTTCACCTATCCGGACACGCGAGCGCGTGAGGCGCAGGCGACGGCCAAAAAACAGGCGCTGGCCGCTGACCGCGCGCGTAGCAGCGCGGCGACGTCCCTTCACGCGAACGAGAACTACGACATGCAGGGCGATACCGTACTTGCGCCCACCTCGATGTGGGACGACGGTCGTTTCACGTACTTCCGATACGCGACGACGCGTGATTTGCCGGACATTAACCGCGTGCTTCCGGACGGGTCGGAAGCGTTGGTGAATTCGCATGTGGATGGTGACACGGTTGTCGTGCACGAAACAGCGGCCAAATTCATGTTGCGCCTCGGGCAGTCAGTGCTGGGGGTGCGCAACAACAACTACACGCCCGACGGGCAGTTCAACGCGACCGGCACCACGGTTCCCGGCACCGTGCGGATCACGAAGGAGCATCAGTAATGAGCGGAATCGAATCTGGCTCGGGGCGTGAAGGTCAAGGACATGACGGCGGAGGCAATGGCGATGAACGCAGCGAGTCCGGGATGTCGTCGATATCCAGCGAAGCGGGCGTGGGCGCAGCGGGAATGACCGGCGATCGCGGGATGCCGAACCTTAAGCAGACGCGCAAGAAAGCGAATGTCAACAAATTGACCGCTGTGTCGATCGCCGTGATCGCCTTGGCCACGGTGACATTAGGCGGTGCGATGTTTGCCAAGCGCTTGCAGGACCAGCACAACCAGGCCAAGGCTGATTCGCGCGCAGCACCGAAAGAAATGGGCGCTGACACTGGACACGATTTTGCAGTCGATGCGGACCGTTTAAAGCGCGAAAGAGCGGCGGCCGCCGAACAAGCATCCATTGCGGCCGCGCAGTCAGCGGCATCGATGCCCGTGCCGAGCGGCGCGCCCGCGAGCGCTGTCGCGGTAACAAGCGCTGGTGCACATGGGGGTGGGGCCGCCCAACCCGCGCCACACGTCGAGACCGTCGCGGAGCGCCGTCTTGATGGAGATGTATTGCTGAACAACCACGACGACAAAGGCGGCAGTGGCGCTCCAAATGACACCAGAAGTAGCAGTGGCAAGGGCGCAAGTCTCGTCCCTGTTGTCGCGCGCGGCGTCACCGGCGGTCTGGATGACCGGCTCACGCCCTCGGCGCTAGCCAGCGTCAAAGCGAGCTTTCTCCCTGATCTGGACTATCTGCTCAAGCGGGGGATCATCATCCCATGCGCTCAGAGAACCAAGATCGTTACAACCTATCCTGGCGCGACTTCTTGCATCGTTACCAAGGACGTGTATTCAGCAGACGGTCGAACACTCCTGATCGAACGTGGCAGCGAAGCCACGGGCGAGCAGCGGACCGCGCTCATGCAGGGTCAGGCGCGCATCTTCGTACTGTGGTCACGCATCGATATGCCCAATGGCGTCACGATCCCATTGAATTCGCCGGGCTCGGATTCGCTTGGCGCAAGCGGACTTGATGCCTATGTCGATACCCATTTCTGGGATCGTTTCGGGGGCGCCATCATGGTGAGCCTCATTGGCGACTTTGGGCAGGCCGCCAGCAACCGGTCGCTTGGCAACGGCAACAACCAAATCCAGTTTTCCAACACCTCGTCGGCTGGGCAAAGCCTGGCGGACGACACCCTCAAAAACACCATCGATATCCCGCCCACCGCGTACTCGAATCAGGGTTCCGCGTTGAACATTTTCGTGGCACGCGATGTGGACTTCAGGAGCGTCTATGACCTCGAACACCAGCAGTAATGTCGGGTCCGCCCATGCTGCGTCAATCCATGCTGCATCGACCCATTTCGATTCGAGCAAAACGGTCCGCAGCTATCTTGGTTCAACCGGCATTGCCGAAAAAATGATTACACAAGGTGTCACGGAAGTGACCATTAATCGTCCTCATGAGATCTGGACCGAGACGGTAGATGGATGGCAGCAACATCCAGCACCCGAGCTGACGTTTGATCTTTGTAAGAAGCTGGCTGACGCGCTGACGATCTACAACAAGGCAACCCCCCCTCTGTCAGCCCTCGCGCCGATTAAGCCGGTGCGCTTTCCCGACGGTGAGCGTGGACAGGTCATGACTGCGCCCGCGTGTGAGCCGGGCACAGTCTCGATGACCATCCGAATTCCGAGCACGGTTCGCTTTTCCAAAGACGATTATGTTCGTGCGGGCACGCTGACAGGGTTCGTGGATGTATCTCCGTCGGTGCTGGCGGCATCGGCCGCCGTACGGCGTATGCCTGGCTTGTTGGATGACGGTGTTCGGGATGTTGCACCCATCGAATTCGTGCCGGCCGACGTCACGCTTGCGCCCTTCGAGCTGGAGATGCTGGCGGCGAAAGCGGCGCGCAACGTCCCGCGGCTATTCGAACTGGCGATCAAGCACAAGCTCAACATCGTGACGGTCGGTGGTGTCGGGTCCGGCAAGACGACCCTCATGAAAATGTTGGCCGATCTCGTGCCACCCACCACGCGCATTGGCACGATCGAAGACACGCACGAAATGTCGTTGCCGAACCATCCCAACCACGTCCACATGTTCTTTAGCGACAGCTTGCCGGCGAAAGAAATCGTCCGCTCGACGCTGCGCATGAAATTCGACCGCGTGTTCCTGACCGAGCTGCGCGGCGATGAAACGTGGGATTACCTCACGCTGCTCAATACCGGTACCGATGGCGGAATGACTTCCGTGCATGCGAACGATTGTGCGTCTGCGTTCTCGCGGATCGCGACACTGGTCAAGGCAAGCCAGGTTGGCCAGACGCTCGACTGGAGCTACATCCTTCACGAGGTGAAGACCACCATCGACCTGGTGCTCTTCATGGAACGGAAACGCCTGACGCAGATCCACTACGACCCGGTGGAGAAGTGGAAGCTCTTGCGGGGGCTCGCATAAATGACCGATGCAAGATGCCCGTGTTTCCAATTGACGCTGCGTCCGGGTTGGTCGCAGCCAGTGACTGGACCACTCGGATGTTTAGTCCCGGCGATGCAGTCAGCTGCGTTTAGGTCACGGACATGACGATTCAATCAAAGATCCTCGTGAGCGCACTTGCAGCCGCCGGCGTTGCGGCCGTTGCGGTGGGCGGCCAGTACGCGGGCGCTGCGCTCTTCGCAAAAATGCAGCACTTGCCGTCGTCGGTGGTTGGCATCTTTACGTTGCGCGACTACTGGCATGCCTATGGCGATGTACCTGCCGTCAAGAAAGCGCTGACCGCATGTACGTTTGTTTCGGTAGCGATTCCCGTCGGTGCGATCACGGCCGCCTGCTTTGCTGCTTTCGGTACAGCCAAACGCGAGCTTCATGGCAGTGCGCGGTTCGCGAAAGCACACGAAATCCGCAAGACCGGACTACTTGACAACGAAGACGGCAAGCCCGCGCTGATCGTCGGTAAATATCGCGGCAAATACCTGACGTTTCCGGGCCAGCAATTTGTCATGCTCGCCGCGCCTACGCGATCGGGAAAAGGCGTGGCCGTGGCGATCCCGAATCTCCTCACCTATGCGGATTCGATGGTCGTCCTTGACTTGAAGCTGGAGAACTATAAGTACACGTCCGCCTACCGGCAAAAGTACGGGCAGAAGGTGTTCCTGTGGGCGCCCTTTGCGGAAGATGGCAAGTCGCACGGGTGGAACGTGTTCGACTCGATCGCTCATCGCCCGGAGCATCTTCGCATTGGTGATGTGCAGGCGATTGGCCTTAAGTTCTATCCGACCAACGTCGAGGCGAAAACCAAGTTCTGGAACGACCTGGCGCGCAATCTGTTCGTGGGTCTGAGCCTGTATCTCATGGAGACCGCGACCATGGAGCGCCATTGCACGCTTGGCGAAATTTTCCGTCAATCGTCGGGTATGGGCAAACCGATCAAGGAGCACATCGCGCAGTTGCGGGCCACCAAGGGTTTGTCAGAGGCGTGTACCGGTGCATTGAACCGTTTCCTGGCCTCCGGCGACGAGGTTCTGTCATCGATCTTGTCGACCTTCAATGCGCCGCTGCTGATTTTTGATAACCCGATCGTCGACGCGGCGACCAGCCATTCGTCGTTCGATATCAACGAAGTGCGCCGTCAGCGCATGACGATCTATATCGGTATTCAGCCGAATCGGCTCGAGGACGCAGCGCTCCTCGTGAACCTGTTCTTCTCGCAGTTGATCGATCTGAACACATCGGTGCTGCCCGAGCACGACGCGTCGCTCAAATATCAATGCACGCTCGTGCTCGACGAGTTCACGGCCATTGGCCGAGTGAACATCATCGATACGTCGAACGCGTTCATTGCGGGCTATGACCTGCGCCTGCTCACCATTATCCAGGCGGTGTCACAGATGGAACGCCCGTCGTTGTATGGCAAGGAAGGCACGCGCACGCTCGTCGTGAACCACGGGGCCAAGGTGGTTTATCCGCCTAAGGATCACCAGGAAGCGAAGGATCTGTCTGACGCACTGGGCTATTTCACCGAGACGTCGGTTTCGAAAAGCAGGACGCCCGGAAAGCCACGCGGTGAGAACCATTCGGATCAGAAGCGCGCGCTGATGATGCCGCAAGAGCTCGAAGAGATGGGACAGGACGAAGAAATCCTGCTCGGCTTTGGCAAACCGATTCGCTGTAAGAAAGCGTTCTATTACAACGATCCAGTCTTTGTGGACCGACTCAAGGAAATGAGCCTGTCGTTAAGTGCGTTGGGCGAGGAACTGCCTACTGAAACGCAGCTCAAGCAAGCCGCGGGCGCAAACGAGCTCTGCACAAGCGATGTGCCGGTCATCGAGCCGATCGAATGGCAGGCAAAGCGCCGCGCCGCGACCGCAGCAAAGCATCCAGACGGTACCCGCGTCGCTCGCGCGACCGATCTTGTCGCAATGCGCGACGCTGAAGTGTCAGTTGCGCTTGCGGCTGCGCTCGCAGAAGGCGTCTACGCCGACTTGCTGGAACTAACCGGCAAGCGATTCAACTTTGCGGACACAGGTAGCCAGGCCAGCGCGGCCCATAGCTCTCGTTCGCCTATTCAAGAGGAAACCACTCATGGCTGAAAATAATCCCATCGAGTCATCACGCCAGGGCCACGGCGCCAGCAGCGATGCGCCTGAAACGCCAGAAGGAGCCGCGATCAAGGCGGCTCGTGACGCGTTCTTCGCACGTGCTCGGGAAGGTCGAGCAGTGCCCGAACCCTCGTCGCCAGAAGTTCCGGGTGCCAGTACAGCGACTCCATCGGTACCCCCGGCATGGCTAAGTGCTCAAGGCGTCGGCGGTGCTTTGAGCAATGCCTCGGGAACAATTAAAGCCCCTGAGGAGCGGATCGCGTCTCGCCATAGCGGCGATGGTCTACTGGCCGTCGGTGTGTTGTCTGATCTGGGCAGCGAGAGAGCATATCGAGTATGGGCGTCGGGAGACTCGGAAGATCTGAAACTAATCGCAGATCCGCAGGCGCGTGAAAAGGCGTTCGACACGATTGTGGACAACATGCGTATGCCGCAGTACCGAGAAGCCTTGTCGCAAGTCGATTACGGTCTGGAGCGCGAGGCGGTGCGAACTTTTAACGCACGCAGCGATATCAAAGTCGAAAAGCCCACGTCGGCCGCGAATAGCGCAGCGCAATCACCAGCTACGGTCGCACCTGCTAGCGCGCCGGCGGATTTGTCCGCGGCCGCAACCACAGTGTCGACGCCGCAAGCGCCAAGCGCGGCGCACGACAGCGAGGCCGCTGAGGAAAACGCTATCGAGGCGGTACCGGCCCCCACGCGCCAGCACTTGCCAAATCAAGTGCCGGATTCCGAGAAGCACCGCGAAGCTGAGGAAAAGATCCCGCGCCGCAATGCCGGCGCGCGTCTGCTAGACGCTTTTACGCGATCGCTCGTCGGCCGTGAGCGCGCGGGCAGCGGTAACGAGATTTCGTCACCGGCCGTCATGACGAAGGACGGCTACGCCGTCCCTGAAACTATCGCATCCCGCTACATCGTGCGTAATGGCGATTTCTGGCGCTTTGATGGAAAGGATCCTTCCAACGCCGATAAGCATGAACCGAAGTTCACCGACAAAGGCCCTCGCCTGGCCACACGCGGAGACGATCGCGGCACAGCAGCAGACATGGTGACAGTTGCGCAGGCAAAGGGCTGGCAACAGGTCACGCTTAAGGGTAGCGAACCGTTCCGTCGCAACGCATGGATGGAAGCCCAGCTTGCGGGAATCAAAACCCACGGATTCGAGCCGAAAGAACAAGACCGCGCGATGCTCGAAGCGGCACGCCGCGAGCGCGACACGTTGACCATCACCGCCGGTCAACGTGTCCCCGACGCTTCGCGACCGCAGTCGCCGCCTACAGCGGCACCTACAACTGAACCGAGAGCCAAGCAGCCGCCCGAGCGTCGAGTGGACAACCCAAGTGCGGCTGCGTCCAGCGCAGCCGCGCCCACCGCCGCGGCGCCAGTGGATACAGTCTCACGGGCCGCGTCTGCTTCTCCGGCCACTGCTACCCCTTCAGAGCCCACCGGTCCGACTCCTTCTGTCGCATCGACAGAGCCGACCGTAATTTCAGCATCGGCCGCGCCAATTGTTCCTGAAATACGCCCGGCCCCGGTACAGCCTAATCAAAACGTGCTCTTAGCGCATGGCGCAGCACCGTACAAGCACGACAAGGACAACGCTGACAGTTACTACGTCTCATATCGCGAATCCGACGGCGCCACAAAGACGGTATGGGGTAAGGATCTGGAACGCGCTATCCGGGATTCGGGTGTTGAGCTAGGTGACGCACTCACGCTTGAAAACCTCGGCTCGCGCCCGGTCACCGTCAATCGGTCGATCAAAGATGCTGAAGGCAAGGTAGTAGGAGTCGAGCAAATCGATACGCGGCTCAACGTCTGGGACATCCAGAAGCAGGAAAGACAATCTCCGGACGCTCAGGACCCGACCGCTTACGCAATGAACGTTGCGGGCTTGCGTGAGCAGGTTGAGAAAGCGCTAGCGGGTCAGCCAGATAACGTCGTGCGGGAGGTGATGGATCGGCTGGCCGAGCGTCTTCAAGCCGGATTTGCAGTGCAAACGGAGCAGCAAAAGGCGGCCTCGCCCGCACGAGATCTAAAGCAAGCGATCGATACGCGCCTGGCTCAGGTCGATGTTGACCGCGAGGCTCGTCAAGCAATCGCACAAGCGCCAAAACCAAAGCGCAACCCTGAGCGCGACGTCGCGAAACAAACCGCACCGAGCGTCGCGCGATAAACCACACTCAATTAAGGAACGACCATGAATATCGCCGTAATCAATTTTTCGGGCAACGTTGGCAAGAGCACGATCGCGCGACATCTGCTAGCGCCGCGTGTTCGCGATGCCAAGGTCATCGCCATTGAATCAATTAATGCTGACGATGGCGCACAGGAGACTGACGAAAAGCTGCGCGGTCGGCAGTTCTCGGAATTGCAAGCCCGTTTGTTGTCGGGGGATAACGTGGTGGTTGACGTAGGCGCATCCAACGTCGAGTCCTTCGTCGCGCTGATGAGCGAGTTCGACGGCTCACATGCTGATTTCGATTTGTTCGTGGTGCCCGTCGTCAGCGCAGAAAAACAGCAACGCGACACCGTTGCTACCCTCTTGAATCTCGCGAACATGGGTATTGATCGGGAGAAAATTGTTGTCGTCTTTAATCAGGTCGATCGAGTGCTCGGATTTCAGGAAAGCCATTTCAGCTCAATCTTCAGCTTCTATAACCTGAAACGGTCGTTTCGCCTCGATTGTGACGCAGTGCTCTACCAAAGCGACGTCTATAGGTATGCCGCTGAGGCTGGCCGCAGCATGCATGACGTATTGACAGACCCTACCGACTACAAATCTGCAATTGCAAAGACACCGGCCGGCACCGAGAAAAACCGGCTTGTTGCGCTGTTAGGTCTGCGTCGCTTGGCCTCACGTGTGAACGCCGAGCTCGACGCGGTATTTGAGGCAATCGTTCGTCCGGCCGTGGCGGTGGTTGCTGATGCGCGCGATGAGTGAGACCGGCGAGCCAAACGCTCGCGTACGTCGAGATCCGCTATCGCCGCACGTTCGCGATGAAGTTATGGCGGAGATATTGGGTGACGTTCATATGCTGCACAAGTCGGTGAGCGATCTTGCGGCAATTATCCAGACATCCGACGAACGCTTGAGCGGCCGTATCGCTGAGCTTCTCAAGGCGTCGCGTGAGTTCGCCCATGCACGCGAGGGCGCAATCGCGGAGTTGTCCGCCCAGGCAAGCATTGCTACCCAACGGCGCATTGCGGACTCGCTCGGGGGGACGCTCGCCAAAGTGGAACTAACGCTCGCCTCGATTGGCGGGACTGTGCGCGAAAGCTCTACTCGCCGGCTCATCGAGCTGTTTGCTGTCGCACTTGCAAGTGCGGCGCTTGCCGGGGCGGCGACCCTCGCAGGCGTCTGGGCGTTGATCCATTAAGACCAAACGGCAATGACATTCAAATTTGACGCGACACGGGAGGGATTCGAGTTCGACGAGCAGGCGCTCTCCGGTCACGCGTGGTCAATCGCACAGCGCGCCACAATCGCCACCCTGCAGGCGTTTTACGCAGAAATTGAAACGTGGCCCGCCGATGCGGTGGGCGTGGCTTGGGAAGCGTACTCGTCGGATATCCACGCCAGCCGGTGGGCGGATATGGCGCGAGCTGGAGATGGGTGGTTCCTGACGTACCTCTACATACGGCAACTGCGCCCGGAGCTTGATTTCTGGACGATCACCTTCAACCGCAAGCAGTTCAGCGCATACGCCGAATCGAAGCCCTGGACCGTGCACGCACCGTTGCCCCGTTGGGCAAATTCGGATCCCGTAGTACCGCGTAAAGAAGACGTCCCCCTCACGCGAAAGTAGTTTCACCAACCTATTTATCGAGGAGTAAGTCATGGTAAATCGAGTAACGCTGACTGGCCACCTGGGCGCCGACCCGGACGTGAAGGACCTGAGCGCGGGCGTAGTCGCCAATTGTCGACTCGCGACGACTGATTACTACAAGGACCGAGCGAGCGGCACTATGAAAGAGGCAACGGAATGGCACCGCCTTGTGTTCTTCGGACGTTATGCCGAAATTGCACGGGACTTTTTAATGAAGGGCTCTCGCATCTATATCGACGGTCGGCTGCGCACGCGTAAGTGGTCCAGCAATGGCCAGGACCGGTACACCACTGAAATCGTTGTCGAATCAATCGAAATGATTGGCGCACCACGTGGTCACCCTCACCCAGAAGGAGAAGCCGACGCGGCCGCGCCGATGCCAAGCGATGGAGACGAATGGGTTCGTGCGTACGACGAAGCGGAGTTATCTCAGGGTATTGCTAAGTGAAAAGGTAAACGATGAACAGAATCAACCACGATTTTCGCTCAAACGTTCACGCTATCGCAATTCCGCCGTCGGTCAATCAGCCCACAGTGGTCAGGTTTCTCGGTTCGCCGAGCTGGGCCATGAACCTGCCTTTTTATTTGAAGTGCGCATTGGCCTTGATTGTTGGATTGTTAGTTGTGTGGGAGTCAGCCGCGTGGCCCACGCTCATTCCGTTCTTTTTGTTGATAGTGGGGACCGTCGGGATTGCTATCGCTATCGGCCTACGTGCGGCCACAACGGCGCAAACACAGATTGTGATCGATAGCGTTCGCATGACCATGCGCTGCGGCGTTTTTAGCCGACGCGTGGCGAGCGTTGAGATGTACCGGGTCCAAAACGTTGCGTGCGTGAGCCGTTGGTGGGAACGGCTGATGGGCTTCGGGACGCTGGTTGTCGAGAGCAGCGACGTCAATCATCCGCGATGGACCTTGCGTGGAATGCCTGATGTCGAAGCTTTGCGAGAGTGGATGAATCTCGCAGCCATCGCGCGACGCGACGCCAAAAGTATTCGTGAAGTCAACATGGGGCGCGTGTGATGGCGGACCGAGTGACGGCTGACCGCGTGACGACTGAGATCAAGCGCGGTCGGCCACGCAAAGAAACAAAGTTTGATAAGCCAATCGCTTTCAGGCTGCCGCTTGCAGATCGTGATGCTTTTCTCGCGAAGGTTCATGAGTCGGGATTAACGCAGGCTGAATTCTTTCGTCAATGCGTGCTCACGAACCGCACCAAGGTTATCGCACGAGCGGCTCCTAGCGTCGACCGAAACCGCACCGTATTTGTTGTGAACAAGGCGGGAAATAATTTGAACCAGATCGCTCACGTGCTGAACGCTGCTCGACTTGATCAAAGTGCTTCTGAGACCACGTATCTGGCCGCGCTCGATACGCTGGAAAGCATCGAATTGCTGCTACGGGCACACCTGAAGAATGTTGATTAGACCGCAAGGACGCCACGATGGCGTGAAGGAATATCTTGAGAACGGGCGCAAACTCGGCCGCGAGCTCAAGCGTGATGAGATGGACGAGCGCGTCATTCTCGTCGGCGATCTTGAGCTAACCAATTCGATCATTCAGTCGATCAATGTCGCGTCAGATGTTGACCGGTATTTGTCTGTCACCTTGAGTTTCAAGGAAGACGAAGTGAGTCGCGAAACACTTCTCGCAATCACTGAGGAATTTCGTGCGTTCGTTTCTGCCGCCTATCGCCCGGACGAAATCAATTTCTACGCCGAAGCCCATTTGCCGAAGGTCAAAAGCTATCTTGACGATGCGTCGGGAAAGCTTGTTGAGCGCAAACCGCATATCCATGTGGTGATACCGAAAACAAATCTCATCTCTGGCGGTCATCTTGAACCGTTGGGCTTCGTTAAGTCGAACATCGATTTCATTGATGCGTTTCAAGAGCACATCAACGCGAAATATGGTCTAGCCAGTCCAAAAGATAACCGTCGTATCGAATTCTCGGATGCGTCCGAGATGATCAGTCGATACAAGGGTGATCTTTTTAAAGGTTCGAGCCGTGCTCTGAAGGAGACGCTCCTGGATTCGATGCTCGACAGGAAGATCGAGCAGTACGACGATTTCATGGCGTTGCTCGCTGAACATGGACAGACGCGCCTGCGCAACCGGGGGCGCGAAAACGAGTATCCGAACGTCAAGGTGGCCGATGCGTTGAAAGGCGTGAACTTGAAAGATCACGTGTTCTCGCGCGCGTTCGTCGAATTGCCGACCGCTGAAAAGCTCATGCATCTGTCGGCCGACCTTCAACCCAAATACGAATCGGGCGGTACTTCGCGTGAGACGGCGCCGGCCATTCTTGAAACCCTCGATCGATGGCACACGACCCGCGCACTCGAAGTGAAATATCTGAATAACGGCAACACCAAAACCTTTCCGGCGTATCAGGCGGCGTCCGTCGATGAACGCGTGGCCATGCTTGAACAACGGCGCGACGCTTTCTATTCAAAACATTTGGAGGATCATCATGAATCAGGAACAGCACGACCATCAAGCGGACGATCAGGTAGCACGCCAGGCAGCGCATCCGGCGGAAGTACGCCAGGCAGTCCGCGAAGAGTCAACGAACACGGCACCAGCAACCGACGTCTTCGCGGCGATGGACGACTACATGAATTCGACCGAGGTCCCCGAAGCGGATTGCGAGTCGATCCCCGGCTCGATGCCAGGGGTGATGACCGATTCCCGCACGGCTTCGGATCAGGAAGCCCCGGCGCCCTCCCGCTCGATGCCCGGCGCGACATCCCCAGCGGACCCCGCGGCACTTTTGCCAAACGCCAGCAGTATGGCGCTTTCCCAGATTCCCAAGGAACGCCGGCCCCGGCCCTCAACGGTATGCGAGGTATGTCCGGCGTCCCTGTGGACCGCTTCGCCCCACGACGTGCAGTGCTGGTGCCGGATCATGCACTTCACCAGCTGGAGCACGAACGCGCCGTACCATCGGATAGCGTGCGACGGAATAGCCATCGCGAGCGAGCAGGCGTAAGGAAAACTGGCCGACGCGCCGATAGCGCGCTGTCCCAACGTATGCGCGACGAGCGCGAACGGATCGTGCAGCGTTCTGCCGGCGATGAGTACTCGGTCATTCGCTCGAACCTGGATCCGCATCGTTTGCTTGCCGAGCTCTCGCACTCCCATGGCGTGCGGCCGGAGAAATACAGGATCACGATGGGTCGCGATGGCACGAGCCGGATTCGCGCCGGCGCACGGCATTTAAACGTCTCGGATTTTTTGACCAAGGAACTCCACCTGCCTTGGCGCGACGCATCCGATATCCTCCGCGGTTCGTACCAGCGCCAGATTTCGGGCGCAGCGATCCCCATGACCCGCGAGCTTCCACGGGCCGCACTCTGGCGCGAGTACACGACCGACCGAGACGTATTCAGGCGCGCGCGACAGGACGCCATGGCGACACAGCAAACCAGCGAACAATCACGCCGCGCTCAGATCAAGCAGACCTTCAATATTGCTTGCGACGCAGCACGCAACAATTTTGATTTGCGGCCGTCCGGCCGACGCGCACTGGTGTCGATCGCCCGAATGACTAAGGCAGACGCAGAACAAACGTTGCGCGGTCAGATTCAACTCGAGCGCGATGCGCTGATAGCGAAGTACGGTCCGCGTCAAGGCGCGTCGTTTGGCGAGTTCTTGCAGGCACGTGCACAAGCCGGCGACACCCGCGCGTTGGTCGAGCTGCGCCGGATGCGGCCGACGACCCCGGAGCCGCCTCAGCCCGAAGAAAACTGGATCATGCCAGTGGGCGAGGAGCGCGCGCGCGGGAAGCGACAAGCGCCCACGGCAGAGGGCAAAGAAGACTTGAGCGAATCCGGCTACGACAACCAAATCATCTACCGGGCGCCGCACTTGAGCTACGAAGTGCATCGGGACGGCGTCGTGACCTATCAACATGATGGGCGCAGCGTGGTTCGCGATCACGGGTCCGCTGTACGCGTGCTGAAAACGGATCCTGCAGCCATCGAAGCGGCATTGCGCCTCTCGCAAGCGAAGTTCGGACCCGTACTTAAGTTGCAAGGGCCCGTGGAAATGCAGCGGGAAGCAGCGAGAGTCGCCGCCGAAGCGGGGTTATACGTGGAGTTTTCCGACAATTCGCTTAACGTCATCATGCAAGACCGGCGCGTCGAGTTGATCGCAGACCGTGCGACGGTGCTTGAGACGCGATCGAAAGATCGCTCACGCGGGCGCGACGCGCCAGCAAAGCCGATGCCGGCAGGTCAAGACCATGCACCTGATCCCGTCCTTAGCGTGAAGTCGACGCCGAATGAAGACTTACCGCCGTCCAGTCCGTCTGCTCATACGTTATAACGGTACGATTTGCGCAAGATCGCCGCTAAAAAGCCGATCAAATCATTGGCGCGAACTGCCGTGGTCGGCTGCGCAAGGGACGATGGACACGCCGAGATGAAATTTGCCTTTCGTTGTCGTCTGGACCACAGCGAACGGCAAGTCTTTCGAATCTGCGATCAACTAGGTGACCCTTGACCAGCGGCTGGCAGAAGTCGCCCTATGCAGTCAATCATTTGATCAACGCCTCAATGTCCTGTCCCAGAGTGCAGCGGCCATATGCTGATCTGACTCCTTCACTGGCCAGCGAAGCGCGTCATGGGCATATCGATAGAAGTTTCTGCTCATCAACCTCGACTTCGAGCGTCGACTCAATCATTGGCACTGCATCAGTCGCGAGCTTCTCGTATCGTCGTTTGGCGGCCAGTCCTGGCTCGACGTCAGCCGAAATCGCTACAAGCTTCCCCTCCGAATCTACGTCCATGCGCCGTTCTTTGGCCTGTCTGCATAGATCCGCAGCCGCACGTAGCCCTTTGAGCGTATCATCTAAATCGCCGGTCGCTGGAGGCCGGACAAGGATGCCGCCTACGAAAACTACTTGCGACAGACCAAGGACGCCCAGCATTGCGGACGGAATTTCAAACGTCGCCAAATCAGATGCGCCGGCAGCCACCAATGCCGCAGCCACGGCTAGACTAAATATGATGGTCTGCAGTTTATACACATCGAACTCTCTGTTCGTTAGCACGAGATCTTTCCACTGCGGACCGCGAGGCTCTGAAGGCTTCAGGATATTTCTTGATTGTAGCCACGACCAGTTCTCGCAAGACAAGCGTGTACGCGAGGTATAAGTCACCTGGGAGACTGCAGCACCAATTCCCGAAATCCCCAGTAAGCCAACAATTGTCGCCGACATGTCGGCGAGGGTACCCGTGCGGAGAACTAGCGATAGGACGAGGCAGCCGATCAGGAACGAGAAAAGCAAAACTTGGAGTTTTTGAACGCTTCCTTGGTTGAATGCATTTGCGGCCAGTTGGATAGGATTGAAAAAATCAATTTTGTCGAACTTCTTCGCGCCAAACACTGCAGGATACTTAGTAATCAAGCCAGCCACCGTTTCTTCGCGAGACTTGTAAACCGCGAAAATAGAAAGCCCAAAGCAAACGAGAGCCACGGGTATGCAGAAGAGCGAGACGTAAGCTGCGCTGACATGCGCTTGTACTCTAGCCCAAGACTTGAACTTTCCATCCGTGCATTCAACGATTATAAACGTGCGCTTGTCCCACGGTGAAGCGGACTTCGCAGGTATATCAAGATGGAGGAGAACGCTATCGGATGGCCGGTAGCCGCTGACCAGTTTCTCTGGAGCCGGTTCGACACTCACGACTGAGACCTCCGAACCGTCCGGAATGTTGAAGACGCGGAAGTGCTGGGGATTCGCGGTCTCGAGTGGCTTCCTAAACACGAAGCGTGCGTCTCCCTCTGCTGGCACGACGCGGGTCACCGCTTGCGCGGCGAGGTCCCCGGCATTATTGTCTTTGATGATCGTCGCGTAGTCTACGCAGGTGCTTTGCGCTGAAGCGGCCGACTGCTGAGCACAAACGTCGAAACAGCAGATGAATATCAGAATACCTGTGAGTAAGAACCGAGCCTTCCGTTGAGCAACCAAGAGTATTTGCAACACGTTACGCTCCGCCTAGCAACAATCAGGAAACCGAATTACTGACGACCTGATTTGCGATCGCATGGAAGTGGATTTCTGTGTTACGCCGTTTCTACCAAATACAAGTTACTCATTAATAATTTTTATTGGGTTGGGACTAAATGAGGTAAATCGGGGTTTTCAATACTCGAGCCGAGGGGAAGTCCATGGCCTCAGGCGAAGGCGTCGGTGCCTGCATCCTTCCGGCGGCGCAATTCATCGACCATTTTAGTTTCGGGCATGGTCGTCGCCCATAGTGGTTTCAGTTCGAAGTGCGGTTCGTCGTGGAATGTCTGCCATGTTCCGCCCCAAGACAAGCCAAGTTGCATTCCCAACGCGCCGACAGCTTTGTACTTTGCAGATTGGGAAAGGTACGCTGTTCCTTCGAAAACACCGATGTCGAATGCAATTCCGAAGTTGTGGTTTGAATAACCGCCCTTTGCGTTTGTGACCTTGTCGGTGTTAGGGATTGTCCTTCCTTTTGCGTACAGCGCGTCCTGCTCTGCATAGGAGCGCGTGCCGCTGATGACTTTGATCTCGATACCGACGGCTTGTGCCGCATGGACGAGGGCTCGGGCATATGGTTGAACCGGTAGCAGGAGCGTCGCGATATTGTGCTCGCTGCGATCGTCGACGCGGTCGCTGGCAGCAGGCGCCGCCACTGCGCCGCTTACTTTCTGGATGATGGCGTTCCAGGTCTCGGGACCAGCCTTTCCGTCGACCGTCACCCCTAATTGTTTCTGGATTGTTTCGATGGATGTCGTGAAGTTCATACTTAGTCCTCCAAATATTTAGGCCTGGTTCGGCTTGGTCACCGCGACTGCTGGTGTCGAAAATTGAAGCAGGTAAGGGGCTGTGCTGCGGTAACCGCCATGAAACTGGATGTAAGCGTTATAGATAGCCGTCGGGAATTTCGCTACCCATCGCCAAAGGAATATGTGCGATGGCGCACGTTGTTGTGCTCAACGTTCTCCGTCAGGCGCGATGATGGGGACTCTTCCTGATCCCAGTTTCCGAGCAAGTAGGCGGTAAATGTGGTTGGACGAGATACCGCATCGAGTGCAAAAGATAAAACACCGAACCCCGGACTGCTGCCGCTCGAATGTCTGCTTGATAATTTAGAACAGACGCGCGAGTGGTCGAGCCACACTGTCAGCGGGTAGCGGTTCGTGGCCGACTGCGGGCAAACACTGAACCGCGGTGCGGCCTGCGGCATATCGCTTCGTGACCGGCGCAGCTCGACCCTGAAGGGACCGTCGAGTTGGCGCGACCTTAGTGGCGGCTTCCAAAGTACAACGGCGGTTCACTCAGAAGAGTGCGTCGGCAGATCGGCGGATATCGCCTTGCAGATCGGCTTGAAAATGTGGAATAAACGACTAAATTACATACTGTACGCTTAGTATTCCGTAAGACGTATAAAGAAAAAAGTGTTTGTTCATGCCAGGAAATCCTATGCCCGAAGATCGTAGCCAAAGCGAGTCAACCCAATTAGGTACGGCACCTACGAATATCTGTAACTATCTAGACAAAGAACCAGCGCCCGCTGCAGGCACCTTCGAAATAGGATTGGTTTTGGCAGGCGCGATTTCCGCTGGCGCATATACTTCGGGCGTGATGGATTTTCTAATCGAAGCCCTAGATTCCTGGGAAGCCGCCAAGGAATCTGAGCGAAAAGCAGGCAAACATCAAAGCGAATGGAGTGTGCCGCCACACGACGTGATCTTGCGGGTATTTGCTGGTGCATCAGCTGGCAGTATGACCGCAGCTATCGCCGCGGTCGCGCTGAAGTATGACTTCCCACATGTCGACGCGATCGCTGCAGCGACAAAAGCCGAAAGCGCAAATCCGTTTTATCGCGCGTGGGTGCAAGACATCGACATTCGAGCACTGCTCAAATCCGACGACCTCAGCAGCCAAAACACCCTCGTTTCACTTCTCGATTCGACTGTGCTCGGAAAGATCACCGACCGAGCGCTCGACTACACAGGCACTCCGAAATCGCGCGCGTATTTGCGTGAACGCACGCGCTTCATTTTCGCGCAGGCGAGCTTGCGCGGCGTGCCGTACTACCTGCCGATCAAGAGCACCTACAGCGCAGGGCTGGGCATGTGGATGCATAAAAGCTATCGCAGTTTCGCAGCTAGCTACACGGGCGCCGCGCCGAAAGCGCGACCCGACGACGCCATCCTTCCCACGCAAAACAGTTCAATTCATCCAGTCTGGAAGATGCTCGGCAACGCAGCGCTCGGCTCGGGCGCGTTTCCCGTTGGACTTGCTGCGCGCGAGGAAGACCGCAACATCAGCGATCTCGATTTCCACTTCTTCACGTATATCGATCCGAAGAGCCAAAAGCAGAAATTTGACTGCCTTGTTCCCGCGTGGAAAGCGCAAGGCAGCACGATAACCATGCCTGAGCGTTTTAAAGGCTTCGTCGTCGATGGCGGCACGATGGACAATGAACCGCTCGACTTTGCCCGGACCGAAATGGCCGGCCAAATCGAGCAAAATCCGCGCGGCGGCAATGAAGCGATTCGTGGCATCATCATGATCGATCCGTTTCCAGATACGCTCGCCGAAGTGAACAATACGAATGCGGGCGAGCGCGGCGATCTGTTCAGTTCAAGCTTCGGCCTTATTGGTGCGTGGAAAAACCAGGCGCGTTTCGACCCCGCTGATCTCGCTCTTGCATTCATGGACGACGTGTACAGCCGCTATCTGATCGCGCCGAGTCGCCGTATATCTCTGACGGACCCGCGCACCGAAACTAACGGCTTTGATCTAGCGAGCGGATGTCTCGGCGGATTCGGTGGATTTTTGAGCGAAGAGTTCCGGCGTCACGACTATCTTCTCGGACGACGCAACTGTCAGCAGTTTCTCGCACAACATTTCAGCATGCCGCCTGGCAATCCTCTTTTCGACAACTGGAGCGATACTGTCAAGAATGCCTGGCGCACTTCAATCAACGAATTGCCGATCATTCCGCTCACTGGAAAGCTGCGCGAAGAAATCGGATTGCCAAAGTGGCCAACGCAGCCCGTCGAGCTTGGGCCGCTACGCGAATTGCTCGAAGCCCGTGTGATCGCTGTGGCTGGCAGTGCTCTCGATATGCTGAAGGTTTCATGGATCGAGCGCACGGCCGCTCGCGTAGGAATTACGCTGCTCCGTAAGAAGCTTCTAAGTTACGCGATGGACAAGGTGCTCAACGATCTCGCAAAGCGAAACCTGCCTCGAGTGCGGTAACGCGAAATCCTGTCCTCAGCTTGCCCAACACAATAACGTAAGCGATCACACCCTTGCCACACGATGGACGACCTGTCTCAAGTTTGTTCGCAAGATACGACGGTACGACAATCACCGCCGACTGCCCGGGTCGCACAGGGATTGCACATTGATTCTAAGAGCGCAGCGAATCGGGAATTTCGCCACCAGCCTACAGGAACTCCACACAAATTGACAAGAATTGTCTCCTGAGGAAAAGCGGACCAAATCCACTTAAGGTTATACCAAAACACACGATAAGTCGTGGCGAGTGGACAAACGATCCGCGCTTCCTTTTTTTAATTCTGAACAGTTACATCAACGAACGAGCGACACGGTTCCCGATACACCCGAGTGCAAGCGAGGATAGCAACATGCTTTTTTTTAAAATAAATCGACCTAGCAATAAATATTCGTCACAACGAACGTCCAAATTACCGACGAAGCTGAATGCGAGGAGCACTGGCATAGCCGCCTTACTTTTAACACTCGCACCTGGTGTCTGGACCTACGCGGCATCGTTTATCGACAAAATAAGAAGTACAGAACTCGACTATGTGAACCTGCAAATCGAAAAACTTTATGGCCCATTATACGCGCTGACTGAAGCGTCCAGCGTCGCGTGGGATCAATTTCACAACATGCATTGGCCCGCTGGAGACGACAGATATTTTTTCGACCCGAGACATAAACTTAGGCCTTCCGATGTAGATCAATGGCGCAATTGGATGAGCACAGTTTTTCAACCTCTAAACATAAAGGTCGAAACTGTCATTGTTGAGAATTCGCAACTCGTTATTGGAAACGAAATGCCTCAAGTATTTAAGGAGGCGATCGCGCAGACTGAAGCCTACAAAGCAGTTATAGGCATGTGGAAGCCTTCTGACCGAGATACCTCTGCGTACACCACTGAATGGGGAAACACTGTCACTGGCTTGAACTACCCGGACAAGATTGGTGCATGTGTGAAGAGCGGATACACGCAATTAAAGCAGAGGCAGCAGCAACTTCAACGTAATGCAGTGAGCGTTTTGATTACGCATCCTTTGATCCCAGACGCCTCCTGCCAGAGCTCGTCACGTCAACCGTGGATCAGAGCCAAGCCACCGGTGACTAACGACAGGCCACATTGACGGAAAACGAGTAAATGCAAGCAATGAAGGCTGCGTTTACATTGCGGCTCGTGCCTCGTAATGTGGCATCGCGATTGACGGTCCGCCTCGGCGTGAAAATAGGGCTGTGTTTGTCTGTCTGGCGCCGCTGGCCATCATGCCGACCGCTGTCAATAACGCGCCTAGAGACCGGCCAAAAACGACGGGCAATATAATACGCGTTGCGATAAGTCAATCGCCTGATCGGATCTAGGTGGCCGGCTATTTCGCAGCTCGGGCTAATTCGAGTCGGGTATTCGGAATGAAGGCTGAGGGCCTTTAGCGGCCCCTGCAAGCAGCGCCCGCCCTGGATTCACCAGCCCCCGCAATCGTCGCTCGTGTCGGTTGAACGCTCCCTACCGACCCGGAACGGTTTTTGTGGACATTGCTTAGCTAAGCTAACGGCTGCTTTTCAGTCCACTACTTCGCTACTCAATCTATCAAAGAACCAATGGACAGAGGCGGGCGTGATGACTTCCCGTGCTGAGTCATTCCTTGCAGTCGGGGTCAACCTCTGCCATGTCGCAACGGCCTTTTGCCGTGATTGCATCGACATCACTCTGGCTCAGGTTCGTAAGCTTGTACATCTCGCTTATGCATCGGCAAAGGAGATCAACAGCAATGCGGTACAGCATTACGACCACGTGCGGCTGCGTCTCGGCGGTACTGGACGACATTTCGCCAGTTCGATGACGGGCCTTGAGACTCATCAGGTTCGGGTGCACGAATGCACACAGCACGCGGTACATCGCATAGACGTTCGACAGTTCGACGCGTTTGAGTTTGTACGCCAGCTTCAGATCATTGTCACCGCGTCTTTTCATTTCCGGTTTAAATTCGTCAGGAGTGGGTCTGTCGTGTACATCCCATTCGGCAAGCATCTGCTTCATCTCGTCCGGCACGCCAGTAGACTTTTTGAACTCCTCGAACAGCGCCACGTTTTTTCACGCGCGCTGTTATAGCGCATTGTCTGCAAGTATTCGGGATCGGCACACAGGTTTAGCAGGTCTGCCACGCCCTCAAGCATCGAGCGTACTGGACCCGCCGCGTGACTCGCAAGCTTGGCGTCGATCAGATGCAGGGCCGCGTGGAACCGCTCGAACGTAGTGAGCGTGAGACATGCTGCAAACTCCGCCCATTCCGTGTCGGGGGGCACCTCGGCATTGCTCACTGCATCCTCGAACATCTCGATCATGGCGTGCGCTGTGTCGTGCAGGCGAAACAGATCATTCATGCTGGTTCTCACGTTGGCGAGCTTTGGCTAATCGTCTTTCTTCTGGATCAATAGGCGGTAGTAGTAGATCGACTTGACGAGGTGATGCAGGTAGTGCATTTCCCTGAAGCTGATGAGCAGCTTGCGCATGAAGTCGAGGAAGTACATTGTTTGAGCCTTCTCCCGCTGCATTCCTTCGAGTTTCGGAAAGTAGGTAATCAGTTGGGTCGAGTCGTCATACTCGGCCTTGAAATGTGCAATGGCGTTACGAAGCTGGTTATCGACAGCGTCCTTATCAATAAAGAACCAGCAGTTATCGAGCCAGTCGGCCTTCGAACCTAAGGACACGTCCGCAAAATCGTTAAGTGATTTAGGCGGATTTTTTCGGCCCAAGTCTGGAAACGCATTGTAGTCGCCCCGGTGTATCAAATTGTTTATCCCAGCAACGATTACTAGCTTTCGGTTGAGGACCTCGGTGATGTCCTTATACAAGTCTTTGAACGTATTGAAATTGTCCGTTGAAACGCGGGCCGCCGCCAGTCCACCACCTTCGTACTTGTCGTCAAAGTCGAGGAACAGCGCTGGGCGCAGTGGCAATTCAGCGTCGAGAATAGCGGGGTAAAGCTCTAGTCCGTCGAGTTGAACGTTGCGCAAAAAGCGTGTGTCCGAAAGATGGTCGAAAAACTCGTCTAGCTTGGTTTTGTCTTTGTTTGCCAGCCCGACGAAGAAGTCCGGATAACCCTCGGCCGTCTCCTTCACGCTGTGGACACTGATGAACGGCTCAAACACTTTCGATACCAGCAGGTAGAGCCCGGCATTGATATCTTGCGGCTTACTCGATTTCAGCTTCGTTTTGAGAAACTTCTCGACCTTGAGCTTGAAAAGTTGCTTGTCACGCCCAGAATACAGCCTGATCAGGTTTCGAATTTCGTCCTGCTGTTGGTAGATTTCGTTTAACTGATTTAGTCGATAGTTGTGCATAGCGTAC
Organism: Caballeronia sp. DA-9; assembly: GCF_051615025.1. Lineage (NCBI taxonomy): Bacteria > Pseudomonadati > Pseudomonadota > Betaproteobacteria > Burkholderiales > Burkholderiaceae > Caballeronia > Caballeronia sp. DA-9. The sequence continues at coordinate 108,667 of NZ_CP195135.1, read as the reverse complement.
CGCTCGTGCCCAATCTGTTTGACTGCCATCATAAAGGGAGTATGGCCCATTACATACTTGCCGAACTTAACCGGAAAATCGAGGTGAAGGTCCACAAAATTCGTCTTGTCATCAAAAGGGCTATGAGCCCGAATTTCGCGTGCCCCCGTGAAGTCTTTGCCCTGGCCCTCGTACTCTCCAATTGTAAAGTTAATTGGAGATCCGCAAGCCTGACAGCAAAAGCGGAACGGCTGTACTGCGCGATTGGACATGCCAACGCGCATGTTCGTCTGGACGTTACACGTGTTGCACATCACCGCCATATTTATATTCATGTTCGTATTCAATATCGGTTACGGGCAAGTATGCACGCCACAGTTAACACGATAGCCCGAAAGCAGTGAAATAAAAAGTCGCAAGTTTGACGGCCGCCCACTGCGATCTAGACGGGATTGTGCATTAGCCTTATAGGAACAACGTGGAATCCAAGTGAAAAGACGAAGCGACAGGACTTATCATGCCTCTACTCTCGACTGCGAGGCGGTGGTGGTATCTCGGTATGCTGTTCTTCCGGAAAATATAGTAGCGCTTGAGCGACAGTCTAGGACCTGCGACAGGCTTGCGAATGAAGCGACCACCTTTAAGCGTGGCAGGTGACACCATACATTGCGAATGCTAGGAAGACATATCCCCGGTAGGCGACTCGCAAACGCTTAACGATCTACGAACATGGGCGGCGCCCGAAGGTCCATTGTTTGAGACCAAGCCGCCGTTCGAATGTCCGTGCGAAAGTTCGCGAATGGCTGGAATCGGCCGGACCCGGTCCGACGATAAGTCGGAGAAAAGAGATCGGGTCAACGGAGCTGCGTTGGGCAGAAGTCGACCGCGGCCGTGTGGAAACGCAAAACTACTTGGTTTACGGATGTCGCTTTACCCCTCCCGAGGTGTCACGAAGCCAATGTAGCGCAGACAGCTAACTACATATAGCGGCCATATCTGTTTTTCATCGTGTGTTGAAGCTCGCCGCACCATATCAAATACAATGCCCGCAGCACGACAGGGAGCTACAAAGAGGGGCAAGGCAGGACGCGTCACTGACATCACAAACCAACAAAGGGCTACAGCATGAGTCATTAGCACGGATTTTTTCAGACCACTAAAAATTTCCGCCGGATCAAAACCTTACTAATATAACGCTTTCGATGATTCAAACAACAATCGAATCTTGGAAAGAAAATATTCGGGACGCGAGATCTCGGTCGATTAAGTCGGCTAGATTGAGTAAGTTTAAGTCTCTTCATGAAGAACAAGCGCTCCGTGCGTCTTATTTCTGCGAGCTTACCTCTGTCATAGAAAAGTACTTGGCCAACAATTTTCGTATTCCCTTTGGTCAACGGAGCCCACCCGTTCCTTGAACTCAGCTCGATTCTGCCCGGCACCGTAGCGTTGCGCCCACAACGGCAGTCCTGCGGGCTTTTAGGGGGAGCGGGCAACCTGGCGCAAAACTACTGTGCTCGATATGTCGGGCTGAAACTTCGGCTAGATCCTCGCTTTGTCATTGGTCATCCTATGGAGCCTTCCTTTTTGTTTCCTCCGCAATCGGAGGACGCAGCCCTGGCGACCTTAAAGGCCGCCGGTCTCTCCTCGGAGGTTACTCACTACCCTGTACAGAGGTTTTCAACACTAGACGCACCAGACGCGCGTCAAACGCACTACCTGTTTCGAATGCACGAAGGAAGTCACGACTATGCTTGGGTGTCTGGTCGGTTGACCGACCCCGACAACTGACCGACCACAAAGGCCAATCAGACGTCCGCTACGCTGTCGAGTATATGACCGTTGGCGAGGTGGAGGCGTCGTTCAAGCGTCGGGACAACCAGCCCGAGCGAATGTCGCATGTTAGCCGAACAGAGCCTAATGCGGCCGAAGAAAATTGCCCACTCTCCTTAAATCAGATGCCTTAGATGTGATCGTTCGCGATCGCAATCGTGTAGCCGTCTCGCCGTCTGCTGCCGTTCTGCAGAACACCGATGCGCCCATCGAAGCGACCAGTGGGCGCGCTCCTGGCGGCGTAGCCGTCGGGGTTTCCAAAGGGTTCTCCCTTTGGGCACCATGTGTAAAGAAAAAGTGCGGAGCATTTTTTGTTTACACATGCATCGTGCCTCCGTCGATCCTAAAATCTCAACTAATACTCATAATTCCGCACTAACACTTCAAAGTCCTTCAAAATACGGCGCATCTGCTTTTCTTACCCTCAAAAGTACTGCAAAATTACCGCAATAACGCTATCTCGTGCTTCAAAACGACAACATCCAGAGCCGATATGACATACGACCTGAAAACCGCTCTCCTTGCACTCTCGCGCGAGTCGGATAAGCGCTCCGTCACCGCGCGTGTGGCCGAGCATTTCGCTGAAATTGAGGGAGCCCTGAGCGCAGGCGTTCAGAGAACCGCCGTGCTCGAAACGTTAACCCGTTACGGCATTGCGTTAAGCCTAAAAAATTTCGATAACATCCTTTACCGACTTCGAAAAAAACGGGCCGCTAATCCGACGGAGAAGAAAGATGCTATTCCTCCATACACCGCTACCGGGAAGTCGAAATTAAAAGGCATGGCTCTTGTGACATCGCAAGAACAAAGCGACGCTTCGCTTCGCCAAACAAAAACTAGCGTTGAAACGCTACCGGAGGACTGGATGACCGCTAAGTTGACGCCTGCTCAGTTTCGTCTGCTCTCGCCTAAACAAAGTAGAGCGAAAATCGACGCTGAAACTGCACAATTTTTTCCAAATCGATTTAAGCCAAACGCTGGCGATTCTTAATTCATCGTTGCAGTGCGCACATAACTACGCTAAAAAGCAGTCTGCAATCGATGCTTGTATAAACCTGGAGTATAGATTTAAATCTTTTGCCAATTAAAAAAGCGCTGACCCATTCGTGGTTCAGCGCTATTTGTTGCATTCACTTGCAGCGTTAAGCTAATGCTACGCAGCAAACACCACTTCAACATGGCCCGGTTTGGTCGAACGGCGTGCCGGGCCGACAACGATTTTTACGTCGCGCCCAAGTTTAGCGAGGCATTCGAGCATCTTCGCTTCACTGACCCCGCGGAATTGACCTCGCAGCAAATTGGACAGTTTGGGTTGTGTCATGCCCAGCACCTCCGCTGCTTGCTGTTGCGTCCATCGGCGGCCCTTGATGATCTCGCCAATCTTTGAGGCGAGTTGCGCCTTGACTAGCATTTCCTCCGCATCGGCCAATCCTAAGTCTGCATAGACGTTGCCGCTGCTTTCTTCGTAGTCGGTCATTTCCTTTCCTTGGCAAGTTCTTCCGCGATCTTGAGTCTATCCCTGATCAGGTCCATATCCGGCTTCGGTGTCGCGATTCCGTGGGTCGATTTCTTTTGAAAGCAATGCAGCACATACACCGCGTCGGCAAAACGCACCGTGTAGACCGCCCGGTAGGTCCCGCCTTCCGCCGATTCGACCACTTCAAGCACTCCCGCAGAACCAAATCCCTTGAGCGCCTTCGCATCCACGTGTTTGAGACCTATCTGGGCCTGATGCAGCGCGAATCCGAAAGTGTCTTGTACGACCTCGGGCATCGCTTTCAGGTCTTTCTTGGAAGACGCTATCCAGCGCAGAGTCTTGATGTTTTCCATACTGTTGATTATATACAAATGGGTATAATGCGCAAGTTCATCTGCGCTTGGCTGATCAAAAAAGGCGCACCTGAACTTCTCCAGATGCGCCCGTGATCCCTACGCGTGGACTATCCGATCAATACGGAATTTCTTTGTCTTCCGGGTCCGTTATTTCATCGCTCCGGTACACGTCGGCAACACTGTCCGACGCATCCCGCTTTGCCAGCACCTCCGGAAGCCAGGCGGTACCGGCAAGGCGAAGCTCGGCGGTCGCTGCGGCATCGCCCTTCTTCATCGCAGCGAGCGGCGCAGCGGCTTCGGGGGAAACCGCTGTCGATACGACTTCCGCAATTCGTGCCTTCGATACGTGGTTCAGATAACTATTCTGCGTCGGCGTCCAGTACTTGGTCATATCGACTTCGAGTAAGTCAGCCAGTGCATTGACGGGGTGCGCGGCATCGGTGCCAGTGACACTATCAAGCGTCGAGGCCACGCAGAAAGCGAAGAGGTTCGCCATGACATCGTCGCTTTGCTCAATCAACCAAGGGAGCAGATTCGAGCGCTGTTTGGGCAACATCGCGGCCCACTTGCTACGCTCGGCATCGATCTCCTGCCACGCGGCGCTTGCTTCCATGTCGTCGGCCTCGCGAAGCAGCTTGTCGTGTGAACACGTGGCCGATACATGTACGCCGGTTTCCTCGCCGTAGTAGTGGAGACTTGAAAACACCGTAGGGATCAACCGTTGCATGAGGACGGCTAACGCGATAGTGGGTTTGGCTGCAAGTTCAACCTGAACGGCGGCGGTGCGGTGAGCCGTCAGGCGACGGCAAAGCTTGTCGCTATGAATGGGCTTGGCCTTCTTCGGTTGATCTTGTCCATCGCCATCATGGGCCGGGCTTGTCGCTATGCCTCGCTTCACATATCCGCGCTCGACCACAACCTTACCGGCGTGATTCAGCAAGACGAACGCTCCGGCGCTTGCGAGTTGCTCGGGCGCCCACGCTTCCAGTGCTTCCACGAACTGCTCACATGCATGCTGCGCGTCGCGTGCGGCGTCCTCAAGCGCATCGCGCGTGTCGTCATCCTCTTCGATGGTTTCGTCGCTGTAATAGGCGTCGAGGGCGCTGCTTGCCTTGTCCCGCGCCTTTTCAAGCTTGGCATATTGCGCGGCTTCCTTCTTGGTCATATCGCGCGCTTGCGGCGTGATATGGGTGTACGCGGAAAGCTCACTAAAGTCGCGCTTCACCCGTGTTTCAACAAAGCTCCATCCTTCGGCTGATACGTCTTGCGCGATGACCAGAAGGCGCTCAGTGGCCAGTTGTTGAAGCAACGCCATATCCGTGATGTATCCGGCGTTTGCGGACTCGCTGAACAGGTCGCGGCGCACATATCCGCCAGCGGCGATGTATGCGTCGAGCGTCACAAACGCGACTAATGGATTTTCGCTGACGTTGATTTCTTCTTCAACAATGGCCTCACGCAGGTGATACGGATCGCGTAACCATGATTGCGCCGCATCGAACCAGAGGCTTTCTTGCTTGCCGTGGTCGTCACACAGAGCAAGCGCCTGAATCTGCTCGGTGGTCATGCCATCGTCTCGGTACACGTCTAATATCTTAGGCGATACGTTGGCGATCTTCAGGCGGCGCTGAACAGCAAGTGCCGGGATGGAAAACAGAGCCGCCACATAATCGATGCTGCGCCCTTCTTCGAGCAACAAACGAAAAGCAATCGCTTGGTCTGCCGCGTGCATCGGTTCGCGGGACTCGTTCTCGATCAGCGAAGCGGCCACGGCTTCGGCTTCAGTCAGCACGTTGACGGGGATGTTCATGTCGGGGTTGATCTTGCCTTGATCCGCTAATAACTGCAGCGCGGCAAGGCGACGCTGACCGGCGCAAACGCACAGCTTCGGGTTCTTGCCGCGTGAGCTTTTCGCCGGGTGGGCCACCAAGTTCTGGAATAAGCCTTTGGCCAAAATGCTGTCGGCGAGCCCCTCAATACCTGTTAATGCTTTACGGCGCACATTGAGCGGCGAGACGCTTAAGCGGGACAAGGGAATAGACTCTATCAACGCTTCAGCAAAACTTGTTTCTAGCACCGCTCCGATTACACCCGACCCGTTCGCATTCTCTGCCACTGCAACATCAACTGAACGATCATCCATAATTTGCTTCTCCGATTTTGGTCTTAGCGATGTGCTCGACCACTGATTACATCATAGGCCCTTTATGCCTATTTAAAAAGTCTTTAATTGTAAACTAGAAGTTACACGTTTTATTGAAATAATACCTTTACCATTGATCGCCAATTCCTTATTATATTGAGGTGGCCGAGCATATTGCTAAGGCCCGTTTTAAGGAAATGAGATGTCGAACCCTTCTGATGTATCTGCAATATCCGCGAATCAAATTCCGGAAAACCTTCGACACCACTTTCTTCCTAGGCATCTGGGAGGTCTCATGCTGAAAGGGGAGTTTCTGGTGTACGGATGGCTAGAGAAGCTGTCAAAAGACTATGGTGGAGGGCTTTGGAACTTCTATGACTTGTCAAACGGTGGTTTTATATGGCTCCGTGCGACGAGAAACGATTTATAATCGACGTATCGGGAAATTACTTCTCAGGCGAAATGAGCGCCGATGCCGCAGGTATTGTGGCATCGCTATTTGCCCAATGCGATTTGGCCAATCGATACGGCAACGATAAACTCATCAATCAGTATCATTGGCTTCGCGATTTCGCGATTCAACATGCGGAATCTAATTTGATCATGAGGGCCATCGACTAGTCACCGGAGGACCCGGTCGAGAGGCCGGGTAACTCGCTGGCCTCGGCACGCCCCCTTCTTGCAGACTGGGGGTAAGCCGACCGCTAAACTATCGCGCGCACCGTCGCGCCTGGAGCGAGCGGCACGGGGACCCGCGCTAGTAGCGCGGGGAGAGCCGCGGACCCGAAGCGAAGCGAAGGGGCGCGACAGCTGGGCCGTAGCGGACCACGGTTCGGGGTCGTCCAGTGGCCAAAGGCCACGGTGTATCCCCCGCTTTAGCGGGGCTGGATGCCAAAAGGCGTTTCTCACGCAGCGCAACTTAACTTTTTTAGGAAGAGACGATGGATCAAGCAACTACAATCAGACCGGAATGCCTGCGCCCAGCAGCTGACGGCTGGTTGCAACCGACCGGTCCCGAGATTCGTGAGGTTATCGAACGCGCCGGTTTCACAGGAAGCAAAGCCGGGAAGTATTTGGGCATAGCCACACAAGAGACGGGCGGCTGCCGCCAGATCCGTAAGTGGATCGCTGAGGACGCGCGCATCCCCTATTCCGCGTGGGCGTTGCTATGCCACGCTGCGGGTCTGGGCCTTATTTGGGTAAGTGAACCGGTTTGAGCATCAAGAGGACGTGCCAAACGCGCGCGGCTGGTGCGGCGCTGTCCGCGTTAAATCGCATAGTCGTAATATGCAACGAATTCCGCGTATTTCGCGTTGCCCAGTTCAAAAGCCCCAATTTGCATAATCCCGTCATAGTGGCGCAGATCTGAACCCACAAATCCATTGCCCGTGAAGGTTCCGGGCGTAACCGAGCATAGAGTATGTGGCGGTAGCGTTATATCCGACGACAATGCGAGCGGTTTCATCGCTTATTCCTTGCATGGACGAGCGGCTCATACGTCGACAGAAACCGCAGAATATCCGGCTCCAATACTGAGACTGTAGCCGTCGTCGTGGGTGATGAACTTCCTTGCGGCCGTCTTGCTCGGGTTCACCTTGAGGCGGTCCGCGTGTTTTGCCAGTGCCTGGTGAATCATGGTTTGAACGCTGCTCGCGCCGTCCCAATGAAGCTCAGGCAATTGGATGCGGTACAGGTCCCCGGACCGGAACTGTTGAACGGTGAGACGTGTGACTCCGGCCTTTCTGAAGTTGCCGCCGTAGCGGCGGCTCACGCTTGCAATGGCGCGCTCCACCGCAGCGTCCGAATAGCGGCGGCTTGACGTGATGTAGTCGGCGCCGAACCGGACTTGCTCGCCGTCCATCATGTGGTGGATCGAGCCTTGATAGTCGATCGAGCCATCGAAATAGGCTGCTTTGAATCCCTTCGTGATCGATTCGAGTTGCGCCGCGTTCGGGCCATCGGTCCAGCTCACATCTATCGATGCGCCACCGCTGTACGTGCTGCTACGCACGGAAAACTTAACCCCCGGAAAGGCTTCCTTTAGCGATTGGCGAATAAGCTTGGCGGTTTCGGCACAAGTAAAATATTTAGTCATCGTAGTTCTCCTTAATATTGAGTTGAAAACCTAGATCCGTGTGACGCTGACGTTCCACCACGGCGCGCCGTCGAACACCATGCGAATGCGCGTGCCATTTAAAAGGACCTCTTGGACATCGCCTTTGGCATATGCTTTTTGGTGGGCCTCGGAGGGCGCGGGAGGAAATCCCGCTTCGTTGGTGAGGTTGCTTGTGTGGGTGGTCGTTGCGCTCATAAATCCGTCCTTTGCCTGTCGTTCTGTTTCATCTGCTCTTCGGAGCCGCCTCGACGCATGTTTTGCACGGGGCGGATTCGGCACAAGGGCATGCCCGGAGGCCGCAGCGAAGCGCAGCCGCAGGCGAGCATCGAACGGGTGAGGACATGGCGCAGCGAACCCTTGTGCCGAATCCGCTTCGTGCTATGCGTCGATTAAGAGGCGGCTTTGAAGAGCAGATGGAACGCGCTTTGAACGACAGGCAAAGGATGGAGCGCGTCGACGTGGTTCCCACACATGCGACCTCACGCGCGGGAGCCGCAAGGCTCTCGCACACTTGGCGCATCGCGCCACTGTTCAAGGGTGGGTGAGCGGAAAGCGATTGGTTTGTAACTGGATCGGTCAGGCGTCAGCCCATTTTTCGGGATTGCCAAGTTCCGGCTCCCGCAACCGAAATCCAGTGTACGATACTGTATGGATATACAGTGCTCGCTATGAACGCCCTGCCGAAAGACATCGAGTCGCTACACCCAAGTCTTTGGCGAGGGACGCAATTGGCGCGTGCCCATGGGCGTACCGTGGACACGGGTTACGCAGCGCTATCAGCCGAGCTGCCTGGCGGCGGCTGGCCGCTGGGAACCATGACCGAGCTGCTTTTACAGCAGCAGGGGATCGGCGAAATGCGCCTGCTGGGTCCCGCCATGGCGGCGTTATCGGATAAGCGCTCGATCGCATTGATCGCGCCGCAGCAGATTCCGAATGCGCACTGTTACGCCTTTATGGGCATAAATCCGAGCAAGCTCATGTGGCTTAAGGCTGCTAAGTCATCCGATGCGCTGTGGAGCGCGGAGCAGATCCTGAGAGCAGGCAGCTGCGGCGCCCTCGTGCTCTGGCAGCAACATATTCGCGCCGAGTCGCTCAGGCGCCTGCTGCTGGCGGCACAGAGTTCCGAGATGCTGTTTGTCGTCATGCGACCGCTGGCGCGTGCCCAGGACTCGTCGCCGGCGCCCCTTAGACTTGCTGTTCGGGGCGTCGCTGAAGGCATCGCCGTCGAACTGATTAAGCGGAAAGGCCCCGCTGCGCCGGCGCCGATTATGGTCAAACTCTCTCCGTCGCCCAACTTGATCAGCGAGCATCGTCGCGTCCAGCGGCGCACGGTCGAACTGCCCGTGCCTGCGGTCGAGCACGCCGCGGTCACTGAATAACGCGATGGGGATCGATGCCATGGCCAAAGCCCTCCCTGAGTTTGCGCCACTGAGCCTGAAGGAACTGCGTTCGCTTTGGAAGAAGTACCGAGGGAACGAAGATATCGAGCGACTCGTGTTGGAGGTTCAGTTCAACCGGAATGTGATCAACGAAATCGACAACTACTTCAAGATCATTCATCGCACATGGCGGCAGGAAAATCTCGGCGAATTGGTCGCGATCGAAAAATTGCGGCTTTTGTTGGTCAAGCAGCACCTGCGCCAGACCGTCCTCGCCGAGATCAAGCCAGCGCCCAAGGGAACGAAGCCATCTGAGCCACCCGAGCCCGAAGCTGCGTTGGTCGATTGACGGGGCCCATGACGCACATCGAGGCGGGTTCGATAAATGTTGGAACTACAACGACTTATGGGCTTTCAAGTGATGTTGTCCACAACGCTGTCCACAAATTGTGTGGACAACATCGTGGGCTCGATATCGTGGCGAGGATCAGTCAGTGATAGCGAACGTGTCGCGATCCTGGTCCGCGATCCAGCGAGGGGGCTTGCCGCGACCGCTCCAGGTCGCGCCTGATGCGGGGTCACGGTATTTCGCAGCGACAGGCGCCGATTGCTTCCGCGGGCCGCGACTACTGCGTGGCTCGAGGTCTTCGGACTTAACTTCGTATAGGGCCATTTGCTCGCGGATCCATTCGATCGCGTCACCCCGCTCGGCGTTTCTGAGTTCTTCGATCTGCTTTTCCAGTGCTTCACGTTGCGCAAGCAGGGCGCGGTATCCAGTGTCCGTCATTTGGGTCGTGTTTTCTTCTATGATTAGTGATGTGAGTTCGACCGATTATGGCTCCGGCCGTTCCAAAAACGAAGATATGGCAAAGCCTTTACGTGCGCCACTCTGTGCCGATTGTACTTTGACCAGGCCGTGCTACGGCGAAGCGCAATCGACCCTTGGACGATTCGACATTAGGTCAGGACAAAAATTAAAATGAGCACGCAACTAAGCAATCGGTGCAGGACATCCCTATACCGCGTGATATTCGGTAAGCCCAACAGTAACGACGAACGCATCGTCTTCCTGATGGCCGGCAGCCGAGAAGCTGCGTCCAAGCGGGCGACATCGGTACTTGCGGCGCTCTTTGACATCGAGCCGCTCGAAGTCTATCTGTACAACCTCGCGTCCTTCGTCGACCTGGTCGATTCGGGCGTGAGCGACGACGAAGACCTTCGTATTTTCGAACTGGGTTGGAAGGGACCAATGGTCAGTGTATGGGCTGAACACCCCCTGTTCCTCACCGACGATTCATCGCTCCTTGGCAAGTGGGCCGAACTCTACGCGGACCTCGCCAGCGCGACGGCAGTGGAAGCAATCAGACGCGCTCGTTCTTGAACTTATCCCGCAGCCACGCTGCTTGTTGCCTCACTCGCCGAACGTGTTCGCGACTGTCCTCGGCTCAAGCTGCGAGGCGATACTCGTAATACGGCTGATGACGATCATCGAGAATGGCGTATTGAGCCGCCAGATCGGCAGGGTCTGGATTGAGCCAGGCGTTAATGTTCTCGGGCTTGATCGGCACGATACAGCGGTCGTGACCGGCGAGCGCGATTTCCGCAGGGGGATCGTCGGTGACGGCCGCAAACGACAACAGGTCCGGCTCACCCTTGCCTGTCCACTTCGACCACAGGCACGCGATCAACATGTCCTGCGGCGGATTTGGCTTGAATTCAAGGACGAGGTTTTCTTCTTTCTCGCCTTCAGCCAACTCACGAGCCTCGACGCGGTGACGCGGTACGTTTTCATAAAACGCGCTCACCAGCATCACGCCATGTGTGTATCCGAAGAGCCCCTTCCAGAACCCTTCGAGGTTGTCTCGCCTTGCGTTGTAGGTCCCTGGATATTTTGTGTCGTAGAACGCCGGCTTGCCGGCGGGTCGACATTGATATCGCATTGGCTTCACCACAAGCTGACCATTTTCGACGACCATCACCGGCGCGTATTGACCGGGAAATATCCGTGAGTCACGGTCCTTCGGTTCGGTGCGGTTGAAGTCTTCCAGCTTGCTGCGGATCCAAGCGATCTTATCGGTCGCAATCCGCTGGCTTTCGGTCGCTGCTTTGGTGGTCTTTGTCAGCAGCGTACGCTCGGCATCGGACAGCCGCGTGCGCTGTTTGAACAGGTCCTCTTCGAGCTTCGCCGTTTGGCCGGCCGAAAACTCGACGATCGCTTCTTTGATGCGCGCCTCTGCATCGTTTTGCGGCAGCAGGAACGGCGCTTCCATGGCCTTCGGGATTTTCGATTTGCTGCCACTGCGGCGGTCCCAGAACAGTCGAAAGAATTCATCGATGTCAATGTCTGCGCCATAGACGTGCACGTATTTGCGATAGTCCGCGGTGATCTGAGCCGAGTAACACATGACGAATGCTCTCCGTCTCCTGTTCGTGAACCATGATACCCGCGTGGCCAGCGCTGGTCGAAGAGGGGGTGATCACCCTTCCACCGACCAGTCCTATCGCACAATAGGAAGTGCTGCCCAGTCGGACGTGTACGCGGGACTGCGCCTGTCCTGATTCATGTGCCATGTTCTGCGCTGCTCAACAGCGCCGACCTTCAATGTCCCGCGTCCGTACTTGTCGTTGATCGCATCGAGCGCCACCATCATCTTCGCCTGCCGGCTGGCATCACGACCGAAGAGCTCGCCTTGCTCAATCGACGTTGATTGCAACTCATGGAGCAGTACACCTGCCTTGGCGTACCGGAAGCCTTCCCGATAGATCTGACGCAATCCGAACAACGCCGAGTCGACCAGCGTCAGGGTGTCCGACGTCGGTGAAACGAGCGGAACATTGATGGCACGGCTGTATTGCGGGTCGTCGCGCTTAAACGGGCTTGTTCGGATGAAGACCTGGACCTGATTGGCGTGCAACGCTTGACGACGCAATCGCTCGGCCGCTGTCGCAACAAATTGTGTGACCGCCTGCGTCAGCTCATCGAGTGTATAGACGACATGGCCGAAGCTGCGCGAGCAAAGCACTTGCTTTTGCGGCTGCCCCGCATCTTCAAATCCATAGCACGCGATGCCGTTGAGCTCGAGCAAAGTCCGCTCGAGAACCACGGAAAACTGCTTGCGAATGAACGAGGGACTCACGCGTTTGAATTGCAGCACCGTTTCGACACCCATCTCATGCAGACGCGCGCCGATCTTGCGGCCGACGCCCCAGACTTCGCCGACGTCCACGCTCGCAAAGATACTGTCGCGCTCTTCTGCTGTCAGTATTCCGATGTCACAAACACCATGCCATAAACGCCCCACATTCTTCTTGGCAATGTGGTTCGCCATCTTGGCGAGCGTCTTCGTAGGGCCGATGCCAATGCACGTGGGAATACCGATCCACTGCAGCACCTGCGCACGTATCTGAAGGCCATAGGTTGTCAGGTCGCAGCGAAGTCCGCCCAGGTCGAGAAAACATTCATCGATCGAGTAGATCTCCTGGACCGGCGAACACTGGCCGATCAATGACATCATGCGGTCGCTGAGATCAGCATACAGGGCGTAATTTGAGCTGAGTGCGATAAGGCCGTTGGTGCGCTCGAGGTCGCGAATCTGGAAATACGGCTGCCCCATTCCCACTTTCAGATCTTTGGCTTCTTGTGATCTCGCGACTGCGCACCCATCATTGTTGCTGAGTACGACGACAGGCTTGCCGACGAGCGACGGCTTGAAACATCGCTCGCAGGAGACATAAAAGTTGTTGCCGTCGATGAGGGCGAAAGTGGTCATCGACGTTTCTGCGGGTGCAGCAGCTGACGCAAATTCCACGTGACCACGCCCCACACGCTCATCTCCTGCCCTTCGACGAACGTGATTGGCGGATAGAGCGGGTTCGCCGCATGCAAACGGACGACACCTGAGCGTTTGTATAAGCGCTTGACCGTGAACTCGTCATCGACGCAGGCAAGGACCACACGACCATGGACCGGCTCAATCGAGCGGTCAACGATCAAACGGTCGCCGTCAAAGATCCTTGCATCAATCATCGAGTCCCCTTCAACCTGGAACAGAAACGTCGCGATCGGGTTGAGCACCAGCACGTCATTAAGATCAATACGCTTTTGCGTATGGTCCTGCGCCGGACTCGGAAACCCTGCGGGCACCTTCGCCAGCACTTCGATGAGAAATGATCCTGCTGCGTCGGCGGTAATCGGGATCGGGCGGCTCATGGACAGACAATACTGTATGGATGTACAGTATTCTATAACGGGTTTTGAAACGCTGAATTGCCCCTTTTTAGTCGATTGCGGAGGCTGTTGTGGATGTGCTTGCTCGACGAAAGCATCCAATGCCGGAGATGGCGGCCTTCGTCGCGGAGCTGCGAGCGGCCTTTGGCGACTCGGTGGACGAAGCGGTGTCTCGCGGGAAGAGCGGCGAGCCGACGTTTTACGCGCGCGAAAATGGGCGCACGGTCGGAACGCCGCCAAGCGACCACTACAACGTGTGGAGGGCGTCCGAGGACGTGCGCGATCGTCACTATTGCCACGGGTGTGACGGAAGTTGCATTGGCACCGCGATCAGGTGCAGTCAGCGCATGACCCAACCGATGCAAGGCCAACAGAAACGCTAGACGAGGAGTTGCATGTTTGTAAAGAATGAACGGCGCGCCGAATTGTTGTGCTTCCTGGTCGTGACCGCTGCAGCGTCGCATAGCTTGACCAGTGAATGGCGGGTCGACCACGTGGTTGAGAGTTGCCGGCTCTGGCTCCGACGAAATGCTGTAAAGATGCCGTGGCTTGAGCGAGTCAACCTGGGGCAGCTCGCGTTGCGACTCGCGAGACGCGACCTGTTTAAAGCCAAGGTCGTGATCCGGCAGGCGCACGTTCAAGCGTTATTCACGGGCGATATGGCGTTGAACCTATCAAGCACCATGGTTCAGCGCGTCTTGGCAATCTGCGCGAACGCGATCGCGCAGCGCTCGTAACCGTACGCAACTGCTTACCGAAGAGTGTGACCAAACACATCAACGCTGCATGCCAATGGCGCGGCGCATCGCTACCGTGACGCCCTGACGGGTTCGCCAATAGCCTTCCCACGGATCGCTGTTGAGCGAGCGTTGCCGGGCAAGTGCCGAACTGATCGACCATTGATCGCCACCAGTGACGTCTTTTAACTCGTCCCAGGCAATGGGCATCGACACCGCCAGACCGGGCCGCGCGCGAACAGAGAACGGCGCAACGGTACTTGCGCCGCGGCTGTTTCGCAGATAGTCGATGAAGATTTTGCCAACCCGGTTTCGCGGCCCCAAGACTGCTGAGAAGTGATCGGGCAAGACCTTCGCCATGTGTTGCGCAAGCGCTTGCGAGAACCCCTTAACTTCCGCCCAGCTCTGCTTACGTGTGAGCGGAACGACAATATGAAACCCTTTGCCGCCGCTCGTCTTGGCGAACGACTTGAGTCCGATCTCGTCAAGCACGAGCTTGGTGAGCGAGGCCGCGTCGAGCATCGCCGACCAGGGCAGCGACGGGTCAGGATCCAGATCGAAGATGACGCGATCCGGATGGATTAAGTCTGGCGCGACGGCGTTCCAAGAATGCAGCTCGACGACGCTCATTTGAGCAAGTCCCACAAGCGATTCCGCATTGTTTGCAACGAGCAGCGGCGGATGGCGAGGATGAAGCTCAACTGGAAGTTCTTCGACTCCCGGTATGCGCACGCGCTCGGAATGTTTTTGGAAGAACAGCTCGCCATTGATGCCGTCGGGCGCCCGTACCAATGTGAGTGGCCGGTTGTGAAGATAGGGTAGCGCCCACTCTGAGATGTCGTCGTAGTATCGAGCAAGCTCGACCTTTGTTTTGCCGGACGTGCCGTCGACAACTCGGGCGGGGTTCGTTACTTTGATCTCTGCGATGAAGACGGCTCCTCTCGGCCCCGCCCGCTCTCGAGACGATCTCACGTCGTCGGGAGCTTCTTCGCCGGGTATCACCGCGCCCTGCTCTTTCACGACAGCGCAAGCAGGTTTGTCCTCGCGCATTGCATAGAAAGCCGCGTGCCGGATCTCGCCGCTTGGGGTCCATTCCAGAAACGATACCTCGCAAACGAGCTCAGGCTTCAACCATATATAGTCACGGTCTTGGTCGGGCTCGGGAGCAACGGAAAATGCTGCCTTCTTCTGCTTTAACGGCTCGATACGCTTGGAGATTGCGTCGTTGCGTGATGCTTTGACTGAAGGCGCGACGTTGCCCGCGTAATGAAGCACACCACTGGCGTCATAGACACCCAGCAAAAGCGAGCGGACCCCGGATTTCGCGCCTTTGTTGCGCGAGATGCCAGCGATCACAAACTCCTGGCGAAGATTGCATTTGAGTTTGACCCAGTTCGTTGAGCGTCCAGAGCGATACGGCGCATCGCCGCGCTTGCCGATGATTCCTTCAAGGTTCATTTTGCAGGCGGAGGCGACCAGCGACTGCGGATCCTCAGCGAAGTCCGCGGAGTATCGGATAAGCGGATCGTGAACCTCATCGAGCAGGTCGTGGAGTAACTGGCGCCTTGCGCGCAAAGGCTCGCTGCGAACATCTTCCCCATTAAGCCAAAGGATGTCGAAGAGGAAGATGACGATTTTTGCTGTGCTTCTGCGGTCGAACGCGTTTTGCAGCGCACTGAAGTCGGGCATTCCGCTCGCGTTCAAAACCACCGCCTCTCCGTCGAGCCACGCGTTTTCAACAGGTAACGATTCGACTGCCGCCCGTAGCTTCGGCATCCGATCGGTCCAGTCGTGTCCGTTCCGGGTGAAGAGTTTGACGGAACCGCCTTCGATGCGAATTAACATCCGATATCCGTCGTACTTAATTTCGTAGGACCAGTCACCGGATGCCGGCGGACGACTCGCCAGTGTCGCGAGCTCCGGTTCAATCATCGAAGGCATCGCGCCAGGCGGATCGTTTGCGACCGGGCGTTCGCGCTTTTGCGTCGTGCTCCATCGTCGTGGCATGGCGGCTCTCCTCGGTCCAGGGGAAGTGCACAGTCCGTGCCCGTCAGGGCGCAGGACCAGTGCCGGGCATATTGCATGCTCTCAGGTTGCGGCTAATAATCAAGAAAATCGAAACTAAACAGCCAACGGGCTCGGCCGCTCGCCCGTCCTTCGTACGCCGCAGCCGCGCGCCCTGACGCCGGCGACCAGGAGAAAAAACCATGGCAGCGCGCTCGATTGCTTCGTTGACGCTTTCTTTCGGCCTGGTTTCCATCCCGGTCAGGCTGTATTCGGCAACCGAGAGCGCCTCCGGGGTCGGCTTTAACCTCCTGACGCCGGAAGGCGGCAGAGTCAAGCAGCAATACATTTCCGAGGCGACCGGCGAGGTTGTCGCTCGTGCGGACATGAAAAAAGGCTACGAGTTTGAAAAAGGCAACTTCGTGGTCTTCGCGCCCGAAGAGCTGAAGGCGCTCGAGGAAGGCGCCACTCACGTGGTGGAAATTGTCTCCTTCGTTCCCGAAAAATCAGTCGACCCGCTTTTTTACGACAAGGCGTATTTCATTGCCCCGGACAAACGCGGCGGTAAACCGTACAGCCTCCTGCGACAAGCCATGCGTGAAAGCGGGCGGTGTGCGCTCGCCAAATGGTCGTATAAGGGGAAAACCCGAGTGGTGCAAGTCCGCCCCGCTGAAGACGGTATGGTTTTTCAGCAGCTGCTGTTTGCCGACGAAGTGCGCGCACTGAGCGATTTGCATATCGAAGATGAGGCGGTCACGGACAAAGAGCTGCAGCTCGCGCTGCAAATTATCGATCAGGTCTCAGAAGACGCGTACGACCCGACCGCCTACGAGGACGAGGAGAAAAAGCGGATCCTCGAGGCCATCGATCAAAAGATTGCCGGCAAACAGATTGTGTCGCCCGAGGCGCCTGCAGGACAGTCGGGTGGACAGGTGATCGACCTCATGGAAGCGCTTCGCGCGAGTCTCACTGCGAACAAATCCAAGAAAACTCCACCGGCGAAACCATCCACTGCACGCAGAGCGCTTCCTGCCGAAGTGGAATCGTTGGCAGCTAAACCTCGCCGGCCGGTCAAGCGGGCAGCACCCAAGCTCGAAGAAGCGACTCCAGCAAAGGTGCGGGCTCGCAAGTGATTAAACGCAATGCCGGTCATGACTACACGCTACGCAGCCTGCAATCGATCCTTGGCGTCTCGAGACGCGTGTTGTCCGGATTGATCGACGCCGGCTTCGTTCAGCCCACGCGCGGCAAACGCAACGAACTCCGATTTACGTTTCAGGACGTAGTGCTGTTGCGCACGGCTTTTCAGCTGCAATCATCGAAGATTCCATCGCGGAAAATTTTGCGCGCGCTTGGCAAATTGAAGGCAGAGTTGCCAGCCGAGCTCCCGTTGTCGGGGATTCGTATTACTGCGGTCGGTGACGCTGTCGCTGTCAAAACCGGCGACGATCAATGGGATGCGACATCGGGACAACATCTTCTAGATTTCGAGGTCGCACCTGTCAAAGGCGACGTAGCGTTTCTCGACACAACGCCGCGAACTTTAAAGAGCCGGGCACAGCAGGCTGACGAGTGGGTAGCGCTTGCGGAACAACTGACAAGCACCGACGTTCTCGGCGCTGAGCAGGCATATCGCAAAGCATTGGCACTGTCTCCGGAACCGCACTACCTCGCCTATATCAACCTGGGTGTCTTGCTGTGCGAAGCCGAGACTCGTTGCGAGGACGCGCTGTCCGTATTCGATGAAGCTTTGCAAAATTTCCCCAGCGACGCACTGCTTCATTTCAATCGCGCCGTTGTACTTGAGGAGCTAAAACGGTATGACGCTGCGACAACTGCATATGAGAAAAGCCTTGCGCTGGACGACACGCACGCCGACGCACATTTTAATCTTGCGCGCCTGAGCGAGATACGCGGGGACAAGCGGGGTCTCGTAAGACACCTAAATGCTTATCGCAGACTTGGTGGGTGACTCGCTGCTGGGAAAGCAGGCAATCGTTGACCGCAATTTTCAGCACAAGGGGGTTCGCCGCGGCGCTAGTCGTTAAGAAGGAGTCTGTGGCGATGGCAACGCAAAGCATCTGCCACAGGCAGACGCCATGCAACCCTAATCCCTAATCACTCAAGCAGCGAATCGCAACCCTGAGCATGAACGAAGGAATGGAACGCTGAGCGGTTCTGCACCTTGCAGATATACTGGAGCCGCCCACAATGAAACAATCAAATGTAGGAATTGATGCAACGCCCCAGTAAAGCGTACGCGCGAATACAAGTCGTCAGGGTGGCAACGTTTACCCAGCGCGCCGCACGATTTGCGTGCCAAAATATCGAGGCATGTGATTAGGCCTTGAGCACCAGTATGGGATGCGCGCGCCTCCGTGGTGCTCCGGGAAAACTGGAATAACATACAACCTGGTTGTCTCCGAGATTAGGCCGTGAGGTACCGTACACGCTTTCTATGCTAAAAAAGACGGTATCGCTGTCGCCATCGATGAATCCGCTGCTGCCGTTCTGAATAAACTTTTCCACTCTTCCGACCTCTCGATTTACCGCCAAATAGCAAAGGTTTTGACACTGGCTGACGATGTTATCGGCCGTCGGCCGATCAGAAGCCTCGTAAGATAAGCATTGGTCAACAATAGCCTGAAGTTCTCTCGCCAACGGAGCAAACTGAATATTCGAAGTCATAAAAGCAGGCCACGGCTTTCGGTCGCGATTCTTCACATTCACCGCAGCATCAAGGTAGACACCAAATGGATACTCCCCAGTTAGCAATCTGAACATCATCGCGCCGACTGACCAGATGTCGATCTCGGGGCCTGGAGACTCACCGGGTTTTCGGAACATCATCTCAGGAGCCATAAACGGGAGAGCGCCTCTGACCGTTCCAGAGGTCGAGCGGGTCAGGTCGCCAGCTTTCGCTGCTTCATCGAAGACCTCTTCCGTCAATGTGGCAATACCGAAATCGGTGATTTTTAAATTCTGAAGATTGACGCCAGCTGACGCCATGATATTGCTTGGCTTCAAGTCGCGATGGATGACACCGGCTCGATGCGAAGCTGCGACTCCTTTTGCGAGATGATGAAGTAAACGAGCGCCCAAGTGCGGATCGAGCACTCCAAAATGCGTGAGTTTTTGCTCTAGGGACTCGCCCTCAACAAACTCCTCAACCAGATATGCTACGTCGTCGACGAAATAATCAAGTGTCTTTGCCACGTTGTGATGGTTCACCCGTGCGGCTATTACAGCGCTGTTGGCGAATCGCTTGACTGCTTGCCCTACCTGCGGGGTTTTCAACGCGACATCAATATTCAAAAGCCCGTCGCGAGCTCGGTAGACATCCTGCATACCGCCGCTCCCAACATGCTCAGCGACGGTATATCGTTCACCAATCAACTTCCCTGAATCGATCACGACATTACCTCTGGATTTGACACATCGAACGTAACGAAGGCTCTTGCCGCACCTGCGCCAAAAGTGATAACACAACAGTCCGGTAGTACGTGTCCGACTGATACTGGTTGGTTGTTAATCGATACAACCCCATCGAATGCAAGTACCGAAAATCGGAAGCCGTTGTATCCAATCTGAACGACGCCTATTACTCCATACGTCAATTTCATGGTTCGTTTTGTAGCATGGAGCTCGTGAGTTACACCACCCATCACCACCAAAGCGCGGTGCTTATCTTTTAATAAATGTTGACGAAGCGTTTCTTCGATCGCTCGCATTGATGGTCGTTGCGTAGCTACGTAGCTCAAGCATTGTTCCAACATTGTTGAAAGAGCAGAGGGCACGTCCCCGGCCAAGTACGCCAGTGCGTTGGCAGCGACGGGTTTCGGCGGCCGTTCTAGGATTTCCTTGGGTGGCTTTGCACCTAGAAGCGCGAGAGCCGTTACGCCAAAGGCGTACACGTCGATGGAAGCATCGAAGCTGATAGTCGCGCCGTCCCAGAGCTCCGGTGCCATATATCCAACCGTGCCTATTATGTTTAGCGTTTGTGCGTCATCGCCAGCACGTCGCGCTAATCCAAAATCAAGGATCTTGACAACACCACTTCCGTCGACGCGTATGTTACCCGGCTTTATATCTCTATGAATGACGTTTGCCGCGTGGATGTCAGCCAGCCCACACGCGATCTGCCAGAGAATTCGCAGATACGCGTCACCTGGAATAGATCCCCCCACTTTCAAGTCGTCGCCGTTAATAAACTCCAAGACTAATGCGGTTTTATTGCGACCGTCATTGACTGTCACCACATCAAACAGCTGGACAACGTGCTTAGAACGTAACCTGATCAGAGCTCTCTGTTCATCGAGTAGTCTGCGCTCTTCTTCGCCGTCCTTCAGCAACTTGAATACGACGTCACGCTGTAGGTGCTTGTCGATACAGAAAAAGATATCGCCCATGCCTCCGCCGCCGCTACCCCCGGACAACTCATATCTACTCGGAATCTTCACCGCTTTTCTCCGAAGCTGTTGATTCTTGTTCACTATCAATTTGAATTACGAGTTGTGGCCCATTATTGTCTTTTGCTTTCTTGTCAGCTTTGCTTTTTGGTCCTCGCTTTCTAGGCTTCTTTGGTAATGGTTCAGGTTGCGTATGCTTATCTGCAGCATCTGTAATAGTCGCGGTCGGGGCCGCACCAACTTTCGAAAGCAGGTCGGGCTGAGCACGTCGCTCTGTAGCTTTTAGTGTAAAGAATTCCGTCGAACTGAATGGGTCCCAAACAGTAATGCCTGCATCAGCAGAGCTTCCGAATTCGTCGCGCAGGCGCTTGAGATCAATTGCCGCCAAGGAAGCATTGTCTGGGCTCCCACACCAGCGGGAAAGAGCAAGCAACCTCTCTACGGTTCTGTAGATGTCTGGCGCATTTCGAAAAATTTCACAAAGCGCTTCGTGATTGACGTAATGTACCCCATCCGAAGTAATCAAAACTCGTTCCGTATCTTGATTGATTGTCGAGATGTGCGTTTTTAAGCCCTCGCCCATGCCGACAAATTGCAATAGTTCACGACCGTGCCCGCCGACGGCTTCGGCGAGAGAATCATCTACAGTAAGTCGTTGCACCGTAGGCTTATCGTCCCCGGAAGTGCTGTAGATACGACTGTCGCCAACATTCGCTAGTACAGAATTGCCGGTCAGCCCGATACAGACAGCCGAGAGAGTTGCCCCGCCGTGTCCACCATATAAGTCAAAAACTGCCGTATTAGCTTCGCGCGCTGCGAGCTCTATACGTTCCACGGGATCAGCAACTTCGCTGCTTGCCATATTGGAAAAGAACACCGCAAGCGCGTTACTAGCACACGCAGCCCCGTCTCGCATACCTCCCATGCCATCGGCTACAGCAATAGTGATGAAGGGATCGATGAGTTGCGATGTCGGAAAAACTCGTATAGCGGCGATTCGGTCTTGATTCTCTTCTCTCGTCGCCCCTACATCTGTAGCCAACGCAAATGGCAGCAGAGCGTTCACGTTCGTCGCTCGGTCGAGCGTCGAGCGAGAGAACCAATGTATAAGCGTTTCTTTCAACATTTTGAGAGTGTCTGCCAGTCTCGGTAGGAGATTATTCTGTTCAGGAGATGCCCGCCAGCTTTCCACTAGTTTCACTAGGTTCATTTCGTTTTCCACAGCGAAACGACAACCTGCTTTACATTGGCGAGTCCGAATATAGCTGACGTCACATAAACAGGCGATAGGGGTAAGTGTTGCCGGGCAATTCGGGTACGTTGGCGATTGTACGAGCAAGCTTCTGCGAATAGCGGATCGTCACCGGAACCGGGTCATACAAAGCGTCGTTGTTCCAGTCCATTTTTGTGAGCGCTATGGTCTCGAGGGCTGCAATCTCCAGCGGTCCATTGCCGGCGTGGCGGATTAGGTTTATCGGCCGTGGAATGCTTTTGCCCCCCTGATATAAAAGCTTCCCTCCCAACCCCGCAACTGGTGCATTTCCCGATGCCCAAACTAACGCTGAGTTGCCGGTCCTGACTAATACAGTGCCGCGCGGAACCGGTGCTCGGTCAGGTTCACTCTTCACCCCAGTCTTTCGACTTTCCTTGAGCCAAACCCCCCGCCACGTTGCGCTACTGCCGATCTCGATGCACTCAACCTCAGGCACCGTGCCCAATGCATCGAAAACGCCTCGGAGTTCCTCCTGCTTGAATGACGTGGTCTTGTGGATCACCAGCCGACGCGGTAAACGGCCCCCGTTGCGCGTGAGGTACAGTTTCAGACTGCGGGCCATCACCGCTCGCATGTCGGCGCGGCTGAGAAAAGGGTTATGTCTGGCTTCCTGAGAGTTCGCGATTGAATCTCGGGCCTCGAACGCAACGAACTGCATGCCGCCACCATCAGCATCGAACACCTGCGAACAACAAGTCACAAATCGGGCTGCCTTTGGGTCGCCACGCAAAGCGTAGGCAAGTCCAATGTACGCGGTTCCCTCCGGCACACCGAGCAGCGGTGCCAACTTCCACGGCACCCCGCCCGCCTTGACGAAGAGTGCGATCGACAGCCGCCACGCTAACGATGCCTTGAGGTTGAACTTGAATACCCGATCGTTGACCACCTGCGTTGGAATCGCGTATCGGGCGCCCAAGGCTTTAAGCGCGTCATGCGCGTCGAAGCCGGCGGCATTGAACGCTAGCGCCCACTGGTCCGGCAGATGCACCATCGCTACGTCGAACTGATCGTGAAATGCATCCAGGCGGGCCATAGCATCTGTCATCGCGCAGAGTAGCCGTTCGTGAGGTGCCCCACCCCGACCCAGCGCCATAAGATTGTCCGGCCACTTGATGTGGACGTCCTTCGGCGCGGCGACAATCGGCACTTTAAAGATCTGCTCGAATCCGGGGTAGCTCGGAACGTAGTTGATGCGATCCCTCGCCTCATGGCTTGCTCTAATTGTCTCAACCAGCTCGCCTAATTTCCGCCAGCCCGAAGCTGGCGCGACGATCGCCACGCGCAACGCCGGCGTGTAGCCGGCAAACGTGGAAGCGTTGTATGCCCCGAACCGCAGGAGTCCACGCAAAGGGTTTGTATCCAGCGCGATGTCGTCACTATTGAACGTCAATTCCGGCTCGTCGAGCAAGATAAACGGTGGCGCTTTAGACGACTTGTAGTCCATCAATGACCCCGATGAAAGTAGGCATGGTCATGGCTCGGACGGCTCCAAGCAGTCACGGGGGATACCTGGAAGACAGCATCAACACCCTGCTCTTCCGTCACCCCCGTGGCTCGCAAGACGCCGTCGCCGTTACCGGCCAACATGTTGGCCCAAGCATTGATGATCGCGGCCCATGTGTCGTTGTAGCGCTTTGCCCACCTTTCACGGCGCCAGTCGATGGTTGGATCAACTCGACGTTTGTGTTCGATGTTGCCGTCCGCGTCGGGCCCGTCATCCGCCTGCTCGACGTATGGCAAATCCACGAACGTTGTAGGCTCGAACGTCAACCACCAACGGTCCGCCGCCTCTTCCAGCCGAAGCTGAATCCCTTCGTGGAAGGTGTAACCATGCGGAGTTTTGCCATACAACGCGCCGGAATAGGCTTGCCGCAGTCTCTCTTGCTTCGACATGCGTACCGTCCGGGCCTCGTCGCTCTCTTTATTTGAATCGCTGCGTGCCATCACGGCATGACCATGGCGGCGCATCCTTGCCTTGATCGGTCGGTGGCGGCACACCGCGCGCGTAACTGCGTCGTACAGCAGACCCATCGCCCAACTGTCTTCATTGGGAGACAAGATGACACTGCCGGCGATCCGCCCGCCCACTGCCTCGAACGATCGGAGAAGGGCTTCGTCCTCGCCGAATGCAGCAATGTCTTGTCCGGTGCTGGCCACGATGGCCCACACTCCAGCGTCCCGCACCATCTGGCGCGCTTCAGCGGTGGTTAGCGGTTTGTCCGTGCTCACCCTGCGAGCCGAGGTCGGCATCGAAAGGACGGGAATCGCCGAGCATTGCAGCACTGGGAACGCGCTGTGATCCCCAGTAGGTAGACGCATCGGTTGCAACACGCCGGGGGCTTTGAAATCCCCGATATGTGTGTCTAATTTGGGCTGCATATCCAAGCCGTCCAAAACATCGGCCGCCAGCTCGTCGAATGTTTGGCATTCAACGATGGTCGTGCGAACGCCCGCGGCGTCCGCCGCTTCTAGGAAAGTTTGCACGCCGGGCAATAGTCCTGCCGCAGAGCGCGTGACCCAGTGGATCCCACCCGGATAAGCACTTGGCTGCGACAATGCATCTGTTAGCGCCGCCATAACCGATGCATCGCGCCCGCTGTAACCGATCACGATCAAACCGTAACGCGCACAGGCGCCAGTGAGTACGTTGCGCATCAGCTTGTCCTGATGCTGCAACTCCTCTGTGGTGTTCTTTAAGTGCACCGATTGATAGTCGCCGTGTATTTTTGCCAGCAGGGGCCTGCCCTCGGCCAGCGCGAGCATTGCGCGCTCAGCGTTGTCAATGCCTGCGACCGCGAGGTTGGCCCGCTCAATCGGCGGAACGAACTGGTCAGTCAGCGTCGCGGCCGTCTCGACCAACGTATCGAAATTGGTCGAAAACACGCACGCCGCTCGGCGGGTAGTAATAAGGGACGCTAATACTCGATGCGCATAAGACGGCGTTCCCTTTTCCACTGCCAACCCAATGTACTTTCGGCGGTCTTCCGGCGTCCGATAGATAGCCTCGAAAGCGGCTGCATATTCGGCAGGGTCGTTCGGTGGCGGCAGCACCGAACGCGAGGCGAGAAACGCGTTGATACGACCGATCCAGAGCGGATCGTCTGCGTCGACGTCCTTAAGCTTGGTTCCAGACAGCTCGCAAAAGAGCCGCTTCTTGAAATCAATGATCATCGCGAAGCCAGTGGGAATGCCCGCGGCGGCCGACGCACCTGCTCCCAAAAACCATGCATATTGAATCGGACGCAGGCAAAACATCCTTGCGAACTGCGGCCCCGATACCGTCTCAATGGTCATAGCCTCCCCCGTTTGCTCTTCTTGTTGTAGGCGTTTTTATACCAGAGCCAAGCGTGCAATCTCGTGGACCGAAACGATTCCCATGAGTAAGGAAATGGCCACCAGCAAGCCTAGCAAATCAATTGTAACGAAAAGCCACCTGTGAGAGTGCGCAGGGCACGCCATCACCGCGCAGTAGAACGAAAATCGGTACAGACGGTGCGTGAACATGCACCGCGCGTCTGGTGAGCGGTCGCAATCTTGGATGAGCATCACTCTGCAGTTGCCGCCCTGATCGCTCAGATGGTCAACTGTCGCACGGTCAGCTATCGCGCTTGCGGGCCGATATTGATTCGGTGAGCCTCGACTAGTATCCCGCGACCTCCTCGAGCACGCGCTTTTTTTCGGCCTGCACGTAGATCGACGTCGTCTGCAGCGACGCGTGCCCCAACACTTTTTGGACGACATCGACCGGCACCTCGTCGGCGAGCGACTGGGTGCCGAAGGTATGCCGCATTGCGTGTGCGTTGACCGACCCCAGGATCACGCGCTCATCCAAGCTCAGATCATCCATGGTCTCGACGATGATAGTCAACATGCGTGAGATCAGGCGGTTAATGCCGTCAGCCGAGTAGCCCTGCTCTCCCTCGATGCTGCGCTGCGGATGTTTTACTTGTGATGCGGGCGTTCGTGGGATGGTGACCGGCTATAGTCGCGCCCACGATCGGCCCAATGCGCTTTGAGCGCCTCGAGCGTCGCGACGCTGACCGGCACCGTCCGTTCCTTTTTCCGCTTGCCAATGACGATCAGCTCCCACACCGGCCGCTCGAGTGTGCCGTAGATCAACACCCGGAGCTTGCCGCGCTGCGCATCCGCAGCTTCCTCCCGACGCAGGCCCGAGTCGCCCATGAGCAAGAGGGCTGCACGAACCACGCGCCACTGTACGGCAAGCTTTGCACCGCTCTTTTCGTCGGCCCGTTTATCGAGCTCGTTGCGAAGGCGCCGCCACAGGTCCGCCGGTAACGCACGATGGATTTGCATCGCCGTCTCACGCTGAACGATCTTCGGATCGTTGATCGCCTTCCAGGGATTGCCCGCGAGGTAGCGCACATCCATCAGCCAGGTGAAAGCCGCACGCAGCGCGTGCACGGCATACCGCTGCGACTCGGGCGACAGGTTGTCGGAAGCGAACGGCCGCCAGCGCGGCGAGTTGCGGCTGAACCGCTCACCGACAAACCGCGGGTCCGGACTTCTGAGGAAATCCTTGTACGCCTCGCAGTCATCGACCACCAGCGAACTCATCGCCCTGCCGCGCACGACCACCGACCACAACAAGAAGCGCTCGACTTCCTTGGTGTAGGCCCGCAGCGTTTTCGGCTGATCGCGGTATTTATTCAGATATGCGCGCACGGCTTCAAGGTCGTGGCGCGCCTGGATATAACAGAAGGCAACCGAGCGGTTTTCACCGTCGGCGCCCGACAGCGTGTGCGGCACGGCCATCCGTTCGAGCGGTGCTAGGGTGAGCCGATCCGCCAACCTCGTCTGAGGTTTTTCCGACTGCTCTGCCCCATCCCCATCAGTCAGAACCGGTTCGGCCGGCCACACCTGGACGACTTCCTCAGCGACCAGCGGATCGCGCGTGTCCACATCGGCGTCGACGCGCAATTGGATGTTCGATTCGTGCCGGCGCAGCCAAGCCACGACGACGGTCGCGCGCCCGGCGCCGATGCGCGGCACCGAGCGCCACCAGCTGCCGCCGCGCCGATTGCAGAACGCGACCAATTCGCCAATCGTTGTGATCCCCTCCCCTTTCAGGCGCGATGCGGTGCGCGGGCGAAACCATCGTCCGATCGCGTGGTTCGCCGCGGGGGAAGCTGCCGCCAGTGCCGCTGCTTCAGTGACCATCCGAAACGTAACCGTGGTGAGCTTCGGCTGCCCGTGTTTCTTGATCGACGAGCGCAAGTGTTCCGCAAGCGCGGCCGACCCGTGCTCGATCGCCACCTTCACCAGGCCATGGAGCATTGTCCGAAGGTGCCGCTCCATCGCCGAGGGCGTCGCTGCAAAACTGTCCTCATCGACGTCGTAGTAAGTACGCGCGATGATCGCAGGCGCCACGCGTTGCACATACGCGCGTACCGCCGCGAGATCCTTCGCGGTGTAGCCGTAGGTGAGCGTGAGATTTTCAGCCACTCTTGCCTCGGGTCGACTTCGGGCCGCCGGGCGGCCGCGGTCGGAATCCATCTAGCGCATCTTTCGCGCCGGCCATCAGATCGTCGCTGAAGGCGAGCGTGATCTGGGTGAATGCGGCGCGTGTGGCGTCCAGTATTGCGGCCAGCTGCACATCGGACGCCGACTCGCCCCACAAGACACGCTGAACTAACGCCACGCCACCATGCCGCGCGACCAGGCGCAGCGCGTAGCCAAGCGATGCGTTGGTCAGAATCTTGTTGCCGTACGTGTCGGCGAGCGCCGTGAGGATCGCCAGCTCGACCCGATCCGGCCGTCGCACGATGGGTTCAAGTCCTGCTCGGCGCTCTGCCTCGCTCATGACCTCCTCGTCGGTAAGAGGGGTCATAAGTCCGCGGGCCGAATCCAACGCCTGCAAGCCTGTCTCTTGCCCTGCCCGAAACGCCGAAATCGCGCTGTCGAGGCGCAAGACGATGCGGGCGGTTGCCGGATCGACGGGTGCGTGCTTATCCGGCGGGGCTGCGGGGGGTGGCTGGGTCATGGAAACTCAAGGCTTGCGAAGAGGCGCGGTGAGAAAAAGCCGTATTTTACCTCTGAAACGCAATCCCGATAATACGAGTTAGGAGGTTTCTTGACTCTAACTAATTGATTTACAAAAGCAATATAGATGACTGCCACTATGGGATGTCAAAGGCAAGTTGGGACGGTTCTAAACGTGTAAGGGCACTAAGTTAATGTATTACACGAAAGCGCCCTTCACTTGCAGCAACCAACGCGCAGCGTGGGTGAGTCCGATTGTTACTATTTGGCTTCAAAAAATCTGCAGATAGTCCCAATGATTCTAGTTAATCTAAATGATGTAAAAGTCGCTACTTGCCGTTAATCGAATGCCAGAAGGCGCATTGGCTTCTCTTCAAGGCTAGCGGCCGACGAGTTTCGCGGAGGAAATTGCTCAAAATAGTCTGAGAGATTGAAGGAACGGTTGCTCAAGACCGATATGCGTTACTGCAGCTGGTGAGCGGGAATAAGTACGGAAAGTTCCTACGTCATAGATTCGACGTTTCGCAGTCACTTCAGTTTCCAACCCCGTCCACTGTCCTCGAAACGTAGGTCGTGGTCATCGCGAAAGATGCAGGCCGTTGACCCGCTGGCCGCCTCTGGCCTCCAGCAGTTAGCGAGGCTAAATCTTGGAGAGGTCGGAGTGGCTGCGTGGATATATTGCGAGAAAGTTAGTGGTCGGGCTCGTGGAACTCGCGGCAGTCGTACGTTTCTCTTGAATAAAGAACGCGAAAATTAGGTTCAGGGTTGGCGACTAAGTTGACTTCATCGTTAATAGGTCGCCGGAGCTTTGAATGCCCACACTCCGCCCTTCCGCAACGGCACCTACGTTCTTACGAAGGGGGTACGACATGACTTTTGGACCAGCGAAATCGCGTTCGATCCAAGTTCAAGCACTTCCAAATTACTTGGCAGCAAAGCAGTGGTGCGAGCCGATGTCCCCTCGTTCAAATAGAGATTCACGCACTGGACGCTCGACGCCAATCACCCGGGGTGGTCCCTGTTGCAGCCGAGAAAGTCCGGGTGAAATGGCTCTGGTCGGCGAACCCGCATGCAGCTCCGATTTCCGCCAGTGAGAATGAAGTGCGACGAAGAAGCTCCTTGGCGCGCTCTATCCGATAGGCACGCAGCCACCGAAATGGCGGCATCCCCGTCGTACTGCGGAATGCGTCGACGAATTGGCGTACCGATAGTCCGCACGCAATGGCGATGTCGCGAAGCGGTGGCTCGACCAGCAGGTCCGCTACGAGCAATTCCTTGGCTATCCGCTCCTGCGTCTTCGAGAGCACCCGACCGCGCGGGGCCAACGGTCCTCGGAAGCGCCCGTACGTACTAGCAAGGCGTTCGTACATGGCATGCGCGACATGGTCGAAGAAGAGACTGCCGGCAAGTTGCGGGTCCGCCATCGCCGGGACGAGTGCTAAGCCCAGATGGTGTAGAACGGGGTCGATGGTCCGGTTGACGTCGTCCAAGTCACCCACTGGCGGCAAAGCGGACAGACCGCTCAGTTCATCAAAAGCGGGCCGCGGGATATGGAAAAGAATGCACTCAAACGGGTCCGGCAGGTTCGCTACAGGCTCATCGGAAAGATGGCCCAGCATTATCGAACCCGGGACGTACGGCTCCGTCGGCACTCGCCGTCCTCGCTTCCAAAGCTCCGCTGCGCCCGAGTGCTGCAATTGCAACGAAAGGATGTATGCGTCCTCCGTCGGCAATGGCGTGCTCTTACCTAGTCCATGAACTGACGAAGACATATGAGTGGCGGTCAGCTGCGCCGTCTTCAGACTGGTGGTGGTGAGCGTGTGTGCTGTGTCTGCGTTGAACAGATGAGCGAACTCTCGGGCATAGGTGTCCGTTTTAACCCTCGAAGTCTCAAGGCGCACAGCGCCCTCGACGCTGACGGACGCCGGCGGATTGCCAGCCCCAAGCGCTGAACCCGCGTGATGCGAACCGGTTTCCGAAGACGCGGTCTTTCCTCGCTGCGTCGCCATTGCAGCCTCCCGAGAATAAGCGAGGAGTCCGCGTCCGCCACGGGCGACCTCACCGTCAATTTCGCAGGTTTAGCACATTTTTTTATAAGGCGGTACATCCAAAAATACGTAATTTCTTCGTAATGTACGAACGGCGCTCGGTACAAGCGGCCGTATTGCCGTTCTATACATCATTCACCAGAACGCAAAGAATACGTCGACGCAACAAATGCCTGCGAAGGCGCAAATCAAGCAGCTCCAGCCGGAGTTGGCAGATGTCTAATGGACTAACACTTCTATCGCCCGTGAAGTCTTCCACTCCGCCCGAATGGCGCGACACGGTCGTCTACGTCGTCGACGATGAAGCACCAGTACGCCGCGCACTGTCCACGCTTATGCGTTCGGTCGACATGCGTGTTGAAACCTTCGCATCCACAGAGGAGTTTTTGCAATTCGAGCGTCCCGCCGTGCCAAGTTGCCTCATTCTGGATGTGCGGCTGCGAAATAAAAACGGTCTAGCCTTCCAGCAGGAAATTGTTCAAAGCGGACTGCGTATCCCCGTTCTATTCATGACCGGGCATGGCGACATCGAGATGAGTGTCAAGGCAATGAAATCGGGCGCGATGGACTTCTTTGCAAAGCCATTTCGCGACCAGGACATGCTCGACGCCATCGGCCAAGCGCTTGCCCGGGACGCCACGCGACTTGCATCCGAACACATTGCCGCCGGACTGAAAGCCTCCTATGAAACCCTGTCACCTCGCGAGAAGGAAGTCTTGCCGTTCATCCTGGCTGGCCTCCTCAACAAACAGATTGCGTCGGAAATGAGCATTAGCGAAATTACTGTCAAGGTCCACCGTGGCCAGGTAATGCGCAAGCTTAATGCGCGCTCCCTGCCGGACCTTGTTCGCAAGGCAGAAGCGCTCGGTCTCGAGCCGCACGAGTCGCGAGAATCCCAGGTACGGCGCAGAGGAACGGGCGATGTCCAGCGATAACCACAAGACCAATGCGCCTACGGGTTGCCGAGTGCAACCGAAAGCCAATGGGTCATCGCAGAAGCTTGGTAGGGCTTCTGTAGAAGAACAAGGGCGCCGTTACCGGTGGCTCGCGCGTGCAGCGTCGGCGTTGGATACGCACTGATGAAAATGGTCGCCGGCGCGACACCCTGTGCAACTAGGCGCTCGTGCATGTCGACACCCGAGATGCCGGACATCCGGATATCTGAAATTAGGCACGAGGTAGCGGAAGCTTCCCCAGAGGCAAGGAACGCTTCGGCTGACTCAAAAAGCCGCACCTCCCAGCCCAGTGAGCGCACCAGACTGCCAAGCGCGCGACGTACGGCTGGGTCGTCATCGACAATGGATACTATAGGTGTTGTTCGCAAATCGTGGTCCCTACCTTCTCCCAAGGAATGACGGCACGGTCACGGCGTCCGTCGGCTATTTCCTTACAGGCTACTTCATAGGCAAGGCCGACGCGATGATACGATTGTATATGCGGGTTGTACCGGACGGCGGCTGGTCAAGCCCGTCCGTTACGTGGCAACGATAGGCACCTGAACCGAAGGCAGCGTGACATAGAACGTAGCACCGCCCTCGGGATTGTTAGAGGCCGAAATGTGGCCGCCATGCGCCTCAATAATTGAGCTGCAGATGGCGAGCCCCATGCCCATACCGGTACTGCGGGTAGTAAAGAAGGCATCGAAAAGGCGCGGGAGGTTGGCATCGCTGATGCCGGGGCCGTTATCGGACACCGCAAACACCACGTTACCGTCGACGTCGGTCAGCGAACTGAGCGTCAGCCGATGTTTGTCAGGCACCGCTGCCATCGATTGCAACCCGTTGATAATGATATTGATGAGCAACTGTTGAAGCTGCACCCGGTCCCCCATCACAACGAGGCTTCGTGGCTCAAGGTGCAGGACAAGGCAGCAGCCATGGCTCTCCATCTCGGTTCTTGTGAGTACGACTACGTCCTCGACCAGCTCATTAACATGCACCGGAGCGTGTTCGGGAGGCGCGCCTTTCATCAACTTTCTCACCCGCTGGACGATTTCGGCTGCCCGATTGCCCTCGCTGGTCATCTCACTCACGCAGCCTTCGATTTCCTCCAAATTGGGCGGGTCGCGATGCAACCAGCGTAGGCAGGCTTCGCCGCTCGTGATGATGGCTGCGAGGGGCTGTCCGACTTCATGTGCAATTGAGGCGCTCAGTTCGCCCAGAGCCGAGATGCGGCTAGCGCGGGCGAGTTCGTTTTGCGTCTGCCGAAGCTGCATCTCCGTCTCCCGCGTTCCGGTCACGTCCATGACGGCACCAATGAACTGACGGCTTAAGTCCGCAGCATGGGTGCTGTGTGCCACGACGTGCAAGTGCTTTACCCTGCCATCAGGGAAAAGTAGCCGGTGCTCGATGTCAAAATCGTTCGCCGTTCCGCTTACCTGGGAAAGCATGTGTTCAAAAATATGAACATCTTCAGGATGAAGGCGCCCGCGCACCATCTCGAGCGTTGGTTCGGACGACGGGTCGCATTCAAAAATCCGGAATGCCTCCTCCGAGCAAAAGAGTTCTTTGGTTGCGACATTCCAACCGAAACTGCCGGTGCGGCTGAGTTGCTGGGCTTCTGCAAGGTACTGGGCCTGACTCCTCCTGATAAGTTCTTCGGCCTCTCGGCGCTGTGTTATATCGTTGTTCGTTTCCAGTGTCGCGCAGGGTTGGCCCTGGCTGTCGTGCTGTACCGTCCAACGGCTCGCCACGGTGACAGATGAACCGTCCCGCTTTATGTGCACAAGGTCGCCTTCCCAGTATCCGGTGCGTGACAGTGCCAACTCTGCCTCCTCACGTGGCATCGGAAAAACGGTTTTTAGCAGGTCGTCGGCAACCTTACCGATAGCTTCGGACTTGTTCCACCCGTAGAGTACTTCCGCAGCATGGTTCC
The DNA here is from genome assembly GCF_051615025.1 of Caballeronia sp. DA-9. Taxonomy (NCBI): domain Bacteria; kingdom Pseudomonadati; phylum Pseudomonadota; class Betaproteobacteria; order Burkholderiales; family Burkholderiaceae; genus Caballeronia; species Caballeronia sp. DA-9. The sequence continues at coordinate 75,814 of NZ_CP195135.1, read as the reverse complement.
AATAGGTGATGATGTTCTGCCGGTCACGAACGAATACGGTATCGTGAGTCAGGTCTAACAGCCTTGCCTGCTCTCTCTGCAGCCGTTCAGCCGTTCTGATACGTCGCACGAGCGAAGTAATAGCAATCGACGTGATAAAAAATGCCGTAATAGGCAGCACATCCTGCGGCTTCTCGATTGCAAAGCTATATATGGGCGGCGTGAAAAAAACATTCAGAAGCAGGCCGCCGACGATTGAGAAAATGGCTGATGAAACGAAGCTGTCCAGAAGAGACAGCAGCACGATGACAATCAGCATGCAGAAGCCGGTGGTGGCAATCCGGAGCTGAAAGTTCAGGCAAAGCCACGCAATGGCGCAAAGGACGACGCTCCCGCCAATCCATAGCCGCACCAGGTAACTCCACTGGCTGCTCTTGTCCGACGAACCTATCTTGCCGCCCACGTCCCCTCCTGTGGCGGGCCTCGGCTTACCGCCTGGTGGCCCGCGTCAGCAACGTCCAGACTTTCGATTTTCATTACGCGAATGAAAGAAAACGGCTCATTCAATCCAAACATGCACGCTCTTTATCATATACAAACGTATAAGCGCGGTGGAGCTTCGGCTACTCGTTTCCCCTTTATTTGAACGTCTACGCAAGAGTTATTGCGAGCCGTTGCGTTATACGGCTGTATATCGGGAGTACGCCTTCGCGGCAGTGCCATACCTCACCGTAGAATAGATTCGCCCCTCTGACGCACTTACTCTTAGGTCATCGCGATAGCGCATGTCTGATGGCGGCAAAGTTTTTTGTAGTCATCATCCTTCCTTTGCTAGCCGCGATAACGCAAGCCGGCATACATCTTTGCGAGCAGCCGCGCTTGACCGTCTCACCTTCGCCGTTGCATGACCGCTTGAAGGAATTAACCATGTCGCATGCTCTGCATAACTGGATATTCATCGGCGCAAATTCCTACGTTGAGTACACCTTCGTCAGTTGGCTTAATAGAAACGTCTATAGACGGACTGTGGACTTGAGACAGGTCTGCCTACAGTAGACGGGCGCCTCTTACTCGTTGTTCGATAGCGGCATTCACTCTGCAAGAGAGGAAATGATGTTGAACACTCAAGTACTAATTGGGCTTTCGAAGTCCACTACCGAAACGGATAGATTCGATTCTCTAAAGTCCGTGCCATCAAATTCATGCACCAGCGCGGAAGCGCCGCCCGTTGGCGTGCCCCATAAGCACGGCCAAGTTGGCCGGCCTCATTCCTCTTCCGACACTGCCTTCTTCCGCGAAAGTGACCCCTGGTCACGCACGCTTGCTGCCCTCCGGCAATTCTCGGACCCTTCAGAGCTGCCGCTCGTGGTCGGCCGTCCCGATTCCCGGCGCAAGCCCTCGCGGACCGCATCGAATGGGGCGCAGATAAAAACATTCACCGTGACGATTTTGGAGCACATGGCCAACTCAAGGGTATGTCTTTCATGGCACGACCCTACTTTGTGCAACTACGAAGACCAGGTCTGGGCGCCAGCGCTTGCTCGCCGCGCAGGGCAATGTGCCCTCTCAGAGGCGCACATCGCAAGAGGCGACGCGGTGTATCGCCCACAGATTCGCGGAGGGAGAACTCCCGCAAATGGCGACGCCATGATTCTCGCCGCAGCTCTAAAGCGGACCGGTGAGGCGTGAACATCATCGGCTTACGGGTCTCACGGGAGTTGCCGTTAGTCCCCACAAAGGAGCCAACGATTGTCGCTTTTGAGTGGCCAAAGCGTCGCCCGCGGGAGTGTTTATCTGGTAGTGCACCGCCATCATACTGTCGCGCAACATGGGACGGGTTTTCTGCGGCTTATGAAACGCCGTCATGCAACGTCCCACTGCTTTCAAACTAGACAGGAAGATGGCGATGTTGACAAGAGAAGCTATTAACTCAGGCGCATACCTCGAGCATTTCGAATCGCAGCCAAACCTGTGGACCCGCGAGCGAATCCAGAATTCGCTCACCGAGACCATGCAGGCAAGGCCAGTAGATTTGGCAGAAACATGGATTTTTGCCTACGGCTCCCTTATGTGGAACCCGATGGTCGAGTTCGAGAAACGGCAGACTGCAACGTTGCACGGTTGGCATCGAAGCTTTTGCCTGCGGATGGTCACAGGCCGCGGCACTCCCGATGGCCCAGGGCGCATGCTCGCGCTGCGGCAGGGCGACCAAACCAAAGGCGTCGCATTGAAACTGTCGGACGCGACACTGGATAAAGAGCTTCAGCTCGTTTGGATACGGGAAATGGTACTTGGGTCGTACCGGCCGATGTGGGCGTCCATAACACTGGGAGACGGCAACGAAACGCGTGGCCTCACTTTTGTTGCAGACGAGCGTTCTGAACAGTTTGAGCAAGATTCAACAGTGGCAACCGTTGCACCGCTCATTAGCACTGCAACGGGGCAGTTCGGAAGCAATACCGAGTACCTGCTAAAGCTGCGCAAGGCTTTGTTCGAGTGCGGGTTGCAGGACTCCTATATCGAAGAGCTCGCGAGCGAGGTTGAGCGCCTGTCGCGGCGAGCCTGCTGCGACGTAAAAGATTTATCCGAGTGACCGCAGCGGCGCAGATTCCGCCGCGTAGTGTATTTGCCTAAGTGAGAATCATGGACAAACTTCAAGCGATGCAGGTCTTCACACGGGTCGTTGACGCCAACAGTTTTTCCGGCGCAGCTGACTCTCTTCACATGACCCGTTCGTCGGTGACGACCATTATCCAGACTCTCGAGGCGTATCTTAAGGTACGCCTGCTCAACCGCACGACTCGCCGCATTAGTCTCACTCCAGATGGAGCCGCTTACTATGAGCGCTGCTCGCGAATTCTCGCCGAAGTCGAGGACTCGGAGAGTTCATTTTCGCGAGCCTCTGCCCCGCGCGGGAAGCTCAAAGTCGATATGCCCGGTTCAATCGGACGTCTGCTAATTGTTCCAGCGCTAGACGATTTTCACTCACGTTACCCGGATATCGACCTCATGCTCGGGGTCGGCGACAGGGCCGTCGACCTGGTTCAGGACAGCGTTGACTGCGCCATCCGCATGGGGCCAATGCAGGACTCCACTCTCGTTGCAAGAAGGGTCGGCGTGTCGGAGTTCGTCACTGTCGCAAGCCCCGAATACATCGCTCGTAATGGCGAACCCGTGTCACTCGAAGAACTGGAAACACACACCGCTGTGAATTACTTTTCCAGCCGCAACGGCCGAATAGTGGAAATGGATTTCATTGTTGACGGCAAGCCTGTCGAAGTCCGCATGCACTCGAAGCTTGCCGCCAATGACGGAGATGCTTACCTGCAGTGCGGATTGCAAGGCCTCGGACTCATTCAAGTGCCTCATTTCCTTGCAATGCCACATCTGCAATCGGGTGCACTACTTGAAGTGCTCGGAAAATGGCGTCCCAGCCCCTTTCCAATTTCGGCGGTATATCCGCAAAACCGTCACCTTTCCCCGCAGGTTCGAGTGTTCGTTGAATGGGTGGCCGAACTGTTCGAGAACTGTCAGTTGCTTCGCGCCGACAACATACCCCCTTCCGGAATTGCTCAATACATCACGCATCGTCGGTCCGAAAACTCGATTGGCCGTGTGCGTGGCTCAGCTAAGGCACCTGCTGCGCATAGCAGGGAGATGGCGCCAATGTAAGCGGGCAGGTGAAGCTATGAAGCATCGCAGGTGGGACGCAAACCTTGACATGACAATTCGCTGCGAGCGAATTGTCATGTCGAAAGAGAGACGTTTATCTGGCCGTTAGATGTATGCAAACTCCCGGCTGCCTAAACCCTAATAACCTTTGGCGCATAGCGCAGATACTTTGATGAAAGCCAGGCTGGACATTTCGGACATTGCGATTGCAGGGCATGCGCAAGACATTAAGTTGCGCAGCTTCCTTCCATGCGCTCACAACGACATGCCCATCGTGCTTTATCTCCATGGCGGTGGCTTCGTCAAGGGTTCACTGGCAGAAGCCAACATGCCTGCTTCGTTAATTGCAGAGCGAATTCCCGCATGGGTCATTGCCGTGGGTTATTCGCTCGCCCCAGAGTTCCCATTCCCAGCTGCTACCGAAGACGCCCATCTAGCTCTCGCGTGGGTTACCGAGCACGCTCGCCGGTATCGTGCGGACTGGAACCGGATTGCCGTGGTCGGACATGACGCGGGTGGGAACATTGCCGCGGGACTTGCCGCCATCGCGCGTGACCGCGGCGTGCGCCGCCTGTCAGCGCAGGCACTTCTCGCACCAATGCTTGACCCGAGCATGACCCGACTGGCTGACGGGCTGCCCGGGAGGAGCGACCTTGCTCAAGAAGATTGTGCGCGCTCATATCGCGCGTATCTTCCCAACGCGAGCCAGCGCACACACCCTTATGCAGCACCGCTCGAATCCCGACGCCTTGGCACCCTGCCTCCAACGTTGATAGCAACGGCGGAACACGACCTCGTGCGCGGAGACGGCGAAACTTATGCGCGGGAGCTTATTACTGCGGGCGTGCCCGTGCAGATAACACGCTACCAGGGTGTCTGCCACGGCGAACTCATCTCCCACGCACCGGCACTCGACGATGTCGTCGAGTTCCTTCGCAAGCGGCTCGCATCTATGTAACGACCCGAATTGTCGCTTGTGCGGATACAAAGAAACCCCTGTTGGCTACTTTATAACTAGAAACACGGCGTCCATACTTTCCTCAACGCTATTTCCGAGGCGGGATGCGGAGCCGAGGCGGCTATGAACTGAAGTCCAAAGCTTTGATGTTTTGACAGACCACATTGCATCTATCAGGAGTACTACTCATGCTCACTAATCAAAAAAAGCTTACCGTCGCGCTCGGTGCGCTGGCTATTATCAGTGCAGTCGCAGGCATCGGCTTCACCCACGGGACCACCGAAGCTTCCGTAGGTGCAGCTCACGCTGCTGAAGCGCCACCGCCGGCTACCACCGTTGATGTGGCTACCGTTCTCTCGCAGACCATCACGGACTGGCAAAGCTACTCGGGGCGCCTTGAAGCTATCGACCACGTCGAGGTCCGGCCTCTCGTGCCTGGCACCATTGTCGCCGTTCACTTCAAGGACGGTGCGCTGGTCAAGAAAGGCGAGCCGCTTTTCACGATTGACCCGCGCCCCTACCAGGCTGAAGTTGACCGTGCCGCCGCACAGGTCGCGGCAGCGAAAGCCCGGGCGATATACACGTCGACCGACGCCGCGCGTGCTGACCGGCTGCTAACCGACAACGCCATTGCAAAGCGGGACTACGATGAAAAGCAAAACGCTTCACGCGAAGCCGCAGCCGGCGTAAAGGGTGCCGAGGCAGCGCTCGAGGCCGCGCAGGTTAATCTGAGTTACACCAACGTCATTGCCCCTGTTACTGGCCGCGTATCACGCGCTGAGCTGACTGTTGGCAACGTCGTATCGAGCGGCGCGAATGCACCTCTCCTCACAACGCTGGTTTCGGTGTCGCCTATTTACGCCTCGTTCGATGTCGACGAACAGACATATCTGCAATACCTTGGCCGCGACCGCAACAAGAAGGTCCCGGTGTCGCTTGGTCTCGCGAATGAAGATGGCTACTCGCGCAAGGGTGCCATTACATCGGTCGACAACCGTCTCGACACGTCCTCGGGGACTATCCGAGTGCGCGCCACTATCGACAACACAGACGGTGCACTCGTTCCAGGTCTCTATGCGCGCATCAAGGTAGGCGGTGGCGAACCTCACCCGGCGATTTTGGTTGATGACGCGGCAGTGGGCACCGACCAGGCAAAGAAGTTCGTCCTGGTTGTGGACGGTGCGAACAAGGTCGTCTACCGCGAGGTTCAGCTTGGCTCCTTGCATGACAACCTGCGTGTCGTGACCTCAGGTCTTAAGCCTGGCGAACACATCGTGGTCAACGGGATGATGCACGCCAAGCCAAGCGACACCGTCAGTCCACACATGGTCAACATGGCTGACGCTGCCAAATCTGATGCGTAACCACGCGAGAAGGTCACCATGAACATCTCTAAATTTTTCATCGACAGGCCTATCTTTGCGGCCGTTCTGTCGGTGGTGATTTTGCTGGCAGGTTTCATCGCGCTGACAAAATTGCCAACGGCCGAATACCCGGAAGTCGTGCCCCCGTCGGTCGTGGTTCGTGCCCAGTATCCCGGCGCAAATCCGAAGGTCATTGCCGAGACCGTTGCCTCTCCAATCGAAGAGCAGATTAACGGCGTCGAGAACATGCTGTACATGCAGTCGCAAGCCAACAGCGACGGCGCGATGACAACAACTGTGACGTTCAAGCTCGGCACGGACCCCGACAAGGCCCAACAGCTGGTGCAGAACCGAGTCTCACAGGCCATGCCGCGCCTGCCCGAGGACGTGCAGCGCCTGGGCGTTACAACCGTCAAGTCTTCACCAACCCTGACCATGGGTGTGAACCTTGTGTCCCCGAACGGACGCTATGACCTCACCTACTTGCGCAATTACGCCCTTATCAACGTCAAGGACCGACTTGCACAGGTTCCAGGTGTGGGTGAAGTTGCGATGTGGGGCGCTGGCGACTATTCCATGCGCGTCTGGCTCGACCCGACCAAGGTCGCCCGCCAGAACCTGACGGCGACCGATGTGGTCAAGGCAATCCGCGAGCAGAACGTTCAGGTGGCAGCAGGTATCGTCGGCGGGGCGCCGATGACGACGAACGTCCCGATGCAACTGAGCGTGAACGCTCAGGGTCGCCTGAAGACCGAGGAAGAGTTCAGAAACATCATCCTAAAGACGTCTCCGGACGGTGCGGTGACGCATCTGAGCGACGTGGCACGAGTGGAAATGGGCGCAGCGGAATATGCCCTGCGCGCAAGTCTCGACGGTAAGCCGGGGGTGCAGCTCATCATCTTTCAGCAGCCCAATGCAAACTCTTTGCAGATTTCGACCGATGTGCGTCGAATCACGGCGGAGCTGCAAAAGGACATGCCTGAGGGAGTTCAAGCAAAGATTGTCTATGACCCGACACAGTTCGTCCGGGAAAGTATCGACGCAGTTGTCCACACGCTCTTTGAAGCTATCGTCCTTGTCGTTATCGTTGTCATCGTCTTCCTGCAGAACTGGCGCGCATCACTAATTCCATTGCTCGCGGTGCCCGTCTCGATTGTCGGCACTTTTTCGTTGATGCTGGCATTCGGCTTCACTATCAACGCGTTGTCACTGTTCGGCATGGTTCTCGCCATCGGCATTGTGGTCGACGATGCGATTGTGGTGGTGGAGAACGTGGAGAGGAACATCGCGGCCGGTCTCACGCCGCTTGAGGCGTCATACGAAGCAATGCGGCAAGTAAGTGGGCCGATTATCGCGATTGCGCTGACTCTCGTAGCCGTGTTCGTGCCCTTGGCATTCATGTCGGGTTTGACGGGTCAGTTCTATAAGCAGTTCGCGATGACCATTGCTATTTCGACCGTCATTTCCGCCTTCAATTCGCTCACGTTGTCGCCCGCACTGTCGGCATTACTGCTTAAGGACCATAACGCGCCCAAGGACTGGCTAACGCGAATAATGGACCGCATTCTTGGGCCGTTCTTCAACGTGTTTAACCGTGTATTCCACCGCGGGTCAGAAGCGTACGGCACCGGTGTCGGCAGCATCATCAATCGCAAGGTCGTGATGATGGCCGTCTACGGCGTTCTGCTGGGCGGCACGTTCCTGCTCGGCAAGATTGTGCCCGGCGGCTTTGTTCCTGGTCAGGACAAGGACTACCTCGTAAGTATCCTCCAGTTGCCGCCGGGTGCATCGCTTGACCGGACCGAAAAAGTCGTTCACGAAATGGGCGTCATTGCGCGCAAGCAGCCGGGAGTCGTGCACTCGCCGGAGTTCCCGGGCCTAAACGTTACCGGCCTAATGAATTCGTCCAGTAGCGGGCTGGTGTTTCCTGTCATGAGTCCCTCGAAGTATCGCAGCAAGGACGAGTCGGCAAATGCGATTGTCGGCAACCTGAACAGGGAATACGGCGGTATCAAGGATGCAGTGATTGCGACTTTCCCGCCGCCTCCGGTCTCGGGTCTGGGCACTATCGGTGGGTTCAAGCTGCAGATTGAGGACCGTGGCGCGCTAGGTTACGAAGCATTGAACAAGTCTGTCCAGGCATTTCTAGCTGCCGCAGCAAAGGCCCCTGAACTTGGGCCCTCGTTCTCAAGCTACCAGATTAACGTTCCGCAGCTGAACGTTGAACTTGACCGTGCGAAAGCGAAGCAGCTCGGCGTGAGCGTGACAGACGTTTCCGACACGATGCAGATTTATCTGGGCTCACTGTACGTGAACGACTTCAACAAATTCGGTCGCGTGTATCAGGTGCGTGCACAAGCGGATGCGCCGTTCCGCTCCTCCGCTGAAAGCATTCTTCAGCTCAAGACGCGCAACGCGGCTGGCGAAATGGTGCCTCTGTCGTCACTCGTCAAGGTAACCCCGACGTTCGGCCCGGAAACCGTGATTCGCTACAACGGGTTCCTTGCGGCCGACATCAACGGCGGACCCGCGCCGGGATACTCATCTGGCCAAGCGATGGCCGCGGTCGAACGCATTGCAGCTGAAACCTTGCCGCGCGGTATTAAGTTCGAATGGACGGACTTGACCTACCAGCAAATTCTGACTGGAAACGCCGCGTTTTGGGTGTTCCCTATTAGCGTATTGCTCGTGTTCCTGGTGCTCGCCGCAATGTATGAAAGCCTGACGCTTCCGCTCGCGATTTTGCTGATTGTACCGATGAGCATTTTCTCCGCACTGTTCGGTGTCTGGCTCACTCGCGGCGACAACAACATCTTCACGCAGATTGGTCTGATGGTGCTTGTAGGGCTGTCAGCGAAGAACGCGATTCTGATTGTGGAGTTCGCACGTGAGCTGGAAATGCAGGGTCGTACGATTGTTCAGGCCGCCATCGAAGCCTGCCGTCTGCGCCTGCGCCCGATTCTGATGACGTCCATTGCATTCATCATGGGGGTGATTCCACTGGTTGTGTCCACAGGCGCTGGCTCGGAGATGCGACGCGCGATGGGCATTGCAGTGTTCTTCGGCATGTTAGGTGTGACCTTCTTCGGTTTGGCGCTCACGCCCGTGTTCTACGTGCTTCTTCGCAAGCTCTCGGGCGGCAAACAGCTCACCGACAAGCATGGCAACCACCCGCACATCCACGGTCCTGACGACAACGATGGCGGGCATAGCGGGCATGGCGACAGTCGTGGTATCCCAAAAGCTTCACCTGCGCCCGGTTCGAAGGCGCCGGAACCGGCCCTGCAGGACTAAGGAGACCGACATGAACAGAATTATCTCGATGAAGAATGGATTTACCGGCTCCTTGCTTCTGAGCACCCTCCTGGTCCTGGCCGGCTGCTCGCTAGCACCAAAGTACGAAGTGCCTTCGAAATCGACGATTTCGACCTTAAAAGAGGCACCTCAGCAGCCGTTGTCGCCAGAAGAAGCCGGCACTTGGAGGATGGCGCAACCGTCGGAAGACGTCGCACGTGGTGAGTGGTGGAAAGTGTTCGAGGATGCGAAGCTAAACGGCCTCGAGCAGCAGGCGCTGGATGCGAACCAGAACCTCAAAGCGGCGGCAGCTCGCGTGAAGGAAGCACGGGCCATGAACCAGGCAGCGCGCGCGGGTCTTCTCCCCTCGCTGGACGCCGGCTTTGGTCCCACGAGGCAACGAGTCTCCGCCACCTCCCTCTTCGAGCCCGATGGCACAAATGTGCCGCAGCAGACGTTCTGGCGCGCACAGGCGAGCGCTTCGTATGAAGTGGACTTGTTCGGTCGTGTTGCGTCGACAGTTGACGCGGCGCGCGCCGACACGCAGCGCAGCGAGGCACTTTTTCGCTCGGTGATGCTGGCTCTCCAGGCTGACGTCGCGCAGAACTACTTTGCGCTTCGTGAACTCGACGCCGAGTCTGAGGTGTTCAGAAACGCCGTCGAGCTGCGTCAGCAGGCGCTAAAGTTGGTGCAGCGTCGCTACACGGAAGGCGAAATCACTGAGCTCGACCTCTCGCGCGCCAAAGCGGAACTGGCCACTGCGCAGTCGGATGCGATGACCGTACAGCGTCTTCGAGCGGCCTCCGAGCATAGCCTCGCGGTGTTGCTCGGCAAGGCGCCGGCGGAGTTCTCGATGGCGGCTGACCCAATTAGGCCAGTCAACCTACGCGTGCCGCCGGGTCTACCATCTTCGCTGCTCGAGCGTCGCCCGGACATCGCTGCTGCAGAACGTTCCATGGCTGCGGCAAACTCGCGCATCGGTATCGCGAGGGCTGCGTTCTTCCCCTCACTCACTATCACGGGTACGGGAGGTTTCGAATCGGCGACCATCGGCGACCTCTTCAAGTGGAGCAGCCGGGCGTTCCTGCTCGGTCCGCTTGCTGGTACGGCGTTGAACATCCCGATTTTTGATGGTGGTCGCCGCAAGGGCAACCTCGCGAACGCTCGCGCGGTCTATGAAGAGGACGTTGCGAACTACCGGCAGCAGGTTCTCGTAGCTTTCCGCGAGGTCGAAGACAACCTGTCAGACATGCGCATCCTAGAAGACCAAACAAAGACGCAGAACGAAGCGGTCACGGCGTCACAACGCGCAGCAGACCTCTCGCGCTCGCAGTACACCGAAGGCGCAGTCAACTATCTGGACGTCATTGATTCGGAGCGCACGGTCTTGCAGGCTCGCCGAGCAGCTGTGCAACTGCAGGGTGTGCAGGCGGCCTCCACAGTCAACCTGATTCGCGCACTCGGCGGTGGCTGGGGTGACGTGGCTCCCCAACCTACGCAGCCGGCGGTCGGACAGCTAGCGCCCGCAGCTCCGGTGCAAACAGTGGTCGCACAGAAATAACGAAGCGGTTTGAGCTATGCGTGACACAGGCCCATCTGCAGTATCAAATGGGCCTATCGCTTTATGGAGCGTCGACATGAAATCTACCGTGACACACACGATTCTCGGAACACCATTGAACTGGGTGCATCGTGCCATCTGCAAACTGATACTTTCGGTCAAAGCCTCCTTTGCAGCAAGGGTGCTTCGAATCGCCATCATCGCATCGCTTCTTTATTTCGCCTCCGCGGTGCTGGCGATAGGCATGGCAATCGTGCTGGCGTCCGCGAACGCAGTCCGAGGCATATGGTTTTTCTAAGGGACGGGAGCGCGACTATGCCGCTCGCCACAAATCCAAGGGAGCGACAGGAAGATAGTGCGATTTTGGCGAGTGGACGAGCGAATAGCTCAAGAGGACGACGGATTGAGAAGGGCGTGTGAGCGACCCTCCGCGCCCGAGTTCCAACTGGACGGAAGTACTTAGACCAGCCCCATCTTATCGCTCGCAATTGCGCGCGTTGGCTCCGCTGGAGCAGCCTACGCAAACGTCGTTACGCGTTACGGATTTCGGCACAGACATCCGACAGTACGCCTGCTTGTTATCCATTCTGCAAAGTTTCGGCAAGATGATTCACCACGGCCCGGGTCTTGGCTGTCATCTTCTGACCGAGCGAGATGATGGCATGCACGGGTGGCCCGTCGACATCCGCTTCAGGCAGCAAATGCACAAGACGACCTGCACGCACGTGCGGAAGTGCGACACGGTCGTGAATCTGCGCGATGCCAAAACCCGCAACTGCCGCCTCGACAAGGGCCTGACCGTCAGCAAGCACAAGGACAGGTTGCGCCGCGATTTCGCGCAGCGCATTGTTCTCTCGTACGGTCCAGGAACGTAGTCGTCCTGCCGGGCCACGGAAAACTATAGCCTCGTGGTCGGCCAGCTCCGAGAGCGTCTTTACTTCGCCGCGGCGCGCGAGGTACTCCGACGATGCGTAGAGTCCGAGCCTCAGCTCGCAAAGTTTGCGCACGGTAAATTCGCTGTCGTCCGGTAGTGCGCCGATACGAACCACAACGTCCCAACCTTCCCCCACCGGGTCCGACATCCGGTCGGTCAGCCCCATCTCCACTGTGAGCTTCGGATACTTTTCCCGGAGCTGGATGAAACTCGGCAACAACAGACGTCCAAATCCTGCCGGAAGGTCAATTCTGACCCGCCCGGCGGGCTCGGCTCGCCTCGATGCGAGCTGATGCTCCGCTTCACGAAGCCCTTCGAGCGCGTCCTGCGCAGCAAGCAGATATGTCTCGCCATCTTCGGTCAATCGGACCGCGCGGGTCGTGCGCTGGAAGAGCTGCGAGCCGAGTCGTGCTTCGAGGCGCTGGACCGCCTTACCAACATTGGACTTGCTGGTGCCAATGTCCTCGGCTGCACGTGTGAAGCTACCGGTTTGGGCAACCGCGACAAATACGGCTATCTCGTTTATGGGTGCATCTACCCGCTCGCTCATCTCTTAACCCCGTTGCGCAAGGTGGAAACCGAACTGTATCAGGCGCCTACAGTTCAGGGCACAGCCAGTTTAGTACCGCCGCTCGCACGCTATGCGCTAACGGCCTCTTCAGCGACTTCCTTCCTATCAGGCTTCGCATCCGGCTCGTCATCCTGCGCCGGAGTCTTGCTTAGGAACGCGAAGGTGGCGAACGCCGATAACAACGTTATAACAATCAGCACGTGCAAAAGGCTCGTGAACGCGTCCGCGTAGCTCGACGATAACGCATACCGGGTTACTTCCGGCAAGGTCGATGCGGCATGCAGCATGTCGCCGGCTGTCACACGCTGTGCGGCTTCAGCAACTCGAGTGGAGATGTCCCCACCATTGTCAGGAACGATGCGGGAAAGACTTGTGTGCGCCAGTGCGCCAAGAATCGCTGTCGCGATTGCGAGGGCGATACCTTCGCCTGCAACGCGAGTTGTGCTGAAGATGCCCGAAGCCATACCTGCGCGCTCCTTTGGGACCACGCTGACCGACAGGCCGTCCATCAAACCCCACGGCATACCTGCACCAATGCCAATCACCAGCATCGGCATGATGAGCTCAGCCTTCGAACCGCTGAAGTCGACAAGGCTCAACCAGTAAAGGCCGGCGGCAGCAATCAGGAAACCAATGCCCGAGAGCACGCCCGCAGACATCCAGCGCGTGAATGAAGCGACCAGCATCGGCACGACGAGCATCGGGGCAGACAGCGCAATCATCAGCACACCGGCGTCGATTTCACTCAGCCCTTCAGCGCCAATGAAGCGCAACGGCAACATAACTATGAGCACGATGTAGCAATAGCACGTACCGACCGGCAGAATCTGTACGCCGACAAAGCGTGGGTATTTAAAGAGGCTCAGTTCCAGCATCGGACGTTTTACGCGCGTTTCGACGAGGATGAACGCGGCAAGGAAGAATGCCGACGCTGCGAGAAAGGTGACGACGAGGGGACTACCCCAACCACTTTCCGGCGCTTGAATCACACCGAACGTAAAGAAAGCGAGCGTCGCCGTGAAGGTCGCGGTGCCCGGATAGTCGAGACCTGTTGCGCCTGGGTCGCGCGTCTCGCGCATACGCGGCACGCCGAAGATGAATGCGATGACTCCGATGGCGGCGATGACCTGGAAAATCGAGCGCCAGCCGAAGTGCTCGATGAGGACACCAGCCATCAACGGACCAAAGGCAAGACCAATGCCGAAACTCGTACCGAGCATGCTAAAAGCCCGGGTACGGGCATGACCGTCGAATTCCTGCGCAAGGGAGGCGCCTCCGCTCGAGAGTGACGCCGCAGCGGCGATACCTTGTATGCCACGCAAAATATCAAGCCATAGTACAGACGGCGCGAAGCTCATCGCGAACGAGGTGATGATGAAGCCACCAAGTCCGAGTACAAAGAGTCGCTTGCGACCGAACTGGTCAGCCAACGCACCAGCGGCCATCAGTAGGCTACCGAAGCTCAGCATGAACGCGTTAGTCACCCAGGTCAGCATGGCAGGACTGCCGCCGAGGTCTCTCCCAATTGCCGGCGTAGCGACGGCGCCTCCTGAAAATGCAAGTGGCAAAACTAGCGCGGACAGACAAACGGCTGCAAGAATTAGCAGCTTGTTAGTGCCTGTTCCGGATGACGTTGCAGAATTCATCTACGAACCCGTGGAAGTAATTGGATTGCGAAGCGGGTCGACGCGCTCAGTGAGATGAGGCGCTCAAAGCGAGTCATTCTGAACAACGAATCGCCGAAGATAAATAACGCCACAGCAGATAGAGCGTCTCCGCGAAAGCGACAATGCCATTCCACCGAACGGCAGATTCGCTATTTGTCTTCCTTCCCAGCGTTGCGTTTTTCATCGCACTTCTTAATCCGCTCGCTCCCTTAGGATGGTTTCGCTTCACAGCGCATCTTCGCATCGGTCCCGTCCTGCTCTACTTCGTCGTCCATCGTCCTGACGTAGTGACCGCGGCAGCCGTTCCGGGTTGGGTGCGGACACTCCGGCGGCATGCACTTCTGCGCCGGCGTACTCATAGGCGGCCAAGGCAGCGGCATCTACAACGGTACTCGGCACCACGGCTTCTCTTCCGTGCGGCGACTCACTGACGCTATCCCTGTCCGCGGTTTTTACACAATTCCCAAGGCGGGAACCAGACATGAAGATTGTCGCTCTCGATTCGACAGAGTGACGCTCCAAGTGCTGTTTATCGTGGCCTCCATTTTCCCCATACTTCTTTCCAACGGTGCGGGTCACACGCACTCCCCCGAAACTTGGCCACGCCGGTCATCTTCTCCTTAGGAAGACTCAAATGAAACTCTACATCGCTGAAGCGACCTGCTCCCTCGCCGCTCAGACTATCGCCAATGAACTGGGCCTTTCGCCGGAGCTGGTCCACTTTGATGTGTTTGGTAAGTCCACTTCGGACGGCAGCAACTTCTCGGACGTCAACTCGCTTCTGTATGTGCCGGCACTGGTAATCGACGGCGAGACAGAGGCCTTGACCGAAACCGTCATCATCTCGTCCTACCTCGCGGACCAGCATCCGGAATCGAAACTGATTCCGAAACACGGAACAATTGAACGCGCCCGCATGGACCAGTTGTTGACTTTCATCGCGACTGAAATCGCACAGAAACATATCCCTCTAATGCGCAAGCTGATGACTCCGGAAGGCATCGAATTCCACACGATGAAGCTTCAAACAGCATATGGGGTGCTCGACAAGCAATTGTCCGACGGCCGCGCGTATTTGACGGGCGACCAATTTACGGTTGCTGACGCGTACGTTTGGGCAACGCTGTGGCACGAGCGTTCGGGCGTAAGCCTTGACCATCTGAAAAATCTTGCTGTGTACATCGCCCGTGTCAACGCTCGGCCGTCGGCGCAGAAGGCTTTGAAGGACGAAGCTGAAGTCGTCGCAGTTCACAAGGCGCGACTGGCTGCATAGCAAACACGGACACCGCATGCCGCCCGGTAGCAATCGTCGCCTGTCAGTCGGCCCCGGAAAACCCCGGTATGCCCCGGCCCAGTCCGGTGCCTGTTCACAAAATTTTGATTTGGATACAGGAGGTTCACGTGAATGCACACGTCTCTCAAAAACCGGTAGAAGCCATCGCCGCCGAACGTACCGCCAAGCTTTTCGAGCCCGTCCAAATTGGTGACCTGACTCTGAAAAACCGAGTCGTCATGTCACCGATGACTCGGACCATGGCGCCGGCGGGTGTTCCAGGCGAAGCCAATGCCGAGTACTACCGCAAACGCGCTGAGGGCGGCGTTGGCCTCATCATCACAGAAGGAACGTGGGTCCCGCATGACGCGGCGGCCAACGAGGTGGATGTTCCTCGCATGTATGGTGTGGAAGCCATCGCTGGTTGGAAGAAGGTCGTGGATGCTGTACACGCCGAAGACACGCCCATTCTTTCGCAACTTTGGCATGTTGGCCAGATGAAGCAGCACGCTGTCGACGGTTTATATGAAGCAAAGGGCGAGGACTACAAGCCGCCGCGTCGTGTAGGCCCGTCTGGTCTTTTCGGGGGTATTGGCAAGCCGACTACGCTCGACGGAGACCCGGCTCTCCCCGCAGACTTGGATTCCATCGTTGAAGCTTATGGGAAGGCTGCTATCAACGCGAAGATGGTTGGCTTCGATGGCGTTGAACTCCATGCGGCGCATGGCTACCTCCTTGACCAGTTTTTCTGGCCGGGTACCAACAAGCGTACCGACAAGTGGGGTGGTTCGTTACCAAATAGAGCTCGTCTTGCTGCAGATGCCATCGCTGAGATTCGTCGCATGACTGGACCGGACTTCACGATATCGCTGCGCATCTCGCAGTGGAAGGTGCAGGACTTCAAGGCAAAGAACTTCGCCACGCCTGAAGAGCTTGCGGAATTCTCGAGCATCATGGTGGACGCGGGCGTTGACGTCTTCCACTGCTCGACACGTCGGTTCTGGGACATCGAATTCGGCTCTGACCAGAACTTGGCAGCGTGGACGAAAAAGCTCTCTGGAAAGCCGACCATTACAGTGGGCTCCGTCGGCATGACGGGAGAGCATATCCACACGCTTATGGGCGAAGGTAGCAACGTGGCATCGCTCGATAATCTGCTGCAGCTTGTCGACCGTGGCGACTTTGACTTGATTGCCGTGGGTCGTGGCATGCTGGTGAACCCAGATTGGGCAAATAAAGTCCGCGAAGGTCGTATCGACGAGTTGAACAATTGGAATCCGGAAGTGCTGAAGGAGCTCATTTAAAGCGATACCGGGTTAGTTTGTGCCAATTTCGGAACGGTGAGACTTTCGTGCCGCCTTTTATCCCAATAAACAGGCTGACTTCTGGTTAGCAGGTGGTTGCATCGCTATAGCATGCGGGTGCTCTGCTACGGAGCGTAGTCATGTGCTTACCATCGCGACGCACTAGCGAAGCGCTGAACATCTCGATCATGGCGAGCATCTCGTGTTTTGAGCCCGCGAGTACATATCCGAGTTACCAATTTGGCTTACAACCAAGCCATTGCCTAAAGTTCTGCTTGCCTTGCACCTCCCCTCAAGTGCCCATGTTCAAACCGGCGTATAACTCGGGTGATGCGTCCAAGCGACAGTCAGGCATCCACCGCAAAATTCGAGGTTTCTATGGAAAAAGACCATTGCGGAGAATTTTTCCCTCAAGACGTACTCGATGGCTTAGTAGCAAAGATTGGCGTAACGGCATATGCCGTTCTGGCTGTTATCGCAGCGGCGGCGACCAAGGAGTCTCCAACTTCGACGCGAACCCTTGAGGAGATTTCTGAGCTTATAGATAAAAGCGTTGACACAACAAGAGTCGCTATTGATGTACTTAAAAAACACAAACTTATCGCAGTAGAGCTGCACGGCCGTACCAACCGATATCGAATTCTCAATTGACGAATATTGTGCCCGCAAGAACCTGCTCTGAGATGCGTCGGACAGTACTCGATGAATGGCACGCACTGAGCTAACCCGAGGGACCCAGCATTTCGTTACTGCCCCACCTTACACGACCGTTTTAGCGCTCAGATTGTCGGCTCGGCCTCAGCTACGGCTGTCGCAACCTTCGCTGAATTTGCATTCTTTGCCACCATCTTCTAGGTCGCGGCTTTCTGTGTAATTGCGCCGCTGCCCGAAACAGCGATTTATTAGCTTCGCTCGCAGTGGTCGTCTTTGGTGTGATGAAGCTCGCCTCATCAATCGGATACTTGCTTCGGTCTTTCACGGCGGCTAGCCAGGCTGGTGCGGGCCTTTGCCACTCCAAATTGCGCCGCTTTTAGAGTCACAGTATTTCGCGGGCTGCGGACCCGTGCGTTGTCCCCTGTGAGCATCCGTGCCGCTGACTGTCTTCGACGTCTTCTTGGCCTCGGTCCTCGTCTTACTTACGGGTATTGCACCCACTGCAGGAGCCGTTTCGGCATCGTCAACAATCAGGAACTTGCTGCGGTCTTTGCCGTTAGCAATCCAAGCCGGCGCTCGCTATTCACCGTCCAGGTCACTCCCGCTTTCGGATGCAGATACTTCGGTGATTTCGGCTTCTTCGCCAGAGACGCGATCTTACCCTTTAGCATCAAAAGATGGAGCGCCGAGCAGCGCGGCTCTTGTTCACGCAGCCTTCGTAGATCGGTTTTGCAATCGGCACGCAGCTAGAAGCGTGTCGATATCGAAGTCGCCGTTTGAGCGTGCTTAGTGTGGTGGCGAGTAACAGATAATGGCCGGACACTGCCTCAGCGCCCCGCATATGCACAACCTCCTCAAGCTGTTCGACGTACTGCACGGGAACAAGCGAATGGCTAAGAAAAACTGGAGGTCTCGGCGCTTCGTAAAAGCTTCAGCATCGGATCAAGCGAGTACGTCCCCCAATATATGTGAACTGCTGTTGGGAAGCTGTACTGGCGCTGCCCGCCTTCCCACTGCGACGCATGTTTCATTCGAACCAAGCAAAAGCGGGTCATAGACTATCGTCGCAAGCCCTCGTTCTCGATGCTAAAGCGACCACGGATGTCGTCGACCAAAGTGGCTCCTTTATGGTTGGCACCGGTCATTCTTATGTGACTGCATGATTGTCGCTGTTGGCCGAACGCGGTCCAACCTTGCAGCTGGAGCGATCGGCGAGTGATCGTTCTGCCTGCGGCGGAAGTCGACCCTAACGGTTTCTTCAGTTGCTGGAACGAAGCGATCATGCCAGTGAAGCAAAAGGACGCGAGGTTACTATGCGAACTCTCGTTTCAATGTGAAACAGCAGGCTCAAGATGCGCTCAGTGCCACCGCCTGCGTTCCTGCAGGCGGACAACCAACCGTCGCCCTAGTTGTTCACCACGTCTTTGAATGCTTTGCCGGCGGTGAACTTGACGGTCTTGGACGCCGCGATTTGCAGAGGCTCGCCGGTCTTCGGATTGCGCCCGGCTCGCGCAGCGCGTGCGCCCGTGCCGAACGACCCAAAGCCGATTAGCTGAACCGAATCGCCCTTGACCACCGCTTTGGTCACGGTCTCCAGAAATGCGTTGATCGTTTCTTCTGCTGCTGACTTCGCGATGCCCGCTTGGTTTGCCACTGCGTCGACCAGTTCCTGCTTGTTCATGTCCGTCTTCTCCATTGATTTGAATGAAAGCCGCAACGCGTACTGCGCCTGAGGATACCTTACCCGGACACGTGCTCTATGCGCAGCAGGGCCAATTTTGGAGTGCCGCGGCGCAACTGCTTCTGTACTGAACTTGCCGAAGCCGACTAGCCCCCGTCTTCCAAATAATATTTCGCCGCCTCGTCAAGCATGCGCTGCCGCTCGGCCCGCACATAGATCGACGTCGTCTGCAGTGACGCGTGACCCAAGATGCGTTGAGCAACATCGATCGGCATGCCACGGGCGACTGTCTGTGTACCAAAGGTATGCCGGAACGCGTGCGCCGAGGTGGCCAGGAGTTTGACGTGCGCGTCGTGTGACAGTGCACCTTCGCGCAACAACGCTTGCGCGATGCGTCGAATGGCTTCGCGCACGAGTCTCGCGAGGGCATCTGCCGCGTAAGGCTCATGGATTCGGTGGACACCCGCGCCCTTGCCTTCCGATGCATCGCCATGCTTCGCCAGCGACGCATCGGTTCCGTTGGTCACCACCGGTGCGATCAAGGGACCCTCGGCCCACGTTGCATCAAAATCCTGTCCCCGATCCGCCCAATGCGCACGTAGCGCTGCGACGGTCGTCACGTTCACGGGTACCGTGCGTTGCTTGCGGCGCTTGCCTGTGACGCGCAACGCCCACACCCAGCGCTGCTCGTTGGCTGAGCTGGCTGACGAGTCAGTTGACGAACGCTGTGCGGTGACCACAGCGACACTCAAATTTTCACGACGAGCGTTGGCCGCTTCATCACGCCGCACACCCGAGTTCCCCATCAATAAAATGGCCGCGCGCGCGATGCGCCACTGGCGCGCTTCGTCCTTGGTCGGCGTCAAGCCGCCCAGGTCCTCGCCATCGCACCGGGCATCCAATTCTGCGCGCACCCGGGTCCAGAGATCGGTGGATAACGCCCGCTCGACCTGCACCTCCGCCTCGCGCGTGATCGTCGCCGGATCCGTCACCGCACTCCATGGATTGCCGGCGAGATACCGTACTGTCGTGAGCCACGCAAACGCCGCCCGAATCGCGCGCACCGCGTACGCTTGACTGTCGGGCGACAAGCCCTCGGGCGTAAAAGGCCGCCACCGGCCGCTTGCGCGCGAGCGTTTCGGACCCACAAAACTCGCGCTCGGCGTCTTCAAAAAATCCTTGTACGCCTCGCAGTCTTCCACCGTCATCGACGAGAGCGCGACGCCGCGTACGATCACGAGCCACAAAACAAGGCGTTCGAGTTCACGCGTGTATGCTCGCACCGTCGGTGGCCGATCGCGGTAGCGATTCAAATAGGCGTGCACTGCAGCCAGGTCGTGGTCGGCCCGGATGAATGCGAACTCACGCGCGCGGTTTGTCCCGTGTTCACCAGATAACACGGTCGGGATGGCGAGGCGTTCGAACGGTGCCAGAAGCGGTGCGTCGATCGAGCCGCCGACCACGACAACGTTGCCAAGACCCACCGCCGGCACGAGCGGCCCCGCATCCACATCATCATCGACTCGCATCCCGAGCGCTTGCTCGTGACGACGCAGCCAGGCAACAAGGACGCTCGCTCGGCCTGCGCCGATGCGGGGCACCGAGCGCCACCAGCTGCCGCCGTGCGAATTGCAATACGCAACGAGTTCGCCGAGTGTCGTGATCCGCTCGGCCGTCAGTCGTTTGGCCACCAGCGGTCGCAGCCAGAGGCCAACGTGATGATCCGCCGCGGGAGCCGCAGCCGCGAGTACCGACGCCTGCTCGACCATGCGTAACGTAACCGCCGTGAGCTTGGCGCTGCCGTGTTGCTTGATGGACGCTTTTAGATGTGAGGCAAGTGCTGCCGACCCATTGCGCAGCGCAAGCTGCACAAGATCGTCGAGCATGGTGCGCAGGAACCGCTCCATCGCGTCGGCGGTGGTTGCTTGTGGAGAAACTTCGCGGTCATCCGGATCGTAGTACCGGTGCGCGATGACTGAGGGCGCGATGTGCTGGACGAACGCGCGCAGCGCCGCGAAATCAGTGCGCGTATAGGTCCGCGGCGTGGGCAGCGTGAGTTGTTGTGCCTGATTAGCCACGCGCCCTCACCGTCTGCTTATCAGCCGACGAGTTCGGGGAAACCTGCATTTTAAAGCAGATCATTAGCTCTAGGACGGGCGCGAAGTGGAAATACCTCGATTTTACCCATTAAACGCTTGTCTGCTAATAACAATTATCAGACAAGGGCGGATTGCTAAAGACCGCCCATTTATTGCCAGAAATGACCGCCAGTCGGATCAAATTCAGCGTCCGGGCCGAACGCCGTTGGGACGCCCTCGGAGGATTTCGTACATTGCAGCCAAGTGCTTCTCCCCTACCGCTTCGCTGCTTGGACTCATAGACGGCAAGATGGGCGCCTTGAGACCTAGGCGTCGACAGACAGCAGATAAATACGGTTTCGAATCGCCCCGGGTACATGCGCGTGCGGCCGAGGCGATTGCGTCATCGCTCACCTGTCCACGCAGCCAAACCAGCACTCTGCGATCGCGCTCATTCTGGACTCGGACCCACTCCTCCATGGCACCCTCCGATAGCTGTACGTTTATACAGTATCAAAGATAGTGCGCCTATATGACAAAGGCAAGTTCCGAAGTGAACAGCTATGTGCGCTAACCATCGTTCAAGCAATGTACAAGGGCGAAAAGCCAAGCTAGGCCGGCTAGCTCAGGCTTCTTGCTGCCCTCCGCCCCGCAAAGCGTATCCCGGCGTGCAATGTCCAGGGCGAGGCGATTGCATCAAACATGTTTAAAGATGGCGGTCGATATCTATTCGCTGGTGCAGCACTCGAATGACATCGAGCGTGCGTGCTGTTTCTCGGTAGAACAGGATGTGCGAGCCCGCGGCGTACTGCTGATAACCATCGCGCACGGGACAGGCACGACCGGATTTGTCGCCGCGGGCCAGGGCCTGCATCGTTGCGACCAGATCGTTATGATATAGGTTGGCCTGTTCGAGCGACCACTGGTCAAACGTATAGCGCCAGATATCCTCGAGATCTGCTTCCGCCAGCGGCGTAAGCCGGAGCACCCGGTTATTTTTGGGCATGCTCTGACTGCATCCGCGCTAGGAAAGCCTCGCTGTTAAACGGCGTAGGTTCACCCGACGCCTCGCCGGCTTTGAGCGCTTCCTGCAGTGCGCGGATTTGTAAGTCGTGCGACTCCAAGAGGCGCAGACCTGCACGTACGACGTCACTAGCCGAACCATAACGGCCCGACCCTACCTGAGCGTCAACAAATTCGGCGAAATGATCACCAAGCAGAACGGACGTATTGCGTGCCATCGCGAACCTCCCTGTTAGCACCCTCATAATATACCAATCTTTGGTATGCACAAAAATCGACGAGGCTCGTTCCTTATACATGGCCCAAGTAGTTGCTTTGCCGGGACTAATTTGATCGCGGGTAACAAGCGCAGCCGGCGAAGGCAAATACGAGTTATCAGGCTTGACCGGTGATCTATCAAAATCCGTTCGTGGGTCTGTTATCCGCCCTGCCCCGCCATCTCAGCCGCCCGGCGTTGTCGCGATCTTTCAAAACTCGGCCAGCTGTTCGAGGACGCTTGCGCGGCGGATCGGTAGTTGCATTTTGGTGGCGCCAACTTGATTCCGATGCTGGTTGGTCGCGTTACACTTCCGCATCTCCGAATGAAGCTGGTCGCTGCCGTGTTGTGTTTCTCGAATGACAAACATAAAGGTGCCTAGGTCTTGGAATCGAATATCAAACATGAACCTGGACCATGAGAAGCCTCCAAGGCGCCCGTAGCGCGCCTTGGACGGCAGTCACGTGGCAAGCGCCCGAGGCTGCAGCAATCGACGCAGCGACGCGATGTGTGCCCGGACCTCCTGTGTGACCAGCGGGCGCTGTTGGGCCGACGCAGAGGCAATAATCGGCTGCCGCTTGATTGCCATGGCGGGCCCATCAGGGGTGAATCCCTTGCGACAGGTCGCGGCAAATGCCTCGAGATCGGCGGTCGTTGCGAGGCGGATTTTGGCGCTTTGCAATGCGACAGCGAACGGCTGCACCCAATTGACAGCTTGGCGGGGAACGCCCTCCCCTGCATTGGTAATCGTCATCGATTGGCCGTCGGGCTCGATGAGGTAATGGCGTTGGGCATCCGCATCGACGAACGATCTGCCAGCATGTTCTCGAGCTGTCTGGACAGCATGTGCTTGGAGATCGTTTTCCCTGGATTGAGCGGTCTTGGCTTCGATCCGTCGGCGGACTAAGTGTGAAAAATCGACCGGGTTGCGCAGCAGGGCGCGCAGGTAGTTGATTGGCGCAGCGGCGAGCTTCAGGTGATCCCAGGTCGCCTCAACGACATCGGAGAGGCGCTTTCCCTGCTCCCGAGCTTCGCGCATGAGCTTAAAAATCATGAAATCAAAAAATCCCAGGGCCCGCAGGCGCTGGAGGTCCGCTGGCACTTGTCCCGGTTGTCTCTTTTGAGAAGAATCAGGGTAAAGATTTATATATATACCACCGTCTGCCACGGTGGCAGACGGTCGAGTAAATGAGGTTCCCGGGCTAGCACTTGATGGGGTTGCAGACTCAACGTCAGTCTGAACGCCTTGGGCTTGAGTTGGTTCAATCAGGCCAAGGAGGACTGCCGCCTGTTCGGTGAGATGAAGATATGATCGCCCAAACAATCCAGCTTCGACATACCTTGATTGCGGGCGCCTATCTATTAATCCTGCATTCTCCAAGTCATCGAGACTGCGATAGAAGGTTCGCATGGAGAGCATCGCACGGTCAGTGAGTAGCTCGCGCTTGGCGTAGATCGCACCAAAAGGCTTAGAAGCATCAACGGTCCGCGCCAAGGCAGCAAGCGTAGCGCGTGCGCGCGCGGGAAGCTGGTCGGTTCGACTCGCCCGAAAGGCAGCGCGAAAAATGATCCACGGTAAATTTATGTTTTCCGCATTGTAGGCAATAAGGGCATCGCGATCGTTTAGATGCAACTTACCCTCGCTAGCAACGGAGCGTTGCGCGATAGACATGTCTGTCGACCATTAAAAAAATGGTTGAGTCGTACTTGACTGTCCTTATCGTTGCGCTACACTCCGAACTGTCAGAGCCCTTTCCGATTTGCGGTCGGAGAGTGTTTCGCAGGGGACAACCAAGCCCTTGTATTCAAAAGCCTTCGGCGCCAACCGGAGGCTTTTGTCTTTTTTGCTGTCTAGATCATATGCGCGAAGCCTTCGAGTCGTAAGTCATTGATTTTGCGTACTATTCCATTGGAATAAATTGACTGCAAGGGATTGTTCTTCCGTTAAGTCTTTGATATTGCTGGCTAATCCAGTGGAATATCAACTTTCGCTAAGCAGTTCGGACCTAATGAACTCAGCAATTCGTTCGCTCCAGTTTGTGGCAAGCGCATCACCTTCTTTGCCGTTAAATCGCAATCCAATCACTCCGCTTCGCACTGACATCTCGCAGACTTTTCGCTTCCCGCGACTGAAAGTTTGGACCGCTGGGGCCGAAGTGACCTTGGCTTTAGGTGAGGCGAGCGCGACAGCTTTTTCTTGTGTAAAAGTTGAATCCACAACCAATTTTGCAATTGCTTCGACCACTTGTTCGCTACGGCCCTGTTCCGAAAGCATTGCCAGCTTTTGTGCTGCGTGACCGCCTAGTCTGTGCGGATTTTGCGAAATCAGTTCTTTAGCTTTTTGGGGAAGATTCGCGAATGAAAATATGCGAGCGACGTGCCCCTGAGCCAATCCCGACAATCGGATAATGTCGGACTGCGAAAACCCGGACAGATCCCTCATTCGTTCAAACTGTCGATATTTTTCATAATCGGGGAGAGAAGGGGCAAGTAAGTTCGAGAATGCGGCACCCATCTCGGCTTCTTCCTGCGATCCAGAAAACCGAACTCCCTTAATGCGTTCGCGTCCCAATTCGCGATAAATGCGCACGCGGTTATGGCCCGAGATGATCTCGTTTTTGCCGGCGCCCGCGTCCATGAATACAATCGGATGGATCAGTGCGCTCGCAGTCAAGTTGGATTTCAGTTCTTCATATTCTTCGCTAGAAAGAACGCGGCGACGCCCTGGAACTTCCACCAATGAGCTTACCAATATGTCTTCACCTGCTGCGGATGAAGAAGCCTCTAGTTCTGCAAGTTGTTGCTTTGCATCATCAAGCGACCGTTCCAAGGCGATTCGTGCGGCTTCAGCTTTAGTCGCACGTTCTTCTGCTACATCTGCCCTATCTATCGCTTCATTAACGCGGAGCTGAACGTCCAGCAAGCGGCCAGTAGAGGTTGCCGGCGCAGCGTCAGTCGATGCGCCGAGCCGCTTCGACCGATCCGCATCAATGCTGCTCGTGCGCTCCGCCATTTTCTTTGCCATGCTCATTGAGCCATCTCCTTCGTCCAGGCACGAACTAATTGGCTATCCAAGTATTCGGTAAAGCGGTCAAACGGCTCTCGAATGCGCGCATAGGAAGTGCTATTAACATCTGCCTTATTTACGTCGTAAATCGTCGATAGCATCGCTGCGGCACTGACTTGGACGCTTGACTCAGGAAGCAATATCGGTAGAACGCGCGCACCATAGGCTTTATGAAGCCAGCCTTGGACGACCCGAGAAAGCTCAGTATTTTTGACTTTAGTCATGACCACCTTGACGAAGTCGTAACGTTTGTTCGTACGCACGTTCGGGAGTCGCCTTGCGACCTCAGAAAACAGACGCCAAAACTGAGTAGAGCTTGCGAAGTCCATGCCTTCGGGGGGGCACGGAAGAATTATGGCGTCGGCGCTAACGAGCGCATTCGTTGTCAGCTGGCTCAGTGCAGGCGGGGTATCGATGATCACTACGTCATAGTCCGCGAGTGCCGGGCGAAGACCTTTATTTAAAATATCCCAGAATTCAAATTTACGGTCAGACAGCAACTTGGCTGGCACTTCGAATTCCACGTCAGATAACGCAATACGCGCGGGAATCAGGTCAAGGTTGTGCCAGTAGGTCGGGCGTATCGCGTAGCGCACATCGGGTTCGTCTCCATAGAAGAGCGGAAGCAGAGTCGTATCGTCTGAAACTTCGGTCTCCGGCGCATAACCACAAAGTTGCGTTGTCGAGCCTTGCGGATCACAATCAACAATTAATACCTTCCTACCTAAGAGCGTTAAACCCTGCGCGGCCGATACGGCCGTTGTAGTTTTCGTCACACCGCCTTTAAAATTAGCGATGGCAAAAACACGCGCACGTGCGCCGGACGGGCGAAGAGGGCGCTTGGAAGTAGCCTTAATCCAAGTAATAGCTTCTTCGAGAGTAAAAACTTTAGCCCGCCCGGAACCTGTTGACGTACCGACGGGCAAATCTCCTTTGCTACTAAGATATTTCACTCGGGGTTTATCGATCCCGCACAGCATCGCAAGCGTCGCACTAGTGAATGAAGGCGCTTTTTTCCGAGGGTATGGTTCGAGCATTGCATCCCGGATCTGATCTAGGACGTCCGCCGCCTGATTAGAAAGATCGACCAAATCATCGATTGAAACGGATTCCTCGACATCAGGGATTCTTGTGGTTGAAAGATCTGCAACGCTCACAATGCTGTTCCTTGTCGCGGTCAGCGGGAACTATCCCGGTTTGGAAGAAAAAAGCCAATAACCGGGAGAATAACCGCGTAGCTGGTTAACTTCAAGTAAACTCTACGCGTGGAACAAAGCGATTTCCCGTCCGTTCCGATGCTCGAATTCGTCCTCACGTGGCCCAGCAGAAAAAAATGAGATTTTCCTTCTCTCGGTTCAATCATCGTGCTTGCTCGGTTTCAAAGCGGAAGAATGGAACAGGCACCGCTTGCAACTAACGGTCTATTAAGGAACTTGACTTGTACAAAACGGGTATCGTCGACAACCACGGATCAAGTGCAAGCCCTCGTAATCGTAGACAATGCTCAAAAGAACGCCGGCGCTGCCGGCGTTTTTCCATCCGGAGTCGCACTGTGCACATCACACACAAATGCAAATGCGCTGACATTGGCACGCGTCACGTTTGCGCAGTGATTTGCCTGTGCGAGGAGCGATGGGGTAGGGTGCGAATCTCGCTCACTGAACAGGGCTGCTCATGAACGAAAAGGATCTCGTCGACGCTGTCGCAGCCAGCGTCGACGACAGCAAGACTGTCACCGGCGAAACAATCATTGCAGTACTAGGCGTTGTCACGCGCTCGGTGACCGCCGGCGACGTCGTGCAACTGGACGGTTTCGAATCGGTCTCGATGGGGCAGTATCCTGTACGCATCGGCCGCAACCCGTCGATGGGCGCCGAAATTCAAATTACCGCAGAGAAGACGCTCAAGGTTGCGGTCGGCAAGGTGTTTACGGACGCGGTGGGCGGGCCATGACGAAGCCGGGGATCGGGCTCGGCGACTACGCCGGATTGCACAATGAATTGATCAGCGTGGTCGAGTCGGCGCGACGCACGGCGGCACGCAACGTCAATGCCGTGATGACCGCTGCCTACTGGGAGATCGGGCGGCGGATCGTGGGCAGTGAGCAGGGCGGGCAGGCGCGCGCCGGCTACGGTCAGGCGCTCATCGCGCGACTCG
The DNA here is from genome assembly GCF_051615025.1 of Caballeronia sp. DA-9. Classification (NCBI taxonomy): domain Bacteria; kingdom Pseudomonadati; phylum Pseudomonadota; class Betaproteobacteria; order Burkholderiales; family Burkholderiaceae; genus Caballeronia; species Caballeronia sp. DA-9. Next base: position 48,321 of record NZ_CP195135.1, on the reverse strand, counting down.
CGAACGACCTGACGCGACGTTTCGGACGCGGATTCGGCAAGGCCAATTTGGCTAGCATGCGGGCCTTTTATCTGGCCTGGTCCGCGGCGGACATTTTCCAGACGGTGTCTGGAAAATCTGCAGCCCCGATGAATGTCCAGACGCCGTCTGGAAAATCGCGGCCTGCAAAAGACGTCGTCGACACGACGGCAACGGCGCCCAACTACATGGCGCTAGCCACCCGATTTACGTTGCCCTGGTCCGCCTATGTGCGCCTGCTGTCAGTGAAGACGGCGGCCGCTCGCGCTTTCTATGAAACCGAGGCGTTGCGCGAAGGCTGGTCCGTGCGCCAGCTCGACCGCCAGATCAGTAGCCAGCTTTATGAGCGGCTCGCGCTGTCGCGCAACAAGGCTGCCCTGCTCAGGAAAGCCGCTGACGTCCAGCCAGGCGATCTCCTTACGCCAGAGGAGGCGATTCGCGACCCGTTCGTACTTGAGTTTCTCGACATCAAGGACGAGTATTCGGAGACGGATCTTGAGGAGGCGCTGATCCACCATTTGGCGGATTTCCTGCTGGAGCTCGGCGACGACTTTGCTTTCGTCGGAAGGCAGCGCCGCCTAAGAATAGACGACACGTGGTTTAGGGTCGATCTAGTGTTTTTTCATCGACGTTTGAGATGTCTGGTCATCATCGATCTCAAGGTCGGTCGCTTCAGCTACGCGGACGCCGGGCAGATGCATCTCTATCTGAACTACGCCCGCGAGCACTGGATGAAGCCTGGGGAGAATCCGCCTGTTGGTCTGATCCTTTGCGCCGAAAAAGGTGCGGCCGAAGCACACTACGCGCTGGACAATTTGCCTAACAAGATTCTCGCCGCGGAATACCAGACGGTGTTGCCAGATGAGGCGATGATCGCGCGGGAGCTGGAGCGCACTACAGCGGAACTGGACCGGCGTACCGGGGCTTCTTAAGTTTTGGTCCCGACGCTCGACGCCCCATGTTGGCGACATCGGCGAGCGAGTAAGCAAGGTTGACCGAATGTTGCTGGATCTCCAGTCCGGACGATCGGAGTCTTCAAGCGGCACCGCCTAAATCAGCAAGGGAGGGGACAGCGGTGCACATGTGGAAAACCTCAATGCTGATACCACCGGTTATCAACATAACCTCGCTTGGATTGAGGGTTGGGATGCGGTTGCGGGTACTTTGCTCCGCTTCCGCTCCACCGTCACGGGAATAACGGGCTGTTTGGTAGGGCAGGGTGCCGTTGCAAGTCAGGGAGCCGTCTCCCCTGCGCGACTTTTGGTAGCTGGCTTCTTCCGAAGCGCTGGGATTGAAATGAAGGGGATGATAGTTACAGCTATCATCCCCTTCATTTGCGCATGCTCGGTAAGATGAGTGCAATCCGGGCGTGGAGTAGCCCGTCAGCGATCTCTACAGCGGGGCCTGCGCGAAGGCATAGACGGACACCGGAAAAACGCGGGACAATGCAGTCATGGACCAACCACCTCTCACTCTCTCGCTTGAAGACGACTCACCGGGCTACGACATCAGCCCGGCGAGGGTTCCGCTCGCGACCCTGGCGAGCTTTGCCAGCGACGTGAGGGACTTTTTGAAGGGAAGTGGCCGTGATGCGGACGCCGACGCAGCCGAGGTGGCGGTCGTCCACGGCTCGCTCGCGGTTCAGGCCCGGGATTTCTCCTCCCCCAGCCTGGTCCACGATCTGCGAATATTAGAATCAGGTACCGATATCAGCGGAATTGATCCAAAACGCCGGATCATCATCCAGAAATGGCAGGCCGCCGCCGATAGAAAAGCATCGATGCACTTTAAGATCTCGACGCCAAGCGGGGCAGTCATTGCCATCACGTATCAGACTAGGTTCAAGGCGGAGCAGGCAAGGACGATTGTCAACGTCGAGCGTTACATTCGCGGGGAGGTCGTGGACTTGGGGGGATCAACTCAGGCGAATGCCCATATCAAGCTACCCGACGGCAAAACGCTCGTTGTTCAGACGGACAGAGCCCTGATTCGTGCCGAAACCGAAAATCATCTCTACAAAGAGGTTCACGTGCGCATCCGGGCCTCGATGGACTTGGCGACCGGTGAGCTAATCGATGCTCAGCTGGTCGAATTCGTGCATTACGAGCCGAAGTTCGATCAGCAGCAGTTCGCGCGGTTGACTGCGAACGGCGAGCAGGCGTGGTCGGATGCCGAAGATCCCGCCACGTGGGTGCGTCACATTCGGGGGGAGACCGATTGAACTCGGTTTTGGTCGACACCAGCTTTTTGATCTGCCTGAGCAGCACAAGTCGTCCGCATCATGAGCTGGCCAAAGAATATTTCCAACGGTTCATCGGCGCCGGCGTCATGATGCATCTGTCCACGATCGTGATCAGTGAGTTTGAAGTGCGCCAGCGCATCTCAGATCTGGGATTGAATAATTTCATGACCTTGCCCTTCAACATCGATCATGCCATTGTCACCGCGCGGATCTTCGATGCGATGTTTGCAGCACGCCAGGAGGGCGACGCTCGCGTGGCGATCAAGGATGACGCCAAGTTGATCGGGCAGTGCGTCGCAGCCGGGATATCTCATTTCATCACTGACGATGCTTCGTGCGCCGGACGCCTGAATTCGCTTCGTTCGAAGGGAACGACTGCTGGACTTCCGCATCCGATAAATTTGTACGACGGTTTTTGGGAAGGTTGGTTTAATGAGGATAATCAGGGCCGTCTGCTTTGAATTCTTCTTTTTATCTACCTAACGTCTGGTAGATTTGCCCACGCAGCAGTTTCCAATTGCGGCTGCTCTTCGCTGCGGCAGTCATGCCGGTTACGCTAATGGAAGGCTAGCCAGTGAAAGTAAGGGATGACAGGCTCAAGACGCTCTACTGGACGTTCTACCTGAGCGATGAGGAGACGTTGAAAGAACAGAACGAAGATTTCGTCGCGGCGGCGCAGTGCCTCAAAGCATGTATCACCCGAGCACCAAATACCTGGACGTAGGAGCTAAGCGATGCCGATGCGCGTTACGTTGCAGCACTGCTCCAGTTTCGCGAAGATCAGCCGAGATTGATGCCGATATGCCAGCTGGAATGCCAAGCATCGATCAGAAAAGCTTCTCGCACAAGGTGAGGGGTTCCAACGCTATGCCTTCTGAGCAGTGATCCGGGAAGTCTCGTTCTTCGCGCTGCCTAGGGCGGAAGTCATGCAAGCGGGTGCCGTACAATCTTAGAACTCGTGCCTAACCAAAGATATGCGAATTCCGCCCTAAAAGCTATCGTCGCCTTCGACAGCGTTGCGCGAATGAGAAGTGTAAATCGTCGCAGCCGCCGAGCTGGGGCCGACACCGTCTGCCGTCGGCCACCGGCTTGCGAACATTGAGACGACCGTTGGTGGCCTCTTATTTGCACGCCTAGGGTGAGACACGTATTGACGGCGACGGGTAAGCAACTGTTGCATTCATTAATTCCACTAGCCCGTGTTCAGAGCCTTGCTAGCGCAAGCAGTTCACAACCCGCGTCGCATGAACGTGGAGAGACGATTTGCAAGCTTTGCTAGCACAACGATGTCCGGTTCACATCGCCAGCTGCCAAATCCAACGCTACACGCGTACAATGGTTGACAATTAACAATTGACAGCTTAAAAAGTCTTTCCACGTCCATACAGGTGATGGGGAGGTTGGTGAGGGGAGTAAGCACATGTCAAGCACAGGATAATTAGCCAGCAACTATTTGTGGTGCACACAGAAGCGTCGCGAGAAAACGGAAAAAGGAAATCTATGCAACAACAATCACCTAATCGTCGTCAATTTATATTTGGCATGGGCGCTGCTGGTCTCTCGCTTGCCATCCCTGGTGCATCTGCTATAGCCCAGGAGAAACCGAGGCGCGGCGGCCACTTGGTCGTAGGTCTGTCAAGCGGTCAAACAACCGACAGCCTTGATCCGGCTCTATCGACTGCAGAAGTCATTGAAAATGTGCTTGCGCAAGTGACGGAGCAGCTCGTAATTGTCGCCCCCAATGGCAAAGAGCTCCAACCAATGCTCGCTGAAAGCTGGACACACTCCGACGACTTGAAAACTTGGAATTTCAAGCTCAGGCCTGGTGTCCTTTTTCACAATGGCAAGCCAATGACCGCGAAGGACGTCGTTTACTCGTTGAACCGCCATAGGGGACCGAAGTCGAAATCGGGAGCCGCTAGCACACTGGCGTCTATCGTCGATATTCAAGCGGTGTCTGAGCGGGAAATCGTGGTGACGCTTGCAGGAGCCGATGTAGCCTTCCCCTTTCTACTTACAGATTATCACCTAGCTATACAGCCTGATGGAGACCCAGGAGACTCAGGCGTTGGGACCGGTCCATATCAAATCGTCGAAGCGAAGCCAGGAGTCCGTTACGTAACGAAGAAGTTTCCGCGCTATTGGCGTCCCGACGTGGGCTATGTTGATACGATAGAAACACTTGCTATTAACGATAACACCGCTCGGGTTTCCGCCCTGATGAACGGTCAAGTGCACCTGATTAATCGCGTCGAGCCCAAGGTTGTGGCAATGATGACGCGGGCAACAATTGCTCGAGTTGTACCGACCGTTGGACGTGGTCACTATCTATTCGTGATGCGCTGCAATGTTCCCCCATTTGACAATCCGCTCGTTCGACAGGCCCTCAAGTTAGCGATCGACCGAGATGAAATGGTAAAACAAATCATCCGAGGCATGGGTGCTGTAGGAAACGATACTCCTATCAATTCATCATACCCGCTCTCTACCCCGCTTACGCAACGTAAATATGATCCGCAACAAGCTGCGATGCTTTATAAGAAGTCTGGCCACTCCGGCCCAATCGTCTTGCATACGTCTGACGCAGCTTTTTCCGGGGCGGTTGATGCGGCAGTGCTTTTCAAGGAGCAAGCTGCAAGAGCCGGAATTGCGATTGAAGTTAAGCGCGAGCCGGGCGATGGTTACTGGTCCAATGTTTGGAATAAAGTGCCCTTTTGTGTGACCTATTCGCATGGACGACCCACGCAAGATCAGATGCTCAATTTGGTTTATAAGTCGAACGCAGCTTGGAACGAGACAGCGTGGTCTAGTTCTCAGTTCGATGAGCTGCTGGCGCAAGGAAGACAGGAGAGAGCAATAAACAAGCGCGTTGCTATTTACGAGCAAGCTAATCAGTTGCTTCGTGATGATGGTGGCGCGATTATCCCGATGTTTCCTCATTTTCTCGATGGCGTTAGCACTAGGGTTGGTGGATACATACCTGACGTCGGCGGCGAATTATCAAATCGTCGATATTTCGAACGTTGCTGGCTCACCTCTTGAGGCATAGGGCCCGATGCTTCTCCTTTTGTATTGAATGGCCGCAGCCACAGACTTAGAAAATCTTTTGAAACGATCTCCTGCTCGCGACGTGGAAATCAATATTGCTGAAGATCGGGAATACTTGGTTTCGGCCAAATCACTGTCACCAATATGGGTATGGATCATGTGCACCGCTGCAAGCTGTAGTCGAGCGCTTTCGGTAGGTACAAACCATCGTTCACTTGTTCTCGTTGCGAAACCAGCTAGGTACGAGTCGCTTCAGCGACGGGACGCGCGCGTTTGTTGAAAAAGGGTCAATCGTCGCGCTTGATGTCACGCAGTTGGCTGACATAGCATGCACTTCGGCATTTTGGGTCGTGGTCCACAACGGCACACCCCCGCAGCAAGGACGTCATCGTCCGCGTTGGCGTCGGCGCGGTTGACAGTGCAGATGTCCAACGGCGTCACACTCCGGTTTGAATGCAGCGGCAACGACGCGCCGTTGCTATCGGCCAAGATCGAGACGCTAGGAGGTGCGATGTTCCGCCTGGACGATGAACTAAAGGTTTAGGTGCATTGCGACGCCGTTGACTTCCGCAAGAGCATCAACGGTCTCGCAGCCATCTGTTGCAGTTCACTAATTCTGGGAGTGGACAAAATATGGGGGAGACGCACCTAAGGATGGGCGACCTCTGGCGATCTGAAGTGAGGGAAGCGCTTGGCGAAGCAGGTCTCCAGCCTACCGTTGAGCAGCTCCACTCGTGTTTGCAGTAGGTAGTGAGCACCTCTCAATGACCACCGCATTTGTTGTCGCTTCGTGAGCCGTCGATTTATCAAATGATTCATTACCAATTCGGCCGACGCCGACGATACCCGACGGCCGTTCATACGTGCTTGTTGATAGTCGATGAGATCGCTGCGATTGTTCACCAGGAAAGTCAATAATCGACCGGCCGCGTTACTCGCTGTGCCGGCAGCTAGACTGTAGAACTGTGGCAAAGATCCAACCTCAAGATTCAAGGAGGCGATGAGAGTACCTAGAATTTCAATTGCCGCTTCGCCCCGGCCTCGCCACAGCTTATCGCGCACGCGATTAATTAGTCGCAGGCATCGCCGCATGACCACTGGTTGCTGGTCGAGAGGAAATGTGTACGCGGACAGCGCCGAACGCACCGCGCGAAGCTTCATACCGATGTGAAACCAGTCAAGGATCCGCGGTGCAACGCAAGGCGCCACCGAAGTCACTAACGATCGCATACCTCGAGCACCGTCCGCGACCACGTCGACCAAAGTAGAATGTACCCAACCACACCGGTCGAGCGCAGCCGCAATAAGCACGCGTGTCAGGCTTGTACGCTGGAGGGCACAAGCAAACCGTCGAGCAACTATGCCCTCACACTCAACACGGCCCGCGATAACTTCGAACTTTCGCACCTCTTCCAGCGGCACCGCTGTGACTACCGTGCCGTCAATTGCCAGACGCAAGTGCTTCGCTCCACTACGGTGTTGGGTTCCCGCGAACCACCCAACGTGGAACTGCTCGTTTTCAATGTGCTCACCGCAGTTGAGCGTTTCTCTGCGAATAGTGGCGTGAGATAGTGTGTGCAACCCAGTGAGATCCGCGACATTGCGCGCGGCGGACCGGTAGGAAACGCAAGCACCTTGCTTTGCACACATGTATCGAGCTCCGGCGTACGTCGCCCCGGTAGCAAACCTTCTATCGGGCACTCGGAAAATCGAAGATCCGCTGAGTCGTCGTTATCGTCGAGTGGCTCGGGGGTGCACAAGCACGATATCACACGGGGCACTCGAACTTTGATATCGCCCAACGCAGTCGCAAAAACTCGGGAGCGCCAGTCCTTTATGCGGCGATATCGCCCGCAATGTCTGCAGCGGCGGCGTCGAGCATCGTAGGCGCGGATCTGATTTTGAGCCACCAACTGCTGAAGACTGGAAAGCACGCTTCTTGCCTCTGACATCGACAATCCGAAGTCAGCCGGGGTAGCTCCTTCGAGCGGGCGCTTAAACCGCGCCAACGGCATTTTTTCATCGGCGCCGTCTCGCTGTAGGTAGATCGTCCAGTGCATATCCATCCGTCACCTCGCTTAACCGGTGGAGTTATGGTCGAAAGTGGTGTTCGGGTGAGGCAGGGATTTGAAGGCGGTGGCGGTTTAGCTGAGAATGTTGCTTGTCTAGAGTAACAACCAGCCAAACCGAGATCCACCACCAATGAAGAAGGTTACAGAAGAAACAAGCGCGGGTAAATCGGAAGCACGGCCCAGCGGACTTGACGACTTGATTCAACAGGGCGCACGGCAGATCGTCCAGTAAGCAATCGAGGCAGAATTGGCGGCATTGCTAGAAAGATACGACAACGTGAAGACCCTTGATGGAAGGCGAACTGTGATTCGCAATGGTTACCTGCCTGAGCGCGAGGTTGTCACCGCGATTGGCCCGGTCACCGTGAAGGTGCCGAAGGTTCGCGATCGCTCGGGCTCGGGCGTGAAGTTCAATTCGAACATCGTGCCGCCCTATATTCGGAAGTCACCCCGCGTGTCAGCGGCGTTGCCTTGGCTGTATCTACGTGGCGTCTCGACCGGCGACATGGGCGAGGCGCTGAGCGTGCTGCTGGGCGAAGAGGCCAAAGGTCTTTCGCCCAACGTGGTCAGCCGTGTAAAGGTTCAGTGGTCCGAGAGCACGCCCTGTGGAATCAGCGTGATCTGTCAAACGCGCGCTGGGTCTATTGGTGGGCCGATGGCATCCACACGGGGCTGCGCAGCGACGATTCGGACGGCCAGTGCTTGTCGGTCATCATCGGCGTGAAGCCGGACGGAACGAAAGAACGCGTGGCGATCGGCGATGGTTTCCGCGAGTCGAAGGACGCCTGGTGCGAGCTCTTGCTGGATCTGAGGGCACGAGGCCTACAAAGTGGTCCACTGCTCGCGGCCGGCGGTGGGGCAATGGGGCTGTGGGCAGCATTGGCCGAAGTATTCCCAAAGACTCGACACCAGCGCTGCTGGTTTCACAAGACTGGAAATGTACTCAACGCTTTGCCCAAATCGCAGCATGGTCGGGCAAAAGCTGGCCTGCAGGAGATCTGGCAAGCCGCCATACGCGAAGAAGCGCTCGCGGCCTTCAACCGCTTTATTGACGCTTATTCGGCCAAGTATCCGAAGGCGACGGAGAAGCTCACAAAAGACAGTGATGACTTGCTCGCCTTCTATGACTTTCCTGCCGAACACTGGCAGCACTTACGAACGACCAATCCCATTGAGTCGACCTTCGCCACTGTTCGGCATCGAACAACTCGCACGCGCAATTGCGTTTCGCGTCCAACCTTCCTTGGCCTCGCATTCAAGCGGATTGAGTCGGCGGAAAAATCGTGGCGGCGCATTCGTGCGCCCGAAAAAGTCGCTCGAAGGTGTTCCTTTCAAAGACGGACTACCGGTGACCGACAGCACACCGGCTCAGCAACCGCTTGCCGCCTGATCAGACCGAACTTTCCAAACACCACATTTGACTTTATCTCTAACCGGTGTCGAAGGTAGCTTAGAGCAAAAAGTCGCGCTCCCTTAAATTTTGTCCACTCCCGTTATTGACGGACAACAACAGAAGCCGTCGCCACCAGCACGATGCTATAGACGCCGTGGCGTAAGCGATCGAGAGTCGCAGCGCCGAGGATGCGGTTGCCGGCAAACGCCTCTCCCCATTCGCTGAAGGCAAGGTTACTCGGCCAGGACCGTCGCGTCGCTCTCGTACCTTTCGGCGATCACGTCGTAGAAGTCTTCATCCTGCGACGAGCGCAGCGGCTTGAGCGCAAATTCGTCGACGATTAGGACCGGTACGCCTGCAGGCGTCAGTTTGTGTTTATAAGGATCGGTCGCGCGAGCTGTCTGCAGACTGTTCAATAGCCGGGGCTGCGTGGCCAACAAGACATCACGTCCCTGCCGGGCGGCGCAATTGCCCAAAGCCTGGACTAAGTGCGACTTGCCGGTACCGGTTGGCCCGGTAATGAGAATAGGGACCTTCTCATTGATATAGCGACCAATAGCAAGGTCATGGATATGGGTTCGATTCAGGTTCGGCAGGCGGTCGAAGTCGAATGTCTCGAGGGTCTTGCTCATTGCGAAGTCAGCACGGGCCAGGCAGGTGCGCAGCTTCTTCTGGTCTCGTCGGAGACTTCGTCATGGAGCAGCATGGCGAGGAACTCCGTGTAGGCGAGATGGCTGTCAACGGCTTGGTGGTTGCACTCCTTAAGGGAATTGAGCACGCCAGACGGGCGCAATTGCTTGAGCGCCGTGTTAATCTAGGACTGAGGTTTATGGGCATCTAGTGGATCGATCGCGGTTCTTCGGGACGCTCACATCCAGCATCGCAAAATGCTCTACTCGGTGCCGTTTGCCTTTTTCGGCAAGACGTTTGGGCAAAGGCAACCGACGGTCGTGCAACTGTTCCATCAGCACGAAATCGTCACCACCCACCCCCGGTTACGTAAGCCTGGCGTTCGCTACACAGGCCGGGATCATCAGCCGCCGGCAGCGAAGGCGTGGCGCGAACACGACCCTTAATGGTGTCTAGCCCAGGCCGAACGAGTCGGTCCTTACTGCCACGCAGTGATTGAGGCGCTCTTCAACGACGAGGCGCTTGGCAATTTGCGCGGCAGGCAGGGCATTGTGCGGCTTCGCGGACAAGGTGGGCGACGGGAGACTGGAGGCCGCATGCGAACGGGCGCTGGCGCATGCCAGCCTCAGGTGGCGGTCCATTAAAGCGATTCTGCCATAGGTCTGGAGCGCGCGGCCATCGCGCAGTCCCCGCAGTACGCACGCCGATACCTACGTCAACGGCGGCCGCTTCGGTCGCATTCTCCAATCCCTGCTGAACCACGCGGCGTGCACCGGCGGCAAATCGGGGGTACCGTCAACAGCGGCTTCTGGATGGCAAAACGCGCCAGTGGTTGTTCGCGTGTCGTGCCTTGTTCACGAACACTGGTGTCCAGCATGATCCATTCACGCAATTGCCGGTTTGCATCCAGCAGATTACGGAACGTGCGTAACGGCATGAAGGACTTCGCGACGTACTTGACGCCCGATTTAACGACGCCTTTCTTCTGCGGGTCGTGGGGCGGACGACATCGATCCTGAAGCCGTATCCTTCAGCAAGCCCCGCTTAGGAACGCTGGACATTGGGTCATACATGCATGCCCTGATGATCCTGCACTTCGTGTTGTCGATGATGATCAGCATAGATAGCCGCTGATCCACTCAAAAGCGCACCGATGACAGGTCAGCCACGTCTCGACGGTATAATCGAAGACGAGTTCGTCGTACCGGTGACGCGACCAGCATGGCGTCATGACGAAGAACTACGTCTTAAGCGCATGCCCTGATTCGTGAATGAGCGCGGGGCCAGCGCCGAAGTTAACTTTGCGCGGCCTCGCCCGGCGGAAAGTCCAGAATGCTCGCCGCGGTGACGCTACGTTCGACGCCCGGATGCCTCAGGAAGCGGCGCAGCGCAGAATATCTACTGGTGTAGCGGTGGTCGCGTTTAAGCGCACTGTGGATCGTCGTGTCCTGCACAACATCAGCCTGAACCAGCTGCTGATCTGTCCGCCAAAGGGTTCGAGCGTCGATACGCAGGTGCAGGGCAGATGCGGTATGCGGCCGAACTGAGCGGCGATCACGGTGTCTTGCGGCAGCGACGAGTTATTGTCAAATCTGGTGTTTGCGAGGCGTGGCGTGATCAGGCGGCGAGCGGTTGCTGAGCCGGTGTGCTGTCGGTCACCGGTAGTCCGTCTTTGAAAGGGATGCCTTCCAGCAGCGAGGCGATTTTCTCTGGTGCACGAATGCGCCGCCATGATTGTTGCGCCGACTCGATGAGCTTGAATGCGAGACCAAGGAAGGTCGGACGCGAAACGCAATTGCGCGTGCGGGTTGTTCGATGTCGAACGGTGGCAAAGGTGGACTCAATGGGATTGGTCGTTCGCAAATGCTGCCAGTGTTCGGCAGGAAAGTCATAGAAGGCAAGCAGTTCATCGCTGTCTTTCGTGAGTTTTTCCGTTGCCTTTGGATACCTGGCCGAATAAATGTCAGTAAAGCGATTGAAGGCCACGAGCGCTTCTTCGCGCGTGGCGGCTTGCCAGATCTCCTGCAGGCCAGCTTTGGCCCGACCATGCTGGGATTTAGGCAAGGCATTGAGAATGTTCCCAGTCTTATGGAACCAGCAGCGCTGGTGCCGAGTCTTCGGAAACACTTCAGCCAATGCTGCCCACAGACCCATCGCGCCGTCGCCGCTCGCGAGCAGCGGACCACTTTGCAGGCCTCGCGCTTTCAGATCCAGCAAGAGCTCGCACCAGGCGTCTTTCGACTCGCGGAACCCGTCGCCGATCGCCACGCGTTCTTTCGTTCCGTCCGGCTTCACCCCGATGATGACCAACAGGCACTGACCATCCGAATCGTCGCTACGCAGCCCTGTGTGGATGCCGTCGGCCCACCAGTAGATCCAGCGAGCGCCTGACAGATCACGTTGATTCCACAAGGCGTGCTCATCGGCCCACTGCGCCTTCAGACGGCTGACCACGTTCGGCGAAAGGCCCCTGGCTTCTTCACCCAGCAGCACGCTCAGCGCCTCGCTCATGTCGCCGGTCGAGACGCCACGTAGATACAACCAGGGCAACGCCGCCGACACGCGGGGTGATTTCCGAATATAGGGCGGCACGATGTTCGAATTGAACTTCACGCCCGAGCCTGAGCGATCGCGAACCTTCGGCACCTTCACGGTGACCGGACCGATTGCTGTCACGACCTCGCGCTCAGGCAGGTAGCCATTGCGAATCACGGCGCGCCTCCCGTCGAGCGTCTTCACGTTATCGTAGCGTTCGAGCAATGTCGCCAACTCCGCCTCAATCGCTTGCTGGATGATCTGCCGTGCGCCTCGCTGAATCAAATCGTCAAGGCCGCTGGGCGGTGCTTCCGATTTACCCGCGCTTGTTTCTTCTGTAACCTTCTTCATTGGTGGTGGATTCCGGTTTGGCAGGTTGTTACTCTAGACAAGCAACATTCTCAGCTAAACCGCCACCGCCTTCAAATCCCTGCCTCATCCCGAACACCACTTTCGACCTTAACTCGGCAGCGACTGCGCCGGATCAGGTCAGCCGAGCTCCTGCGCAGTGTGCCTTACAGCGGTGGGCTTCTAGCGGCCCATGAACCTAGCGCGGACTATGTCGCGGTCAGGATCGCCTTGCCGCATGTGGACAAGGACTTGGAGGTATCAAACAATTCGAACCTTCGCTTGGCTATGGGCGCTCCGCTCAGGAAGAGCGAAGCGCATCCAATTGGGAAAGTTTGAACCGCCTTCACTGCACGACACAGGTTGCGCCTATGTGCCGATCATCGAATGGCTCCATTATGCCGATCCTCCGATGGGGCATTTGCGCCGCTCATCACTTGGCTCTGACACAGCGATCCCTTACACAGCAGCGCAAATACACATCTTGTCGCAAAACTGCGTTAGAAAGTCGCAAAATTAGCAGTTCTTCTCCAACAAGGACCGTAAAGTTGCTTAGACGTTAGCGCGATTAAAGCCGATAGAATCCGGTTCGGGTCATAATGACCGTTCGCGTTTCCAATCGCTATTGGTCACCTTTAATATGACGCAACGCCATCCAAATGCGGTACGTCTTCATCAATACGTCGAACACCGAATTGACGGTATATCGACACAAAAGCGTGTAGTACGACAAGGAGAACGAAATGAGCGAAAACCAAAACCCTGTCATTGAGACATTCGCCGCGGACTGGAGAACATTCGAAACAACACATCGTATTCGTACGTACAAAGTGCTGAGTGACAGCTTGGAAACGACATGGGACGATGAACGGATTAGCAACTATCATTTTCTTTGGTTGCGCGACAACTGCCCTTGTTCGCAATGCGTGCATCCACGTACGCGGGAACAGCTGTTTGAGGTACTGGACGCGCCTGCCAACCTTTCTGCCCAGAGAATTTCCTTAGATAAGGAGGGCAAGTTGATTGTCGGTTGGAGTGACGGTCATAACAGCCAGTACGAGGCCGGGTGGCTGCGTTCACATGCATACGACCCTGCATCACGAAGCGAGCGAGCAGAACGCTTACGCAGCGTAGAGCCTTGGGGTAGCGAATTGGTTATTCCTTCATTTGACTATTCAGAAGTAGTCTCTTCGGATTCGGTCCTGCTTGATTGGTTGCTAGCCGCGCGGGATGTTGGACTTACTATGCTAACGGGCGTCCCCTCAGCAAATGAAGCGGTGGAAACCGCAGCAAAACGTATATCGTTTATGCGCGAAACTAACTTTGGAAGCATCTTCGAAGTGAAGACAAAAGCTGAAACGACTGACAGCAATGCTTACACCTCGCTTGAGCTTCCGGCGCATACGGACATGTCGACAAGAGAGCTTCAACCGGGTCTGCAGTTTCTCCATTGTTTAATCAACGATGCTGCGGGCGGCGAAAGTACTTTCGTCGACGGATTCGCTATCGCAGCGGCGTTGCAAGCAGAAGCGCCCGAGGACTTTCGCGTACTTTGTGAGCATCCAATAGACTTTTGGAACAAGGCGCCGCAAAGCGACTATAGAAGCCACGCGCCCATTATTGGCCTTGATGCGCGCGGCGAGCTTAGCGAGATTAGACTGACGAACTGGCTTCGAGCACCGATCAACTTACCATCATCAGAAATGGGCGCATTCTACCGCGCATATCAACACTTTTCAGCACTTACCCGTGATTCGCGATTTCTTGTGAGCCACCGCTTGGAGGCAGGCCAAATGTGGTGCTTCGATAATCGAAGGATCATGCATGGGCGAAAGGCTTTCGATCCGACGAGCGGGCAGCGCTTCCTGCGCGGTGGTTATATGGACCGAGACGAGTTGCTTTCCCGCATTCGTGTACTAGAACGTAGCCATGTGCGATCCACACCCATGGCCGCTAGCTGACTGTTTACCTCCATGAGCGCGGGCAATGTGAATGTAGGTCGATAGCATTGTCCTGCTCCCTTAATGAGTTGCTGGAAAAAGGTCGCAGGTCGCAGTGAGCGCTTCAAAATCCCCAACCGAATTAATGGTTTTGTTGTTGTTTGATATTTCGTAGATGTGTCAGCACATCAGCGATCAGGACTCCCGAATCGGAAGAGCATCCAGTCTCGGACTGGAAGACAAGAGTAATGTTTTATTCGACTAATGACATTAAAAAAAGGAAGATCGATGATCTACGAGCATCTGTTGTACGAAGTCGATGCTGAACATATTTGTTGGCTGACTTTGAACCGCCCTGACAAGCTCAATGCGATGAACATGAAGCTCATCGCCGAATTGCGAGATGGTCTAGAGAAAGCGGATGAAGATCCTGGAGTTAATGTGGTCGTTATCCGCGGCGCGGGTCGTGCGTTTTGCGCGGGACATGATCTTGATGAGGACGCTGAGGGAATGCGGTCTTCCACTTACCAATCAATCTATCAGTACCGCGCCCACTATTTTAAGCAGTTCGAGGACTTTACTACTCCCTGGCGCATCTCGAAACCGGTGATAGCAAGTGTTCATAACTATGCAATTGGGAAGGGATTCGAACTCTCCTTGTTCTGTGATGTAACCGTCATCTCAGATGACACTAAGATGGGATACGGGGAAGTGCGTTATGGAGTTTCGGGTCATTGCATGTTTCTTCCTTGGCTTGTAAATATGAAAACGGCCAAAAACTTGCTTTTGACCGGGAATGAGGTATCCGCAGACGAGGCGAAAGCATTAGGGCTCGTAACTGATGTTGTGCCAACCTCCGATCTTGAAGCGGCGACGCGGACAAAAGCAACGCTAATGGCGCGGTTACCTCGTGAGATGCAGCGTATGCATAAAAAATATCTGAATCATGTTTATGAATTGCAAGGTCTTAGCTCAGCTACTAGTTATTACCTCGAGCAAGTAGCGATTATGGGGTTTTGTCCAGTTGAGGAGTATCAAATGTTGACAAAATTAACCAGCGAGAAAGGATTGCGAGCAGCATTGGATGCATGCCAAGCTAAGTATAAGGGTTCTAACACGTAGGGGTTCTTTGCAAAGTAGCCCGCCAGGTTTGACCATGCAGAACGGTTGAGCATTAACGACTAAAATAGATAAATTTATTGGGCATCGCTCCGGCTGTCGAGATACGTTATATAAATGATAACGCGTGAGACCCATAGCTTTTAGATCTCGACCCGGCTTCACGATTGGAGCTTCGGGACCGTCACGACTTAAACAACAAGTTAGGGGTTAAAGAAATATGAAGATAGCATTTATCGGCCTTGGAAATATGGGCGCTCCAATGGCAGCCAATCTGCTTAAGTCGGGATTCCGCCTTGCCGTACATGATTTGGATCGTGGTAAAGCGGAGGACCTAATTAGCGCTGGGGCGATCTGGTATGACACGATTCACGAGACCGTTCGGGATGCGGAGGTTGTTATGACATCCCTTCCAACGCCGGCCATAGTCCGCGAGATTGCAACTAATGGCGGTTTGCTTGCTAGCATGAACCCTGGAGCAACGTGGATAGACTTGAGCACGAATAACTTGGAAGTTTGGCAGGAGGTCTGTGACCTAGCAAAACTACGCGGCATTTCTACATTGGATGCACCGATTACGGGTGGTGCAGAAGGTGCGAAGGCGGCCACGCTGTTAGTACTCGTTGGAGGGGAGGAAGCGGTCTATCAGAAGCATTGCAAGATCTTCAGTGCAATAGGAAGCCGTAGCGAATATCTCGGCCGATCAGGCGCGGGCTACGTCGCTAAGATCTCACAAGTGGTACTGTGCTACTTACACTCCATTGCATTAGCAGAATCCTTAATGCTCGGCGTGAAGGGTGGGGTGGACCCGGGTAAGATGCTGTCCATCATTCAAAACAGTACGGGTCGAAGCTATGTGGCAGATCAGTATGGCCCTTCGATCTTGAACGGCGATTATGATCCAACGTTCGAACTAGGTCTAGCCATAAAGGATATGCGCCTAACAATAGAGCTAGCCCGCCATGTATCCGCTGTCCTGCCTCTATGCACATTCGTGGACGACATGTATAAACGAGCAGGCGTGGAGTTTGGGAATCACGCTCCGCACTTGATGGCCGTAAAACTGCTGGAGGACTCGAACACTTTATTGCTGCGCGCTACAAAATTATTGGGATAGCTGCGTAATAACGCGTTCATGCGTTGTCACTATTGTACGTCAGTTAATCCCGCACGCAAATCAAGCGTCTTGTTGAGATTGCGCAAGTTTACCGCTATAACAAATCCAACGGCCTATACGATTCCAGCGTTATCGAGGATCCATGCTGTGGACCTTGACAAGGCCGAATTTTTGTACTTTGTACGTAGTTGATATGGGAGCTCGGGTGCTTGACTATGCGGATCCAATACTCCTCGCGAAAAAATGCTAGTTTGCCGTGTTATCTCGGACTCCGGCGGTTTCCCTTCGGTCTTCCCGCGGCGATTTTCCAAAACGCTGTTTGTAGCAGCGCGCAAAATAAGAAGCGGATTCGAAGCCGCTCGCAACGCTGACGTCAAGAATCGAAAGTCCGGTTTGTCGCAGTAGTTGTTGGCTTCTGTCTAATCTTATTCTGAGGTAGAAGCCTGCTGGGGTCTCGTCCATGGTTGTTTTGAAGAGACGCTCAAGCTGCCTTCGCGTAATATTAACATTGCATGCGATTATATCCATAGCCAAAGGCTGCTCTATATTTCTCTCCATATGTGCAATTGCCGATAAAAGTTTTGAGTTGGTTACTCCATGACTTTCAGCGAACCTTGTGCGCTGTAGGTTCTTCTGGGGGCGAATTTGTCCCAATACAAACTGGTCTGCTACCCGGATTGCGAGATCGCGCCCGTGACGGCGCGCGATCAGTTCCAGCATCAAGTCCATCGATGCTGTGCCGCCTGCTGATGTGATTCGCTGGCCATCGATTTCGAAGATTTCATGAGTGATCCGAAGCGTGGGATACCGCTCCACGAAAGCAGCAATTGTCTCCCAATGAACGGTTATTCGAAAATCTCGGAGTAATCCTGCTTCCGCTAGCACAAACGCACCGGTATCTACTCCACCCAAAATAACTCCCGCGTTCGCATGTCGCTTGAGCCAATGCTTAAGAGTTCGATCAAGATGCTTTAGCGGATCATAAGCCGCTACAACGAACAGGATGTATGCAGCTTCAATTGCTTCTAAGGGTCCGTCCACTGCCATAGACATACCGTTGCTGGCCGTGACCGCATGCCCGTCCGCACTTAACACCTTCCAACAGTAGAGATCGCCGCCAAGTCGGTTAGCAGAACGTAACGGTTCTGCGATCGCCGCAAAGTCGAGCAGCGAAAAACCAGGCATCAACAAGAACACTATGAGTTCACCCACGAAGGTCGCCTTTATCAAATATGATGCCTCTAAGACCCAGACTTGGGTGAACAATGCATCTTGTCGTTTTCGCTCGTTGCAGTGAGCAAGTCAGCTACAGCTCGGTGCCAACGGCTGAGCATGAGGACGCAGAGCACGGGGCATAACAAAGGTTTTGTTTCTACCCTCACTGCGTGTTTGACGTCAATCCCTTTCGTCTTCCCCTCCTTCCCAGCCATTTTGGGGACACTATACTCAGCACGACAGTAGAGAGCCGCCCAACATTATTAAACTAGCTTTAAGCTCTACGGCTGAATACTTGTTGCACTGACCACGTGAGGCAAAGTCGGGCGTTGTTGAATGCCTAGCCACTCATCCACGCGCGCGTGTGGGCTTCGATCTCCAACAAATAAACCACTTACCTTGTGAACCACCTCCGATGACGTTGCCTTCGAAGAAGGGCCACTCTCCCCGGAACCTACCATCGTTTGATTAGGACGCCTCGAACCGCTCAACCGCGAAGAACAAAAGCGTAAAGCCGACGAAAGATGAGGCTCGATGATTGATGATTGTTAACAACTAACCTTTTTTCGCTTATACTGTTTGTACACCTTTAGCAGTTGCTCGAATAGGGTGCGCGCTCTGCTACTGCGCTTCCCCGGCGGTTAGCTCTTGCAGACTTCGTCGCGGCCAAGGCTGATCACGTAGATTTGCAGAGCTAGCAACCATACTTTGCAGCATTTGCGATCCAAAGATTCTGAAAGCCATCGATGTAATGGCTTATCGCCACCTATATGTCGAGAAAACTGATCCATGGAGCCCTGTTTGAACCATCATACTGCCCAATTCAGCCGTCGCGAGCGTCTTAAGCGAATGTTAACACCGCAGAGTGCGGTATTTGTGGGTGGCGCGGCGTTGACGCCTGCGATCGAATATTGCCGTGCGCGAGGGTTTGCAGGTCGGATGTATGTCGTAAATCCGCGGCGCACTGAAGTTGCCGGGATTGCTTGCATTCCCGATTTGGCGGGGTTGCCAGAGGTTCCGGACGTCGCGTTCATAGCCATCCCGCGTGAGGGAGTTGTCCAACTTGTACGTGACCTGTCCCAACTTGGCGTTGCCGGGGCAATCTGCAATAGCGCGGGTTTTTCCGAAATGCAGGGAGGAGAGTCGCAAACTGCTCTCGTAGAAGCAGCCGGCGAAATGCCGGTTATAGGTCCGAATTGTCCCGGTGTTGCAAATTTCGCAGATCGATCCGTTTTTATGATGGATCACTTTGGAGATCACGGCGCCACTTCAGGTGTAGCAGTCATAAGTAATGGGGGTGCCTACCTCTCCGATATTGGGTGCGCCGATCGATCTTTGCCCGTGGCATATTCCGTGGGCCTCGGCAACCAAGCCATGGTAAATATTGCGGACATTATGGATGTCGTCTTGGACGATGATCGAGTTCTTGCAATAAACCTCTACCTTGAGGCGATGCCGGATGCAGTTACCTTTTCAGCGGCCGGCTTAAAAGCGGCGCGTAAGGGCGTGCCTGTAGTAGTTGTTAAAGGCGGACGTTCGACCGCCGGTCGCAGAGCCGCGCAATCCCATACCGCATCGCTGGCAGGCGATGATATCGTAGCTTCCGCTATGTTTCGACGACTTGGTTTTGTTGAGGTGCGTACAACGACTGAAGCGTTAGAAACACTAAAGATGCTGGTTTTGGCACCAAGAGTGAGAGGGCGCCGCGCGGCACTGGCTACTAGCTCGGGATCATATGCCGTCATTGGAAGCGATTGCGCTGAAGCACGTGGATTGATTTTGCCACCACCGTCTGCAGCGGCCGCAGCACGTCTTGAGGCGTATTTGCCGCCTTTCATCCATGCTGCGAATCCGCTTGACATTGCTTCAGCTCATAGCGGCGATGATTCTGCATGGGATCAAAACCTAAGCATTTTTCGTGCTTTACTCTCTGACGATTACGATGTCGCAATTCAAGTCTTGTGCTATCCGCCAGAAGGGGGATGGGATCCAACAGGTTGGGATATCACTGCAAAAGCATTCGCACATATTGCTCGTGAACGTGGAATTCCAGCAGCATGGATAAATACGTTACCCGAAGATATGCCAAGGAAAGCGCGAGAACGAATGATCTTGGAGGGCATGGTCCCACTACTAGGGATGGCTGACGGAATGACAGCCGTAGCGGGTGCCGTTCAATATTCAGAAATGGCTGACAGGCTTGCCTCGATGTCGGACGATGAGATTCTTCTAGGTAGTTGTCCGACAGGTGAAGACCTTGGCGTTGCCCTCGACGAAGCCACCGCGAAAGCCGCTCTGAAAGATGCAGGACTTCAAGTGCCAAGCAATGTTGTTATTACGGCTGAAGGAAAAGGTCGTTTGGACGAGCTTAAGTTCCCGGTAGTCGTGAAGGCCCTTAGCGCGCAGCTTGCTCATAAGACAGAATTGGGAGCCGTGGCTTTGAACGTAAGTACTTCGGAGGCGGCCTGGCAAACTGTATATGCAATGGCTGAGAAACTTGAGCAGGACGCCCCCGAGCTTGCTATTAAAAGCTTTCTGATTGAGGAGATGGTAAAGGACGTGGTTGGTGAGCTGCTGATAGGAATCCGGCGCGTCGATTCAATCGGACTAGCTCTCACGATTGGTATGGGCGGCATTGAGGCCGAGCTATTGCGGGATACTGTTACTTTGCTCCTGCCAGCTTCACGGGAGACGATCGCCGAGTCGTTGAGCAACCTGAGGCTGTTCCCATTGTTCACTGGCTGGCGTGGGCGACCGAAAGGAGATATTGAAGGCGCCATTACTGCAATCGTTAGGTTTGCTGATTTCGCAATCAAGAACCAAGACGCCGTTATTGAAGCGGAAATCAACCCTCTCATGGTGCGTAGAGAAGGGTACGGCGCAGTTGCTGTGGACGCTGTCATGAGGTTGAGGACGTAACCTCTCAAATCGCAATGTTGAGGAAAAGGTGCTTTATGGGCGTTCTAAGCGGGGTGAAGATTATCGAAATGGTCGGGCTTGGACCCTCGCCATTTTGCGGAATGCTCTTTGCCGATTTAGGCGCGGATGTGATCGCGGTGGAACGTCCTGACGAAACCGTTGGCGATCCACGAGCTTGGTCAATATGTAGCCGTGGCAAGCGCTCTATCGTTCTTGATATGAAGAAGGCTGGAGCCGTCGAAGCTCTTTTGCGACTTATCGGCAAGTCCGACGCTTTAATTGAGGGCTTTCGGCCTGGCGTCATGGAGCGACTCGGACTGGGGCCTGATGTTTGCTTCTCGCATCGTCCATCATTAGTGTTTGGACGGATGACTGGTTGGGGGCAGCACGGGCCACTCTCAAACGCAGCGGGCCACGACGCGAATTACGTGGCTCTTTCTGGCACCCTATGGTCGTCCACCCAGCCTAACCAATCCCCGGAGGCGCCGCCAACCATTCTTGGCGATGTGGCCGGTGGTGGGTTATACCTGGCAATTGGCGTTTTAGCGGGAATATTGCGCGCAAGGCAAGACGGTACTGGGCAGGTTATCGATTCCGCAATGGTCGATGGGTCAGCGCACGTGATGAACCTGATGCTATCTTTCCTTCCCGAATACGATTTTTCGATCGCGAACTTGAGGCCAGGAGCTTTGCGTCAACATTGGGACCGCAGTTATGTGTGTGCAGATGGTGAGTGGATAATTCTTCAGGCCGTCGAGGCTCATTTCTATAAGCATCTAATTAGGCTTCTTGGTCTTCAAGATGAAGAGCGTTTCGCCGAAAATCTACGGTCAGATCCTCTCGTTTGGGAGCCTCTTGGCGAAGAACTTGCCGCATTGTTTAAGACGAAAACGCGTGCGGAATGGAGCGAGTTGCTTGAAGGAAGCGACGCATGTTTTGCTCCTGTCCTGTCCATGACGGAGGCCGCCAAGCATCCACACTTGTTGGCGCGTGAGGTATATAAAAACGTTGATGGAGCGCTGCAGGCTAGCCCAGCTCCGCGCTTTATGGCTACCCCATCTCCTGAATTAAGATCGATACCAGTTAAGGGGCGGCATACCTTGGATATTCTCCGTGAATTGGGGCTTAACGATTTTGAAATTACGTCGCTAAAGGAATCAGGCGCGTTGGGATAAAACCGGAGCCCCCAAGAGCTCGAGACGACCTTCTGCAAGAACGGAATCGTCACGGTCTTTCATCCTGCCAAATCGAGGCTTTGGGCGGTCAAAGGCCGACAGTCAACTGTCGATTATCTTCTCGAGTCGGAGGTAGATAGAGCCAACCGTTCCAGCAAATCGATTGTTGCCTCCTGATGTTTGCGACATTGAATGGATCGACGCCCGCTACCATTTTCCAAGAATCTTTATATGGTGATTGAAACAGATACGAAAATTTGCTTTGGTTTAATGCTTGCAAGCTAAGTCGATGCTTGCCGTTGCTTATTGCTCTAGGAGCGTTTATGAACGATGCTTGCGCGCAAGATATCCGGGTACCGCTGCTGGCAGGCATACTGTTCACCGTGTTTGCCTATTTCTTGTTCTCCGGTCATGACGCTTTGATCAAGCTCGTGGTAGCGGGACTGACGGTATGGCAAATTATGTTCTGCCGCTCCATTATCATTTTGACTACCTGCGGTGTTTTCGGAGGGCGAAAGCTCTTGGTCGAGACACTCCAATCGCCCATACTGCGACCGATGTTTATTCGCAGCGCATTTATCTTCACCGCATGGATCTGCTATTACAATGCGGCAAAATCTTTACAGCTTGCCGAGCTCTCTACGATTTATTTCGCGGCTCCAGTCATCGTCACGGCGCTTTCAGTGTTGATGCTTGGCGAGATCGTCCCACCTCTCCGCTGGGCGGCGGTTTTCATCGGGTTTGCTGGCGTCGTGGTTGCTTGTGATCCTACGCGGATTGGTATTACCTTGCCCATAGCATTAGCATTGGTGGCTGCATTTTTATGGAGCATCTCTCTTTTGCTTCTTCGCACTATCTCTTTGCGTGAGCGAGCGACCGTTCAGCTTGTTCTGAACAATACCTACTTCATGTTGTTTTCCGCCGTTCCGGCAATTTTGTGGTGGAGGGTCCCCGATCTGTTGCAATCGTTCCAGCTAATAGGGGTGGCGGTGCTAGGGGGGGCGGCCCAGTTTATGTTACTTAAGGGCATAAACCGAACCCCGCTCTCGATCCTTGGACCGTTGGAATATACTTCTTTGCTTTGGGCATTCATTCTTGGATTTGCAATCTGGCACGATTTACCTCGCACGGAGGTGCTCGTAGGAGCCGTTTTAATTATCGCCGGTGGACTATTAATGGTCGGCGATGAGCATTTTAGGAAAAGAGTTTGACGCTTGAGCAAACTCTTTTCAAAACGCGCGAAGGGCAAAAAGTCCGTAGAAAGCAAACAGTGCAGGACGCAGCAAGGTGGACGGCGACAGTCAGCAAGTCAGGCCGTTTGACCTCACAATAGAATGCCAGCGACGGTTATTGTCCTGTTGTTTTCTTGTTGTCTCCCTTCCTTTCATCGTGGTTTCCTCGGCGCGGAATACCCCGGCACCAGCGACTTTCGAATCGTCTGCGTTACACGTCAGTTGGCGCATAAACAGTCTTTCGCAAGCCACCCAAAATCAATTCTTTTACCCGCTCGGCTCGCCATGCCTCACTCCGACGGTGTAGCGTTCGTAGTTGTGCCTGACTCGCTTACGCTCTAGGAAATATTGCAGCCGACCTATCCATCAATACATTGGTCGGCAGAGGGCTCTCCAGTCAACCATCCTTCGAGCAACGGCGACGCATCGGCGAACGGATTCGCTCGACTTCTCCGCCGGTTTTGCCTTAACACTTGCGGTGCGTTGGACGTGCTTCACTTTCTTTCGATGCCGAAGAGAGGCCGGCGACGAAGACGGCAAGCTCTGATCCGGCCGACGGTGCTGCTTTAACTCGCACGCCGTGGGATGCGAAACGCTCAATGCCTGCTGAGCCGTCCGCATCACCTGCAGCAGGTGTATAGAGTCGAGGGTTGAGTGCGCCTTCTGTTTCTCTTTGGTAGCGGGTCCGACACTGTCGTGCGCCAAAAGTCGATCGCACGGCGTCGGGGGCGCTAATAAGCCTTGTGTACGCGCGCGCCGTCACGGGTCTTGGACTTGCGCTTGAACAATGGCTGGAAGAAATTAACGTATCCGAGATGATGCGTACGGCTGCGCCAGTGGGTTCCTGGCCTCGACTCCGCTCAAAAGGCCGTAACCGATGGTCGCCGCAAAACTGCGACGTTCTTCTGCTCCACCCAAGCCCAATCGTTCTCCTTGTATGCCCTCGATCGCGGTTGCCAGGTTACGGCCCTTGCAGAGTTCGAGAACGCTCTGGGTCATGAACGCTCTGTCATTATCCAAGTCCACCCCAATTATTGCGAATAGCAGATCGGCAGCTGCTTTTTCGAATTTTTCAATCAGCAGCATCTGGTTACATACCCGCATCGCCACACGTATTGTCCAGCCGCTTTCGATATCAGTCAGCATGAGAGGTGTGGACGAACTCGCCGTCGATCTTCGAGCCACCGCAATGTTCGGCCATCCGATCTCGAAGAAACCTGGCGGACGATCACGCCAATCGGCGAAGGTATGCGCCGGAATGCTGCGCCGAAGGGCCGAGCCCATCCCCCGTGGGCCGTTTGAGTGCGCCGCCCATCGATGTACGCATGCGCACTGGCCAGCATACGATCGATGGTCGCCGCGCTAACCTTAAGGAGTTGGTCATGACGACCGGATCCGTGTTGAGATGGCCGTGCCTCTCCTTTACATCAACTTTGAGTTAACCCGGGTTCGTGGACGCTTATTCTTTAGAACAGGGGGTGTCCATTATGCAGAGACGTCGGAAGCCGTACCCGGCGGATTTCCGGGCGCAGATTGTTGAACTAATGCGCGCGGGGCGCACGCCTTAGGAGCTCGCGGAGGAATCCGAGCCCACCGCGGCGTCGATCTTCAACTGGTTAGCGCAGGCCGAGCGCGACGCAGGCCGGCGCCATGAAGGGCTAACGACAGCGGAGCGCAAGGAACTGACCCAGCTGCGCCGCGAGGTTCGCCAGCTCGAGCTTGAGCGGGACATCCTGTCAAAGGCCGCGGCCTGATTCGCCCGGAGACCGTGACCGTACCCGAGAAGGGTTCGGGTTCTTGAAGGCGAATCAGGCCACCTGGCCCGTTGCCCCATGGCACGGCTGCTGAACGTCTCGACCAGCGGCTTTATGCGTAGCTCAAGCGCCGCCCGTGCGCGCATGCGCTTCGCGATGCGGATCTGCTCGCCCGCATTCGCGCGGTTCATACGCGCTCACGAGGCACGTGCGGGATGCCGCGCATCCATGCGGAGTTTATCGAACAAGGCATTCACACTGCCCGCGAGCGGGTGAGGCGCTTGATGAACACGGCGGGTTTGCGCGGCGTGAGCCGGCGCCCCTGGGTCACCATCACGCGAGGTGAACCCCGTGCTCGTCCGGTCCATCTGGTGCAGCGGCACTTTAGCGCCAAGGCGCCCAATCAACTCTGGGTGGCCGACGCGACCTATGTACCGACCGTGGTCGGGTATCTGTATCTCGCGGTGGTGCTCGACGTGTTCAGCCGGCGCGTGGTGGGCTGGGCGATTGCATTATTGGTGTTCCTGTCTGTTGCGAACCCGAACCCTGTGGCCGTCTCATTTGACACCTCCTTTAAGAGATGTTGCAACGACCAGTTGAATCCGCCCGATACACCTCGATCGCTTCGGCCAGCATTGTCGCGAGATGGGGGTGCGCCCCTCGATGGGTACGGTGGGCGGCTGCTTCAACAACGCCATGTGCGAAAGCTTCTCGCCACACTCGAGCGCGAACTTTTGCGCGTGCGCTTCGAGACGCACAAGCAGGCCCAGTGCAAGATCTTCTAGTTCATCGAGGGCACAAAATCCGGTTGCCTGATAACACAACGACATCGCTATAGAGCTGTTGCCGCGACCTAGCGGGTTGCTAGCAGTTCCACAGGTGGTGTTTACAATGGTTGACAATCAACAATTGGCGACTTAAAAAGTATTCGTTGGACGAAGCATTGAGCACGGTCGAGGATTCATCGCCGCCGCAAAGAGGACGAAAGGTCACTTGCGGACCGCAAGGCGTGTTAGGTATAGGGCTTTTTCGAGCACAACCTTAGCAGGTACGGACGACTGCGGTCGTACCGGTTATGTCAATTTGACTTATCTGCGCTATATCAGACCGAGGAGAACGAATGAAAAATCTGTCGCTGGATCGCCGCAAGTTCATTGTTAGCGTAGGAGCAGCTGGCATCTCGGTCGTAATTCCGGGCGCGTCGGCGTTAGCGCAAGACAAGCCAAGAAAAGGTGGTCACTTAGTAGTCGGCCTAGTGGGAGGGCAGACCACCGACAGCCTAGATCCAGCACTGTCTAATGCGCAGGTTATGATTCACGTGCTCAAGCAAACATCGGAGCAGCTTATCGTTGTGACTCCGAACGGAAAAGAGCTACAGCCTATGCTTGCAGAAGGCTGGACGCACTCGGATGACTTGAAAACGTGGAACTTTCAGCTCAGATCCAATGTCGCTTTCCATAACGGAAAGCGCATGACGGCGAGAGACGTAGTTTATTCGTTGAACCGTCACAGAGGCCCAAAGTCAAAATCGGTGATCGCGAGCACGCTCACATCGGTTCAGGATATTCACGCGGTGTCAGAGCATGAAATTGCTGTTTTCCTATCCGAGCCCAACATCGACTTCCCATTTTTGCTAACAGACTATCACCTCGCTATACAACCTGATGGCGATCCTGGGGATTCGGGAATTGGAACAGGTCCGTATCAAATTGTCGAAGCAAAGGCCGGCGTTCGCTTTTTAACAAAGAAATTCCCCAACTATTGGCGTCGTGACGTTGGCCATGTCGACTCCATCGAGACGCTCACAATCAACGATAACTCAGCACGGGTCTCAGCATTAATGAACGGTCAAGTGCATTTGATCAATCGCGTTGAACCAAAAGTAGTGGCTATGATGTCGTCGTCTAATGTGTCGCGAATTGTTCCAACGACCGGACGGAATCACTATCTCTTTGCTATGCGATGTAACGTCACACCTTTCGATAACCCACTTGTTCGACAGGCTCTCAAACTCGCCATAGACCGTGACCAGATGGCCAAACAGATTTTTAGAGGTTTGGCAACAGTAGGGAACGATACGCCGATCAACTCGCTGTACCCGCTTGCAACACCACTGCCCCAACGTAAATTCGATCCAACGCAAGCAGCCGCACTCTACAAGAAATCAGGACATTCGGGCCCAATCGTTTTACACACATCCGACGGAGCTTTCCCAGGTGCGGTCGATGCGGCAGTTCTCTTCAAAGAACAAGCTGCACAGGCAGGCATAGTGATCGAAGTGAAACGCGAGCCAGGCGATGGCTACTTTGCGAACATTTGGAACAAAGTCCCTTTTTGCGCTAGCGTCTGGGATGGAAGGCCAACTCAAGACCAAATGTTAACAACTGGCTATGAGTCAAGCGCGCCGTGGAACGAGACGGCATGGTCAAATCCACATTTTGACGACTTGATAGCTCAAGGAAGACGCGAACGCGATGCAGAGAAGCGGGTTGCAATTTACAGAGAGGCAAGCGAGTTAATCCGTGATAACGGAGGAGCTATTATCCCCGTATTTCCCCAGTTCCTCGATGGAGTGAGCAACAAGGTCGGCGGCTATTTCGCCGATGTTAATGGCGAACTATCCAATTACCGTTATTCTGAGCGCTGCTGGCTTAATACTTGATAAAACACTGTCATGAAAAGTATTTCTCTTCTCGTTGCCCAAAGGGTGTTCCTTGGTCTTTTAATTTTATTTGCCATTTCAATTCTGATATTTTTCGGTACGCAGCTATTGCCTGGCGATGTCGCGCATGCCATTTTAGGGCAACAAGCAACCCCTGAGTCCGTGGCAGCATTGAATGAGCAGTTACATCTTAATCGACCGCCAATGGAACGCTTTCTCGAATGGATAGATGCGATTGTGCAAGGCGACTTAGGTAAGTCTCTTGCCAATGACATAAGTGTTTCAGCTTTGATCGGCGAACGTTTAACCAATACGTTTTTCTTGGCCGCGATCGCTGGCACGATAGCGGTCCCATTTTCACTCTTTTTAGGTATTGTGTCGGTTGTAAACAAAAACAGCGTTATGGATAAGTGCATTTCTTGGCTAAACCTTACTTTTATTTCTTTTCCCGATTTCTTCTTGGGCTATGTGCTGATTTTTATTTTTTCAGTAAAGCTTGGATGGGTTCCCAACTTGGCGAACGTCCATCCTGGCATGGGCCTTGGCGAACGATTTTCTGCAATTGCCCTGCCTTGTCTGACCTTAGTTTTCATCGTTTCGGCACACATGACTCGTATGACAAAAGTAGCGATTCTGAATGTGTTAGGTAGTTCGTATATAGAGATGGCAAGATTAAAAGGTCTTTCGAGCTTACGCGTCGTTGGCATTCACGCTTTAGCGAATGCGATTGCTCCAGTCGTTACTGTCATTGTACTGAACTTGGCATACCTTGTCGTGGGTGTGGTGGTCGTTGAGGTCGTGTTTGTCTATCCTGGGGTAGGACAATTGATGGTAGATAGCGTTTCCAAGCGCGATATTCCAGTAGTTCAAGCCTGCGCGCTGATCTTTGGTGCAACATATATTGCTCTGAATCTGGTTGCAGATATTGTTGCTGTTACATCAAACCCTCGAATCCGGTATCCAAAATGACAGGTCGCCACGGCTTTAGCCGGCTCTCATATTCGGGTTTCCTTGCGCTGACGGTGTTGGTGATTTTTGTCTTCACCGCAATTTTGGCACCACTGGTGGCACCGTATGGTCTTAACACTACGGTAGGCGATGTCTGGGAACCAATCACTCGTGGACATCCGTTCGGAACTGACAGTTTGGGAAGGGACCTACTGAGTCGATTAATTTTCGGGGCGCAGATTACTCTGCTTGTTGCTGGAAGCTCCACGGTATTAGCATTTTTTATTGGGATGTTTTTTGGGTTTCTTGCGAGTGTAGTGGGAGGATGGCTTGAACAGGTGTTATCGCGGATAAATGATTTAATGATGTCGATCCCTACCCTAATTCTTGCCCTAGTCGTTCTTGCGATAGTCCCAATAAACCTATTTACCTTAATCGTTGTGATGGCGGTACTCGATTCAACCAGGGTCTATCGCCTTGCTCGCTCATTAGCAAGCGAGATTGTCGTCATGGAGTACGTGGAAGTAGCAAGACTACGTGGTGAAAGGTTCGCTTGGGTAATGCTTCGCGAAGTACTTCCTAACGCACTTGCTCCCCTGATCGCGGAATTCGCTCTTCGGTTTGCGTTCGCCATATTGTTTTTAAGCGCATTAAGCTTTCTAGGATTGGGCGTACAGCCGCCCAATGCCGATTGGGGTAGCCTAGTGCGCGAGAATAAAGACGGCATTATTTTTGGCGTACCTGCTGCGCTGATACCGGGTTTCGCAATTGCAATATTAGCGTTTGCAGCTAATACGTTAGCAGACAAACTGATTGGCCAATCAGCCCGTCTTCGAAAGGAGTAGGACAAATGGGGATCGAACCGAAATCTATTTTCGAGGTACGCGACCTTTCAGTGGAGGTTACTTCTAAGGATAAACGCGAGCACCCCGTCAAGCTGCTGGATAAGTTGAACTTTAGCATCGCGCCAGGCCAGGTACTCGGGCTAATCGGAGAGTCAGGCGCAGGAAAATCCACAATAGGTTTGGCAGCATTAGGCTATCTTCGCGAAGGCTGCTTCGTGAGTGAAGGGAGTATATTATTAAATGGCAAATCAGTCTTTGGCAAAAATAGATTGCGTGGAGAGGCGATAACATACGTCCCCCAATCGGCAGCAGCTTCCTTTAATCCCGCGTTTCGTCTTGTAAAACAAGTGATTGAAACAGCGGTGTTGCGAGGACTATTGAACCGCAGGGATGCCGCTACGACGGCGGAGCGGTTATTCCTTCGCCTAGGTCTTACCGCGCCTAACTTTGGAGATCGGTTTCCTCATCAGGTTTCTGGGGGGCAGTTGCAACGTGCTGCAACTGCGATGGCTCTCTGCACTGGTCCCAGCATAGTGGTCTTCGATGAGCCAACAACAGCATTAGACGTGACCGTACAAGTTGAGGTTTTGAATCTGATTCGCGAGGTGATCACGAAGTCGGGCTTAGCAGCGATTTATATCTCTCACGACTTAGCAGTTGTGGCACAGGTTGCCGACGACATTATGGTGCTACGAAAGGGTCAGAAGGTAGAGTATTCTTCGACTTTCGAAATGTTAACCTGCCCGAAGGAGGACTATACCCGCCGACTGTTATCTGTAAAGTTGGCAAAACGCCTTGCTGCGACCGAGGCCGGTAAGATTCTGTTAGAAATGAACGATATCTCTGCTGGATACGGCGCTAAAGAAGTAGTATCCAACTTATCCTTTCAACTCCGAGCGGGCAGCACGGTGGCAATAGTAGGTGAATCAGGTTCGGGAAAATCAAGCACTGCACGGGTCATCACCGGGTTATTACCTGCAAGGCGAGGAACAATTGTCTATGATGGCGAGCCCCTGTCACGGCACTTGAAAAGTCGGGAGATGGCGACTCGACGTGAAATCCAGCTGATCTATCAAAATCCTGATGTCGCTTTGAACCCGCGGCAAACGGTTTGGCAAATTTTGGCTCGGCCGTTGCAACTTTATTTTAAAATTAAAGGAGCAGAACTTCGATCACGTGTAATTACGCTTCTTGAACAGATGGAGCTCGACGCGACATACTTAGGGAGAACGCCGGCTGAATTGTCTGGTGGTCAAAAGCAGCGCGTATGCATTGCGCGCGCATTGGCAGCCTCACCGAAAATAATTATCTGCGACGAGGTCACGTCAGCATTGGATCCATTGGTCGCAGACGGCATCGTAAAGCTCCTCGTCCGCTTACAAAAGCAAACTCACGTTTCATATCTCGTTATTACGCACGACATCGCGCTCGTGCACGCAGTTGCTGACGAAATTATAGTGATGAAAGATGGCGAGTGTGTTGAAGCTGGAGACGCGTTGTCGGTCTTAACCGATCCTCGGCACCCTTACACACAAAGGTTGATCGAGTCTGTGCCAAAAATGGAAATCGGATGGCTCGATAGTCTTACGACGAGTCGTGCTACATCAGTCAATCAAGAAGTTACAAGCTAAAAAGGTCCGTCGAATTCCATGAAGATGAAAGGTCGGGTAACGACCTTAGGAATCCTACATTTGATTGCGTCTTGGTTGTGGTGCATCTCACGAGATAAGCTGACTTCGCAGATCGAGCATCGGAAGCAGCGGAAGACAGGAAAAATGAAAACCGTTTTTTCAAAATGCGGTAATGCTTGTGCGTCGGAGAACGAGAAAGAATTCGAGTATGGATAGGACTTAAGGGCGCCTGTTTTGGAGCGTTCCCTGACGAGTTTGTTTGTACTTGCTATCTCTTGGGAGACTGCTCTTGTATGTTGCTTGTAAAAGTTGCGGCGATACATGCGACGCATGCCTGACGACGAGTAAATCCCCGGAGCGGCTTAACGCGCATCACTGATCTGTAATTTCCACTCGGCCTAAGGGAGAAAAAAGATGAAGAAGAGGAATGCTGTGAAATTAGCAAAGCTCGCGTTGTCGGCGAGTGCTGTATTAGCATCGACGTGGTCTCACGCGCAAAGCAGCGTGACCCTTTACGGCATCATTGACGGCGGCATCACGTATGTCAACAATGCGGGAGGGTCACACCTGGCGAAGTTCGATGACGGTATTTCCTATGGTAATCGTATTGGATTTAAAGGCACGGAAGATCTAGGCGGTGGTCTCAAGGCGGTGTTCGTGCTCGAGTCCGGGTTTCATTTGGGCGACGGCACGCTTGCACAGGGCGGTGCAGAGTTTGGCCGGCAAGCCTATGTTGGCTTGCAAAATCAATGGGGAACGATCTCATTGGGCGACCAACTCGATTTAACGTTTATCTTTATGGAGGGCTATAATATATCCGCTTTTGGGAGCGGTTACGCGATTCATCAAGGTGACTTCGACCGCATGAATGGAGATCGCTTGCCGAACTCGATCAAATACATGTCTCCAGATATCAATGGGTTGACTTTTGGCGGCATGTATTCGTTTGGCAACGTTGCAGGCGATTTTCATCAGAAAAGTGCTTATAGCTTTGGCGCTCACTATGCACATGGAAATTTCACCCTTGGGACGGCCGTCACGCGCTTGAACGATCCAAATGGCATTTACGCATTTGATCCATATGCAATGATAGGTACGAAGACGTTCCTTGGACAGACGGTAGCAACCGTAAGCGCTGCAACCGGAGCGGTGACCGATCTCTATAGCAGTACGCCCCTTAACGTAGATAGTCAAATGACTTATGGTGTTGGATCTTCTTATGTATTTGGCAATGTTACCCTGATGGGCAACTACACTTACAGCACTATCAAAGGATTTGGCCAGTCATCTCACATGCACGTGGTGGAAGGCGGTGCCGGCTATAACTTTACACCAGCTCTGGTTTTATATGGAGGTTATCAATTCACGGCGTTTGAAGACCATAAATGGAACATGGGGTCGTTAGGGTTGCACTATTTGCTCTCAAAGCGTACTGATGTCTACCTTTCCGGGGACTACTTAAAAGCATCTAGCGGAGTCGATGCGGTCATAGGTTACAGCTTCACGCCTTCCAGATCGACTACTCAAAGCGATGTTCGAGTTGGCATTCGCCACTCTTTTTAGATTCTTGTTTACGCGGTTAAACACATAGCGAGGCAAATCGATGACATACGAGCATTTAATCTACGAAGTTGATGGGGAACACATCTGCTGGCTGACGTTAAACCGCCCGAATAAGCTCAATGCAATGAACTTAAAGCTTATTGCAGAATTAAGGGCGGGCTTTGAGCGCGCAGAAGAAGACCCTAATGTAAATGTGGTTGTGGTCCGCGGGGCCGGGCGTGCTTTCTGTGCTGGGCACGATCTCGAGGAGGATGCGGAAGAAATCCGAACGTCAAAATATTCTACAATTTATGAATATCGCGACCATTATTTCAAGCAGTTTGATGATTTCACAACCCCGTGGCGAATTACCAAACCGGTGATCGCTAGCGTACATAAGTACGCAATCGGAAAAGGGTTTGAACTTTCGTTGTTTTGTGACGTTACCATTGTCACCAACGATACGAAAATGGGTTACGGAGAAGTTCGTTATGGCGTTGCAGCGCACTGCATGTTTCTTCCGTGGCTAGTAAATATGAAGACGGCGAAAAATTTGCTGTTAACAGGAAAGGAGGTGTCGGCTGAAGAGGCGAAGGAACTCGGGCTTATCACTGACGTAGTATCCCCTTCTGAGCTTGAAGAGGCAACTCGTGCCAAAGCAACACTGATGGCTCGCATACCGCGAGAAATGCAACGAATGCACAAGACCTATCTTAATTACGTATATGACTTGCAGGGACTTAAAGCCGCAACGAGCTATTATCTTGAACAAGTTGCCATTCTCGGAGCTTATCCGGTAGAGGAATACCAGACGCTTACAAAATTGACGACGGAGAAAGGCCTTCGGGCTGCGCTGGACGCGTGCCAAGAAAAGTTTAAGGGTTTGGACAGGTAATTGAATATTTTAGTTAAATGCGCGTGCCGTGAGTTTTAAAGGAGGATTACCTTGAATTTCCAGCCGAAAGCAAGTCATTTTATAGATGGCCAGTACGTAGAGGATGAAAGCGGCACGCCAATTGAAGTCATTTATCCTGCCACTGGCGAGTTAATCG
This sequence comes from Caballeronia sp. DA-9, assembly GCF_051615025.1. Classification (NCBI taxonomy): domain Bacteria; kingdom Pseudomonadati; phylum Pseudomonadota; class Betaproteobacteria; order Burkholderiales; family Burkholderiaceae; genus Caballeronia; species Caballeronia sp. DA-9. Next base: position 14,884 of record NZ_CP195135.1, on the reverse strand, counting down.
CAAAGTTGCATTCGGCGACGCCGCAAATTTTGGAGAAGGCTTTGCAATCGGCGCAGGCGGCGCAAAAATCTTGGGCAGCGCTGACTGGTACCGAGCGCGGTCGAGTATTGCGCCGTGCTGCGGATATGATACGCGCTCAAAACTACGATTTGTCGGTAATTGAAACGCATGATACGGGCAAACCCATACAAGAGACCACCGTCGCAGACGCCAACTCAGGTGCTGACGCGCTCGAGTATTTTGGCGGTTTAGCAGGCAGCTTGACCGGCGAGCATATTCCACTAGGTAGGGGAGACTTCGTTTATACAATTCGAGAGGCTCTCGGGCTTTGTGTGGGCATTGGCGCATGGAATTACCCAACTCTAATAGCATGCTGGAAAGCTGCGCCCGCTCTGGCGTGTGGAAACACAATGGTCTTTAAGCCTTCGGAGCTGACGCCACTTTCGGTATTGAAAATTGCTGAGATTCTAATCGAGGCCGGGCTTCCTTCAGGCGTCTTCAATGTCGTACAGGGTTACGGTGATGTAGGCGCAACGCTGGTTACCGATCCGCGTGTGGCTAAGGTGTCGCTTACGGGATCAGCCGCAACGGGAAGGAAGGTCTACGCTGCAGCGGCTGCCGGAATGAAACATGTGACAATGGAACTCGGAGGGAAGTCACCTCTCATCATCTTCGATGACGCCGATCTGGATAACGCCGTAAGCGGTGCAATCCTGGGCAACTTTTTCTCTTCGGGACAAGTTTGCTCCAACGGCACTCGCGTCTTTGTCCAGCGAGGCATAAAGGCTGCCTTCTTAAACAGACTCAAGGAGAGGTTGACAACCGTCCAAATCGGCGATCCGATGGATTCCAAAACTAATTTCGGGCCTCTAGTAAGTAAGCGTCAATTAGACATTGTCGAGTCTTATATTGCAAAGGGCATTGTCGAAGGCGCGCGGCTGGTAAGTGGAGGGAAGAGCCTTCCTGGCCCCGGCTTTTACATGGAACCGACCGTTTTTGCCGACGTGCGCGATGAGATGACGATTGCAATAGAAGAAATATTTGGGCCGGTAATGTCAGTGCTCGACTTCGAATCAGAGGAGGAAGTGATAGTTCGTGCGAACGCCACGGATTTTGGCCTGGCTGCAGGTGTCTTCACCAACAATCTCGTTCGCGCACATCGGGTGGCAAGCAAACTACAGGCAGGAAGCTGCTATATCAATACGTACAATATGGCACCTGTCGAAGCGCCGTTCGGGGGATCTAAACTTTCAGGGGTTGGTAGGGAGAATTCAAAGCTGGCCATTAATCATTTTAGTGAGATGAAAAGTGTTTATGTGTCAATGAATGATGTGGAAGCGCCTTATTAATATTGCTTTCGCCGGCGTGGCCGATATCCGGCGCGCCGTATCCTGTTTGAAAGTAAGCCCCAGACGGATTGATCTCATCAGGAAAGCTTAATCTGCAAGCCGTCCGCACCAGGACGCTAACAGTCGCGGGGTTCACACTGTTGCCATTATTTTCGGCGTTAGTATTTTTTAGCTATGCGAGGGAACAAGAAAGCAGTGGCTAAGCTTTAACTCTAGAAAATAAATTCAACACGACGACGCCCGAGATAATAAGGCTCATTCCAATCAAGGCGGGTACGTCAGGCACTTGCTTAAAAAGAACTGCTGCAACGGTCGCAATCAAGACAATTCCAGCGCCGGACCAAACTGCGTACACAAGCGCGATAGGCAAAACCCGTAGCGTGAGTGATAACAGGTAGAAACTCAATCCGTAACCTACAAGGACAATAAGTGACGGCACAAGTCGAGTAAATCCGTTCGAAACTCGCAACGCCGATGTCGCTACAACCTCAGCTACGATCGCTGAAGCAAGCATTACTAATGCTATCGTTCGCACTGAACCTCCGAAAGGTGCGCATAAATCGGTTAATCCTGCACGCGAAAAATACTTATCGCCAATTGCAAACCTATAGTTTGCATGGAATGCAGCAAGGCGACACGAGTTGAAGTTGGCTGCGTTATGCGGACGTAATCGGACAGCGGCTTACAAAGCGCGGTGGAAGTGGTAGAACCGCATGCGTTTCAGTAATTGCGGCGAGGGTTTCATAAGTTTCGTTCGGGAAAGTACAAACCCGGCGGGTCTCTAAATTTACGTTAATTGAAAGCTGCTCCATCGTGGCGGCGAGATAATTGTCACGAAGTTGCGTCAATTCAAGAAGCGTGACGAGCCTTTTTTTGTCGCAGCTAAGTACCCGTAGTTGTAAACGCAAAGGATCCCCCGCAATGAGCTCGCGATGATAGCTTGTATGTAGCTCAAGTGTAAAAATTCCACATCCACTTGCTGCGGTGTAATGTGAGCCGACGCCACATCGTTCAAAAAGCTCGTTTCCGAACTGGTCAAAGGCGGTCACATAGCAAGCAGCATGCATATGGCCATATTCGTCGATCCAGTCCGGCTGCACAGTAAAATCAACGGAGTGCACTGATGAATTTTGGTCGGGCATAATTTGGGGCAGGACTTATGTTGATGAGTAAGTTAGTTTAGTAATGGCTGCAGGGTGACATATGATTCCTGACACCTAATTATAATTAGCTCGACCGTTTTATAGCCAGCCGATTGTAATAACCCAAAAACCTGAGTGGTACTACTTCTTCCATTACGGTTTCCGGTGACTTTGAACTTTCCAGCCTTTATTTTTTAGTAACCTTGAGCACGATCGTACATAGGGAAAGGAAGATCTCCTGCCTGGATGCGTCGAATATTTCGTGCCATGAGATTAACCGCAGACAGTGGGTAGTTAACTCCTGAAATATGCGGCGTCACAAACACGCGAGGGTGCGCCCAAAGCGGGTCCTCTTTATTTAGAGGTTCGTTCCGGAAAACATCCAATGCAGCGGCGCCGAGATGGTCGGTGTCCAACGCCGAAAGAAGATCTTCCTCGACCACGATTGCTCCTCGACTGACGTTTATGAAGCAGGCGCCTTTGGGCATACAGCCGAATCGTTCGCGATTTAATAGGCTTTCGGTTGCAGGCGTCAATGGCAACACGTTCACAACAATCTCACTGCGCGCGAGAAAAGGTACTAAGGCTTCATCGCCTTCAAAGAATTCGATCCCATCAAGGTCTACCGGGTCCTTGCTCCACCCAGCCACGGCAAAGCCCATGTCGCGAACAAGACGTGCAGCAGCCACACCCATCGCTCCCAAGCCAAGGAAGCCAACGCGGCGCTGGGCCGTCTCTCGATGCTCGTGACGATGCCAGATATGGTTGGCTTGGTTAACGCGATAAAGATGGTAGTGACGATGAAAATGAATAACCCAGTGCAGCACATGCATAGCCATGTCGCGCGCAACTCGATCATCAGCTAGTCGTACGATTGGTACATTCGCTGGCAGCGCGGCGTCGCGAATGATATGTTCGACGCCAGCGCCAAACGAAAGGATCGCCTTGAGGTTTGGATAGTTGCATAGGTCGCCGGGCGGGTGCATCCAGACAGCGGCATATTCGATGTCCTGCGAGTCACCAACATCGGGAAAACATCTTATCTCTAAGTCGGGTAAAAGGCGGCGGAATTCGTTACACCACGGTTCGGGGTCTGCCCCCGCATAGCTAAATAACAAGGCCATTGAGTCTCCGGGCGAAAAAGATTATCAGCGGATACGACAACGATCTACCGTATCGTCATCAAAGCTAAAGCCAAGACCGGGCCGCTGTGGCAACTGTATAAGTCCATCGGCGACGACAACGCGTTCGCGATAAAGTGACGAAAACCATGAGACATGTTCGACGGAGATGCAGTTGGGTGCCGAGCCGGCGATGCTAAGGCTTTGCTCAGTGAAAATATGTGTGGAGATAGGTACATTAAAGGCGGCTGCAAGGCTCGATGCGCGACGAAATTCCGTAAGGCCGCCTATGCGTTGTAGGTCAGGCATGAGGATATCCGCCGCGCGAGCTTCTAGTAACGCGCGCATGCCATATCGCGTGTACTCAGTCTCGCCGGACGCAATTGGTGTATCGAGAGCAGCCGCTACCTTTGCGTGCCCGATGTGGTCATAAGCAACCACTGGTTCTTCGAACCAACCGAGATTGAACTGCTCGAGCTGCCTTCCTAACCGGATTGCATGGTCCGGGCTGAACGCTTGGTTTCCGTCCGCAAGCAATTCTATGTCGTCACCGACCGCTCCTCTAAGCGCAGCGACACGCTCGACATCTTCTGAGATCCGAGGTTTCCCCAATCGAATTTTCATTGACCGAAACCCTTGCGCGATAAACTGCTCAGCTTCGCTAATTAGTTCATCGATGCTTTGCGACAGCCACAACCCGCTACTTGCATAGGCTTTTACTGAATCGCGATATGCGCCGAAAAGCTTGTATAGCGGTTGGCCTGCGGCCTTTCCCACCAGATCCCAGCATGCTGTGTCCAGCACCGAAATCGCTGAAACGCTGATGCCTTCATGACCGATTGGATTGATTTCCTTCCACATGCCATCCCACATACGCTCGACATAGTGAGGATCTTGACCGATCAAGTGATGACCAAGACTTTTGATCATGAAATCAAACACTTGCAGTCGATCCTTATTTAACGTGAAGATGTAATTTTCTCCAGTCAACCCAACGTCAGTTTCAACATAGACCAACACGCAGCCCACTGACCTCGTTTCATGAATCGCTGTGACCATCGGCTTGGCCAACGGCAGATCTACTGTGACGGTTCTTAGGTTTGTAATCTTCATAGATTCGCCTGCACCCCTCTGATTGATTTGCGGCAGGATCGCTGAGCGAATCGCGATGCCGAGCCAGTTCCGTAAGCATAGTGATGTTTACAATGGTTGACAATCAACAATTGGCGACTTAAAAAGTTATCAGGCAGTTTGCTAGTGTCTTCGTAAATTTTGTAAACCGACTGCTATCGGTGGCTTGTCCGGCGCAGTAACGCAACTAGTCCATTCTTGCTTAAAAGGTGTTTAATGAACCAACTTGCTCGAACCATATCGTTGGCTGTGTGTTTTGTTGGTGTAGCGTCACGCGTAGAAGCCGCCTGTCCTACAGACGGGCCTATCCAAATTGCCGACATGAGCTGGGCGTCGGCATCGATGCTTGCTCACGTCGAGTCCACGCTCATCGAGAAGGGCTTCGGGTGTAAGACGGAGTTGATTCCCGGTGACACTGTGCCGACCATCACAACCATGGTTAAGCAAGGGCGCCCCCAGATCGCGCCGGAACTGTGGAGCAGCAACGCGAAGGAGATACTTGAAGAGGGAAAACGCAGCGGTGCTGTGAGTGTCGCAGGAAACACGTTTGCAAGCGGTGGCATTGACGCTTGGTGGGTACCTGAATATGTTATTGACGCACATCCCGATATCAAAAGCGTGAAGGACCTTCTTCGTTACGCTGACATTTTCGCCCCTCCGGGTAGCGACAAGGGGCGCTTCTACAATAGTCTTCCGGGGTGGGCGACGGAAACGCGTGGAAGCAACCTATTTAAAGCATATGGACTTGATCAGAAGTTTGAACTCTATTCCGCAGGTTCCACGGCCGCGCTTGATGCGGCGATCGTATCGAACTATGAGCGGAAGAAACCGATCTTCTTTTATTACTGGGGGCCTTCTGCAATTTTAGGAAAATATAAAATGGTTCAACTGAAGATGAATTCGTACGATGCCGCAAACGATTCTTGCAATAGTCAGGCAAACTGCGAGCATCCGGTCGCTTCCAGTTTTCCGCCGTCCGCGGTCAACACAATAGCGACTAAAAATTTAAGAATATCCTCCCCCGATATCTACTTGTTTCTAAGCAAAGTAAGTATTCGGAACGATACTGTCAGCCGTATGCTCGCATGGGGTCAGGACCAAAAGGCCGACCCCGGGCGCGTTGCAGAGCAATTTTTAAAAACGGAGCAGGCTACCTGGACCCAATGGGTAACCAAAGATGTCGCGGATCGCGTGATCTCAAGTCTTAAATGACAAGTTTTGGTACGTATCTTATGCGTGCCAAGACGACACACCGAGGGCTCTAATCCATGTTTCCTAAGCTAATTGATCCGCAGTTGTTGCGAAGTGCCATCGATAGTTTTGTGAATACATTTGTCACTGATTGGGCGACGCAACTCGAGGGTTTCTTTGTCCCTTTTCTGAAGCTTCTCAACCTGTTTGAATCAATGTTGCTCGGTAGCCCTTGGTGGCTGGTGACAATTGTTATCGCAACGTTAGCGTACCTGGGCGCCCGAAAATTTTCAGTTTCCTTGTGGATCGCGGTCGCGATGGCAATGATAGGTTTGCTTGGCCTTTGGGACGACGCAATGCGGACTCTTGCATTGATGCTGGTATGTACGACGATCTCCGTGGTGTTTGGCATTCCTTTAGGGATTTTGATGTCGTGGTCGGACCGCTTTCGTTCATTGATGCTACCCGTACTTGACGTCATGCAAACTCTTCCGAGCTTCGTGTATTTGATCCCGGCAATAATGCTCTTTGGACCTGGAAAAATCCCCGCAGTACTTGCGACAGTTGTGTACGCCGTCCCGCCGTTGATTCGGCTCACGGATCTCGGCATCCGGCAAGTTGACGATGAGATTGTGGAAGCCACTCAGTCGTTTGGCGCAAACCGGCTTCAAAAACTTTTCTGGGTGCAGGTACCACTCGCCCTTCCAAGCATCATGGCCGGAGTCAATCAAGCGACCATGATGGCTCTGGCTATGGTAGTGGTGGCATCAATGATCGGTGCCCAGGGGCTCGGTTTTCAAGTGCTGCAAGGTATTAACCGACTGGAGGTGGGACGAGGTTTTCTTGCCGGCCTAGCTATTGTGATCTTGGCTGTTATCTTTGATCGCATCAGTCAAGCTTTTGGGAAAAGAGCTCAAGCTCACCTGAACATTAATAGCTGATCGAGACACGTGATGCGCAGCCGATACAAGATCGAAGTCCGCAATGTTTACAAAATTTTTGGTGCTGCTCCGGTGCAGGCGCTGGCAAAGGTCAAAGCTGGTGCAACGAAGACAGCGATACTGAAAGAAACGGGGGATGTGGTTGGGCTGAACAATGTTTCGATCGCCGTCGAACCCGGGCATGTACATGTAATTATGGGCTTGTCGGGATCAGGCAAGTCAACATTGATTCGCCATTTCAATCGTCTGGTAGAACCGACTAGTGGAGAAGTCATTGTTGACGGAGAGAATATTCTTAAATTTAATAAGAAACAGCTTGAGCACTATCGACGCCACAAGGTCAGCATGGTGTTTCAACGCTTTGGCCTTTGCCCTCACGAAACCATTTTAGAAAACGCGGCGTTTGGCTTACGAGTGCAAGGAGTACCACGCGCCGAACGGGACGAACGGGCGCGTGCTTGGTTACAGCAGGTCGGACTAGTCGGCGTTGAGCGACACTATCCGAGGCAGCTTTCGGGGGGTATGCAACAGCGGGTGGGCTTAGCCCGTGCGCTCGCGAATGACCCGGACATTTTGCTCATGGACGAAGCGTTCAGTGCTCTAGACCCCCTAATCAAGGCGGAAATGCAAGATCAGCTATTAAATTTACAGAAAAAGCTGAAGAAAACCATCGTTTTTATTACTCATGATCTAGACGAAGCGTTGAAAATCGGCGACCGGATTACGATTCTTAAAGATGGGGAAATAATACAGCACGGCACTCCGACAGAGATATTAATGCGCCCGGCTACTGACTACGTCCGCGAGTTCGTTGGAGGGGTGAATCGTTATCGGGCAATTCGCGTCGAACATCTGGTTCGGAAGATGCCAATGGAGATTGCGAACCACGGTAATTCGTTTGAAGACTTTTCTATCAATTACGCGTCAGCAGTCAAAATTGATCAAACCCTTGATGAGGTGATGCCACTTTTGATGAGCAGCAAAACCTGTTTGGTCGTGCGCAGCGAAGATGGCGATCTTATTGGCTATCTCGACAAGTCCGAGGTACTTGCGATGATCAAACGTTAGAGTGTGGAATGTGACTTACCAAAATGAGGTTCGACTTTGTTCCATGGGAGTTGATGCCAACACCATTGTTGGGGCGCACACGTCCCACGGACTGCGGCCTATGTCGCCTGATCTTGCCGCGTCGATAGCACATTTTGCATTTCTGATATTGCCGAGATTCACTCTGATTGCTTTTTCGAACGCGATCGAAGTTCTTCGGATGGCAAATCAGGTAAGCCAGCGAGAACTATATCGATGGTCAGTAACCAGTCCACAAGGAGGATCCGTTGTGTCGAGCAACGGACTTCTCATGAACACTGTCTCGGCTGATAGTATCGGACGGCCGGACATAGTTTTTGTCTGTGGGGGCGTCGATGTCCAGGACGAAACGACAGCGGCGCACCTTGCTACCTTGCGTATGTTCGCTAAGACTGGCGCGTTGTTGGGCAGCGTCTGCACGGGCGCTTACGCACTAGCGCGCGCTGGCTTGCTTGGGGGATATGCGTGTGCAATCCATTGGGAGACCCTATCGGCGCTTCGGGATGAATTCCCATCGACCCGATTCCTCAGAGAGCTTTTCGTCATTGACCGCGATCGTGTTACGTGCACCGGTGGGGTGGCACCGTTGGAGATGATGCTGAATCTGATCGCACCTAGAGTGGGTACTGCGATGATTACGCAAATCGCCGAGCAGTTCGCTGTCTCCTACGTGCGCGATTCCAGCGCTCAACAACGCATACCGTTGGTGGCTCGACTCGGCTCGGCAAACCGATGCTTACTAGACGTCATAGCACTGATGGAAAACCATATTGAAGAGCCATTGATGCGAGAGGATCTCGCCCGGATAGTGAACAAGTCTGAGCGGCAGCTGCAGCGACTCTTTCGTGAATATTTGGGCGTTACACCGACCAAGTACTATACAACGCTACGTTTGCGGCGCGCGCGAGAACTGCTGCTGCAAACTGACATGCCAATCATGGACATCGCGGTCGCTTGTGGCTTTCAATCAGCGGGTCACTTTAGCACGACGTATCGGATTGGTTTTGGCAGGTCGCCTATGAGCGAGCGACGCGTTCAAGTTGCGCCGCTTGCAGGCGACAAATTTGACTCATCAATCTTACCGGTGGCTCCTAGCTCCAGTTGAGACCAGCGTAGGACTGCGAAGAGCTCCGCTTGTGATCGCGTGACGCTATGAATTGGCTAGGAACGTGAACGGAAGCGATGTGTAGAGGAAACAACATTGTCAACCATTAACAATAATGGTACCTTGTTACTAGTTTCGGCAATTCATGGCCAGCTTAACTATTGGAGAAAGTCATGGCAGAATTTAAACATGCTAGTTCGGCCAAGCCGCGCTTTACACAAGCTGAGTGGCAAACCCGTGTCGACTTGGCAGCGATGCATCGCTTAGCCCATCTTTATGGTTATGACGATATCGTGTGGAACCATATAACGGCGCGAGTTCCGGGTTCCGACCACCATTTTCTAATGAATCATTTTGGTCTCCACAATACAGAGATTACTGCGTCCAATCTAATCAAAATCGACGAGCACGGCAACGTGCTTGACGGGCCACCTGAAGTCAATACGGCGGGCTTCGTCATTCATCGTGGCATTCACATGACTATCCCGAACGCTCTGTTTGTTTTCCATTCTCACGCGCCTGCCGGTTTGGCGGCAACAGCGATTCGAGACGTCGTGCACCTTGTGCAGGATTCGTCAATGCTTTACGGGAAGATTGGGTATCACGAGTGGGAAGGCCTATCAGTTGACACCGATGAGAGTCTGCGTATTGCGAAGCATATGGAAAAGAATAAATGCCTTATTATGCGCAACCACGGATTCCTGACGGTTGGCGAGACACCTGGTGAAGCATTTATGAACATGCACTATCTGGTAAGAGCGTGCGCAAACATGTTGCAAGCTGCGGCTACTGGACTGCCGCTTGCTGAAACTGATCCCGCTATGTGGGAGAAGGCCGCTCAACAATATGAAGCATTCATTCCGGGCAAGTACGAATGGCCAGCATTAGTTCGCCAAGTTGAAAGGATTGATCCCTCTTACAAATACTGATTTATAAGGGTGGATGGTTCCTTTTGTAGCAATTCGGTCTTTTCTTGAATCGTGGGTTGCTAGTGTTGGTTGGATAGGCCGTTACCCTACATTGTGCAACCGATGTTTTTATAACGTATTAATGGGTTCGAACAAATGAAAATCGCATTCATCGGCTTGGGGAATATGGGCGCCCCCATGGCTGCCAATGTGCTGAAAGCGGGATTCGATCTTGCGGTTAATGATCTGGACCGCAGTAAAGCGTCGGGACTGATCGAGGCGGGTGCTCGCTGGGTGGACTCGATTCCCGAGGCGGTTCAAGACGTCTCAGTCGTAATGACGTCGCTCCCAACGCCCTCAATCATAAAGGAAGTTGCCATTCAAGGCGGGCTTCTTGCCAATATGAAATCGGGAGCAACTTGGATCGAATTGAGCACTAATAATCTAGACGTATGGCGCGAGCTTCGCGGGAATGCCATACAGTACGGCGTCCACACATTGGACGCGCCTATCAGCGGCGGAGCTGAGGGTGCGGAAGCTGGTACGCTCACCGTGTTAGTAGGAGGAGATAAGGCGGTCTATGAACGGCATCACAAAATTTTCGAAGCGATCGGCAGCCGAATAGAACATCTAGGGGATTCAGGCGCTGGTTATGTCGCAAAGATCGCTCAGGTCGTTCTTTGTTACTTGCATTCAATCGCGCTGTCGGAAGCATTGATGCTTGGCGTAAAGGGCGGGGTAGATGCAGGTAAAATGCTTTCTATCATTCAACACAGTACTGGGCGAAGCTACGTCGCGGATAGATATGGACCCTCAATTCTGAACGGCGACTATGATCCCACGTTTGAACTTGGACTTGCATTGAAGGACATGCGACTTACGCTAGAGCTTGCGCAGCAGGTATCCGCAGATCTGCCGCTTTGCAAGCACGTTGAAAATATATACGATCGCGCGGTTTCGGAATTCGGGAGCCAAGCCCCGCATTTGATGGCGGTTAAGCTACTCGAGTTATCCAACGAGCAGATGCTAAGAGGTTAGGCGTCGCGTCGGTGTGGCGACGCCTTGGCGGTGGTTGTCGATAGCGTGTGTCTGGCAGATTCTCAGCGTAATGTGAGCTGGTGGATGATTGTCAACATTCACCCACTCACGAGTATAATGCTGAATTTACAGGCTGTTCGCAATGTCTGAATCGACAAAACCAGGAGCTTTGAATGCCCAAGCTGACTGAAGTTTCTAAACAAAGCTTTGATGTACAAACGGCAAATATCTTACGCGAGACAATCGTATCTGGAGGCCTGGAACCCGGCTCGCGTCTAGTTGAAGCAAAGCTTACCGAACAATTTAAAGTGTCACGGGGAACTATTCGAGCAGCGCTCCAAAAGCTACACGGGGAGGGGTTGGTTGTTCAGACCCCATACACGGGTTGGCATGTTATTGCAATCACCGCCCATGATGCGTGGGAACTGCATAATTTACGACGTGTGCTTGATGGGCTAGCTGCCCGCCTTGCGGCCGAGCATATCGACACGGAAGGTCGGAAGCGCTTGGAAGCTGCATACCAAAGGCTTTGTCTGACCTGTACTGGAAACAATCAAAAGGCTATCGCAAACGCAGACTTCGAATTACACAAGCTTATTGTCGTTCTTTCTGGGCACAGTCGCCTTCAAGAGCATTACATGTTAATCGAGCAACAAATCAGAGTTTTCATTGCTTCGTGCGACGATCAGTACGCAGATTATGGCGGAATTGGATTGTGCCACGAGCCATTGGTAAAAGCTCTGCTCGCCGGGGACGGTGATACGGCGGAGCAACTAGCCAGAGAGCACAATTCAACGCAGGGCGATGCTCTGATTAGCAGGCTCCGCCTTCCCGAACAGCGAATCGCCTAGGGGTAATTGTCAGAGCCTCTGTGGATCTGTCGGTCGTCCGGCGGCTTTCGGCGATCGGTTGAGGTGTGTGCTTGTCACGGTTGATGCCGTGGCATGCAGAACTATGCACGAGGAACGGTTCAAATCGTTTCTTAGCAGCATCCTTAAAGTCCTCCTCGACACGCTCCATAAGCGATAGGCAGGTTCCCTTCTTTGTGTCTTTACGAGTACTCAAAGACGTCCAACGCTTTGTGAAAATATATATTTTACCGTTTTTTTGGTAAAAAAATTTGATTAGTAAAACTGACAGTCATCAAATTGTAAATTTTTAATAACGCGTTTAAAAATTCGCTACCGTATGAACTTTTTATTGAGGATTGCATAATGAAAGCAATTGTTAGATGGGCTACGTTGACAGCTGCACTTGCCGTCTGTTTCTCGTGGTCCGCTCATGCCCAGTCGGGCGCCAGTTCGAATATCGCGAGTACCCAAGCCCGACAAGCGGAGAAGGCACAGCGCAAAGCCGACCGCAAAGCGCATCGCGCTAGGTCAACTGCAGAACTTGGAGCTCTAGAAAAAAATGGATATAAACCAGGTGGCGGCAGAGCCGATTATCCACAAGATGTTCAAAACGCCGAGGCCAAGGTGAACTCTTCTCGAAAGGGCAACATAACGCCCGCGGCATCTGAACCCTGATTAGTGCGAGTACATGGCGGGTGAAGGACTCTAGGAGTGTTCGTACAGGAAATGGTCGGCAAAAGAGGGTCATTACCAACGATGATAATCGTTGAACCCGCTCACCTGAACCATCCCAATCTTCGTCGATGCATAATGCTCAATTCTTATCGGGCGAACGGCCAGTAATGAGCTGAGTGGCGGCATCACTTTTTTGAGAAAATCAAGGCATAGAATTAAATGCTAAAAGCCAACATCGACCAGCAGGCTTTTTTCCTATTATCTGTATTGCGCGAAATTGCTGATCCGTACCATGAAGCACGAGTCACCATCGAAAGACTCGCCGAGAAGATTGATAAGAGCAAAGAAACAACACGTCGAGCGCTGGAAGCCTTGGTCGCACATGAACTTGTTGTAATTACTCGAGAGGGGCGGCGAAATGTTTACAGGATTAAACCCATTACTACTTCACAGCCTTAGGAGAATGTACGTTGGTCGGTCCTTTGATGGCGCGTCGGCACAGCTAAATCGCAACAATCATGGGGTGCGCTGATTAACGCTGTTAGCCTCTGGCTTCCGGTGGCTTCGCTTGTTGCTCGCTTTGATAGCCGGCCCTGGCTTAATGGGGGGCCTCGGTGTTTTGAGTCGGCGAAGTCAAGCGCACATCGTCGGATAATTTACGCGCGCGAGGCGTGGGCCGGTATGAGCTGTATAGTTGGGCGCTATTGCCAGCAATATTGAGTCCGCTACACTTTGCCAAATGATTCTAACTTTGCCGCGAAAGACTTCGGCCGATTGCTTCTGATTAAGAAAGAGCGATTGCTGCTAAGGCCTGCGCACTAATACTCACGATTGCTTCATTGTATGCATTCGCTCATGCTTTATCGGCCCCAGCGTTACGCTGGATGCACTAGAAGACACCTGATCTACCGCCGGATGTCAGAAACACCAGAGCAAGTCGATTGGTGCTTCACCGCAAGAATCGCATGTTAGCAAGATGGCAACGGCCGTGTCCGGAATTGAGGACGTGCCGTTCACCAGCTAAATTCGCTCAAATGAGATGGTCCGTGTCTAGCGCATCAGAGTGATGTCGACGAGGTACATATGTACAGGCCCAAAATACCTGATGTATTGTTAGTGTGAATGGTCAATTGAAGCCGTGCTGCCTCCTGCACCGTTTTGCCTCGGGCGAACGGGCTGTCGGCAAAGGGATTGTCGCTTTGTGACACGGTGTGTCGGCACTCGAGAGGAAACGGCGTCGATCTTAATAGCTAGAAATCAACTTCCGGGTACGACGTCTCCGTAACGACGGGGCGGTAAGCAGGGCGGTGCGACGGTCCAGCTCGCGGTGCTCATCGAGTGACATCACAACGATTTGTTGCTTGCACGGTAAGCACCCGGCGATCCCAGGGGTTCGGCAGCCGACATCAGCCTACCGTTGAAGCTGAGGCTGCCAGAGATGCGGCAACAGCTCATCGAGCCGGCTGGCGGGCTGTGTAGGGAGTCGTGCCAGGATGCCTTTCAGATAGACATAGGGATCGTGCCCATTAAGCTTAGCCGACTGGATGAGAGTAAGCGGTCGGTGAAGGACACGCATCGGACTGGAATAGATTATGCCGAGACATCCCTTTCGGGTTTGCCGAGGTTCCAAGGCAACAAGGCCTCGTAGTCGTCGGCGGTCTTGGCATAGGGCAGCGCCGTAAATAGGTCGACCAGATATCGATAAGCGTCGACACGATTTGCGACACACGTTTGGACGAGCGAGTACAGGTTCGCGCTCGCTTTAGCCCCACCCACAGAGTCAGCGAATAACCATGCTCGGCGTCCGACTACAAATGGACGAATCGAATTCTCAGCTGGATTGTTATGTGTGCCTTGCTAAGGCACGGTTGATTGGTCGGTGCAAATCCGACCCGGCCAACTCTCGCTCCGGCCGGAAGCACAAGGGGCGGTCCAGGAGGTAACAAATGGGCTGAAGCACTCTTTGAAAAGGCCTCGAAGGAGGTCAGCGGGCTCTGCGGGCCGCAACGTGAGTGAACACTGAGCAGGCCTCGAAAGGTCGTTGTGGAAGCCGACTCGCCATAATAACGAGGAAGGCCGATGTCGTCGGAGAAGCGAGCGAGATACGCATCCGGCGGTTCCACCGGGGTAGTGGTGGCAGCACGCAGAGAAGCGATTAACCGTGCAACAAGGGAAGTCCGTGTCGGTGCGTGGCGGGCAGTCGCGCAACGGCAATCTCGTGAGAGATCGAGCCGGCCGCGCGGATGGCGGATGGGGGCGTAGTAGTGATGAAGCCGGGTAACGCTGGTGGAGCCAAGGCCCCCTGTTTCAGAGCGAATGGCGGAAAGTGGAAAGAACCCAAGGATT
>NZ_CP195134.1:0-214520 GCF_051615025.1 Caballeronia sp. DA-9 | reverse complement strand
GCGGACGTCTATTTATACAACCTCGCATCGTTTGCCGACTTGATCGGCTCAGGTGTGAGCGATGATGAAGACGTGCGCGTTTTTGAAACCGGCTGGAAGGGGGCGGAAGTGAGCGCGTGGGTCGAGCGCCCTCTGTTTCTCACTGACGACACGTCGCTTCTAGGAAAGTGGGCGGAGCTATACGCCGACATTGCACGAGCCCAAGCGGTGGCGATCATCAAGCGTGCCAACCGTTAATCGGACAACCAACGCAAACAATATAGGGCGGGGCGATCTTCACAATTCGCAAAAGTATCCCGGTCGCGCCCCCCCCCGGTTGACTTTCGTTGGACCCGACCGCGTCCGACCCAATGGCACGTAGCGACCATAACCGAGAACGCTTAATGCGTTCTTTTGCCGCGTCCCAACTGTTCGGCCATAAGTTCCGCCGCGATCGCGTCCTGTAGAGCGGCATGCCTTGCTTTCAACAGTTCCGCATCCTTTAAGAGGTCAGGGTTTGCGTCCATAAACGCTTTGAACGCCCTGTCACTTTCGACAACCAGTTCAGCGAGATTTTCAGGACGCAAGGTCGGTCGTAGTTTTTCAGCAGTAATACCGAAAATTTCTTCTATTGCATCGAGCGCATGCACAAGCGGAAAGGAGACCTCATCGCCGCTATAATCGTATCGCCCAAAAAAGCACGAGACATACAGGTACTCGCCAAGAACTTCCGAAGCTGCAAGCGCCGCAAGATCTTCCTCGATCGCCCGGCGATCGTCATGAGCCACCCTAAACATTCGAAGCACATCCACTTTTGACATTTCCTGCTCAAACAGCGTAACGCGACTGCCGCTGACCTCAGTCGCGACGGAAACAATCACTGTATTTTCTTCATCCATCGATCTTCCTTGTTTGCCTGTTATGTTTTGAGCAGTCAGTGCCGTGAGTCTGGTTCTCTTGAGGCATGCCTTCAATGCTACCGATCGTCCCGTTTTAACGTCAACGGAAAGAATGACCCCTTCCTTGAACGACTCTTCCATCCGTCAAGCGACGTAGGGCTGCGTACTTGCTTGTGGACTATAGCGGAAGCGGAAGTTGACTTAAAGCCAAGCTCATTGATTCATTCTGCACTGCGGTTAATTTGTTTGCTGGGACGACTTCCATGCGATGAAAGATCATTAGCCCGTAGATGTCGGCGAGCACTCGCGCGCGGGGGCACAGTGCTGCGTCCTCACCCGACGCTTGGTGATCCCGCCAGTAATTAATCGCATCTTCAATCTGCCCAATGGTGTATGTATTCATCTCGATTACTTAAAGAAAGACTGTTCAATAAACGTTAGGGTGCCGAAACGTCGGCTGGTGTAACGGTTAGGGACGTGTCTGCCTGCCTGACGAGCAATCTCCGCGATCTTCGCGCAAATGGGCTGACTAATGAGGGCGCTGGGCTCACCGGCACGACAAAGCTCCCGTTGCCAATAGGCCCTTTGCGTTTGACCACTTCGACCTCGACGCCGTTTTCGGCTGGCCGTAGTGCGAGCCGTAGCGATGCCGGAGAACTATCTTGCGCGCTCGCGAGCGGCCGCAGCAACACAAACAGCGTTTCATTTGACTGCGCCGCAAGACTTAGTCGACGTAGTGACTCGCCGCGGATGTGTTGTTGCCAGAAGAGCACCGCACCAAAGCTGCCGGCCCTCAGAATTTGCTCAGCGGCCCATAGAGAATCCGCTGTTTTCTTCGGACTGATCCACAGCAGCCTCGATGGATCAATCCCCAAATACGCAAAGGCGTGCATGTTTGGCACCTGGGGAGGCTGGATCAAAGCTATTGGCCTTTGTGCCAGCGAAGCGAGTGCAGGCCTCAATATTCGCAATTCCCCTATGCCCGAGCCAGAAGTTAAAAGCTCGACCAACGCGCTCAAGGGCCAGCCACCGCCTGGCAGTTCAGCAGAGAGTCTTTCGTAGCCAGTATCTACCACCCTCCCCGCAGTGCGGGCAAGCTGGGATCCTCTCCATAACGATGGGTGGATTTTTTCGAAATCCGGAAGCGCAGACATATTCAATACCTGTATTTTTATACAGTATAGTACGCCGGTCAAAGACATGACGCGAGGGTCACAGTGGAACAACAGCTGTTCGTTATCGAATTCGGCACATCCAGCGCCAAGCTGCTCGTGGACGTGGGCACATCGCGCGCGTGCATCACTGGAGCGTCAAAAGAAGGCGCTACCTATTCCGTCCTGACCACTTCGGATTTCTCAGAATTAGAGCGTTGGCGGCTCTTTCTCAATCGTGAAGTCTGTCCGTATCGATGTGGCGAAATGGAAACCCGCGGGATAAGAGAAATGGGGCAATCACGATCGCCCGATTGGATCTAAGGGTCAAGTGCCGGGGCTTTTGGTTTTGCACCAAATTCCGGCGATACGCTGCCCGCTCCTCGGATTGGTACTGATCGTTCGTTAGCGTCGCCGGCGTTTGTCGGACGTATGAAGGAAGAACCGAATTCATTGGATTAGCCGCGTTTGTTACGCGAACTTCTAAGATTCGGCCTGAGGGTGAGATTGGCCCGTGTTTCGACAATTTTAGAAGACTGCGTGCGGCCATCAAGAGACTTCCAGTTCCCATCTTCGAGTGACCGAAGTTCGAGGAATAGCCGACGTTGAATTTCAAGCATGATTTACATAAAGAGCCGCTCGAACTCGTCAGGCTTGACGTCATTAGGTAAGTCGCTTTAGAGAACAGTGGTGCGAGGCGACACGTGAGCCATCGCCGCTGCATTCTCAGGTGTGCCGCCGTTTTTCAGATAGGCGGTAATGCCGGTCGCACGAAACGTGTGGTTGCCGATCGCCGTGCCGATGCTGGCTGCGCGCGCGCGGCGCCGCACCATCGCATAAGCGTTTGCCTGCGGCAGGGGCCGCGTGCTCAGCTGCGCCGTGCCGCGCGCGATTGTCGGGAACAGGGAACTATTAGGTTGATCGCACAGGCCGGTCTGCTCCAGATACGCGTGCAGGTACACCTCGAGCGTGCGGTGACAGGGCATCTCGTGCTGCTTGCCGCTTTTTTCACCCAGGCGCACCCACAGGCGCCGGCGCTGCACGTAGACATCGTCGACCCGCATCGCGAGCGCCGCACTCACTCGTGCAAACGAAAACACCATCAGCCCGATCAACGCCCGATCCCTGAGACCAATGGGTGTCGTGACATCGATGCTGTCGAGCAGTTGCCGGGCTTCGCTCGCATCGAGCACAGGGGTCTTGCCCTTGCGAGATGTATAACTCGGTCCGCGCACGGACGCGGCCGGATTGTGCGGCACGATCTGGCCGGTGACGAGCCAGTCGAACAGGTGGCGGATCGCCGCGAGCTGCTGCTTGACGGTCGGCGCCGACGACGTCTGCGTCTGCAGTTTGATCTAGGCCGCCACATGCAGCGGCTGCACGACGGTAATCGACGTCACGCCGGCGCCGGCGCGTCACGCGAGAAAGTCACTGGCCGCGCGAGCATACGCACGCCGTGTATGAGGGTTGCGGGTCGCCGACGCGAAGAACTCGAGGAATCGCACGCCGGCCCGCTCGCCAGCGGCGGTGACAACTACTGGCGTCGAGATGCTGCTTAGCGTGACGAGCTGGTTCATGATCCCGCCTTGATGGCCTCGATACGCGCGTCAACGACGTACAGCAGGTGACTGGCGAGCAGGATGATCTCGATGGCTTCGCGCCGGCTCCCGATCGGCTCGTGCCGGTGCGAATGCGGATTCTTGTATGACCCGATCGCGCCGGCGAAGAGATCACGCATTGCTTCGCGTTCTGCGATGTCTATTGTGTAGTCTGTGAGCGGACCGCTCTCCGCATTGAAGGCCTTTTTCATCATCGGCATGCCATGCGCCGAGGCGCCAAAGCCGGCTGCTTCGCGCACCACAATCTCGACTTCGCGGATGGCTTCAAACGCCGCTGTTTCATAGGCGCCTCGCATGAACGACAGCCAAACCGTGGTGGCGATTGTCGGATGCAGAAGTTCTTTGGGCAGCAGGCGCGCGACCCGGTAGTCGGCGAACGCTGCCGGATTCTCGAACCGTTGCGCGCGTCGGCTCAACCGCCGCCAGCCGTTGTGACCGTTCAGCCCTTCATCAGGAATCACGAGCCCCTGTGCCTCCAGCCACGCGAACGCCTCGGCAAGCGCCTGATCGACTTCAGCCAGGCGCTCTCGCGGATACTGCTCATGGCCCGCCATACCGAGTTCAAGGCGCAAGTTACCGAAATTGAACTTGGCCTCCGATCGCGAGCGCAGCAGGAAGATCACTTTGGCGGCCAGTTCCTCTGGTTCCAATAAAAGCAGGACATGGACGTTTGGGATGTCAATTAGCAGCTCGCGCATACGGTCCAGATCTATATGTGATTAAGGCCATTATCGTATATAGACCGATAATCAGCTGTGGGGTTTCTTGTCTCCTTCTTCGGGCGGCAGACTATCGACTAAATATGCCCATCCTTGCTTAATCATTCGCAATATCGGCATTGGCATCGTTGCGCACAAAACCGACGTCGTGTATCGCGAACGTGTCCGCAGGAAAACTATGTCGATTGATTTCCGTCACGCGCCAGACGACTCCGCGTGATGCCGACCAGATCACAAGCGGAAGCCGTTCGTGATCGCTCCAGCAAACCCTGCTGCTCACGCTGCCCTGATGGATGTCATACCAGCGGCATGCGGAAATTGGCGGGTCGATTTTGGACGGCGCATCGACTGCAGCGATCTGATAAGCCCCGACCGGATGGCGCAGCCCGTGCGCCAGGTCAAACCAGTCGCTGAAATTGCCCAACCGAACGAGATTGTTGCGATCAATACGCGTGGTGATGCGCTTGCCATAATCGACTACAACCATCTTATATTCGGCGGGATCGGCGTCCTCGCGAATCACGTAGGTGTCCACCTTGTCGTCAGTGCGCCGCCGCAGTCGTTTGTCGTGATCGCGCCAGATCTGCATCACGTGCGTCCCGCCACCCGCCGCGAATTGGACCTTGTAGTAGAGCATCGCAGGTTCGCCATCGGACGAGAATGTCGATTCGAACGTAGCAGCCGGAACCGGCTTCGAAGTTGTCGAGGCCGCTTGTGCCAACGACGCTGTCGTGACGATCACCAACAGCGCCGCGCAAGCTTTACTGGCGAATGGCTTTAGCATAGTCGAAATAGCGATAGGTCTTGTTGTCAACGGTCAGATCCTTCACCGCAAGATTGATTGTATAAGTACCCTTGCCAAGCCCTGCATCCGCTGTTGTGCCAGTTGGGTCGGTCGGAACCTCGAATCGCAAGCCAGTTGCGACCGACGGAGGTGTGACCACCGAAGCAGCGACTTGGGGCGTTGACGTGCTCATCGGGTTTTTAAGCGATTCGTTTATTACGCGACCGTCCGCTTGCGGCATCGACAGGCCGAGCAGACGTGCGACTGTCGGTGCGACATCGACATTACCCGTGGGCGTACTAACAACGGCCGACGTCATGAAAGAAGGGCCGTTCGCGATCAGCGTGTTATGGACGTCATTGGTGCCGAAGCTACCGTGCATACCACGTTGTCCGCCGACGCTCTCGAACTCGATTCCCGGCATTCCCTGCACAGCAACCTGATCGTCCCAAGTGAAGCTTACAACGACGTCCGGCTGCCCGTTGTTCTGACGCGTCGCGTTTTCCAGATTAACCATCGACATTGGCAACGTGCCCGGCAGATTTCCGTAGCGGCTGTCCACGAAGATTGCGCCAAACTCTTCGCGTTGCTGCAGCACCTTCACAAGATTTTTTATCGTCACCGGGTCGTGGCTCGGCACGTAGAAGTAGTCAGAGCCACCGTTAGCCGCGACCACAATGCCGTTCGTCGGCAGCTTTCCGGCCGACGGCACCTTGAAGCTCGCGACGGGTGTCGAAAGGTTTGCGCTGATTGCCTGGTATTTCGTATTAGCTGCACCGCATAGGGCGCCGGTCGTGTCATTCTTTACTGGAATCGTTGGCGCGCCGCTCGTATTCAAGCCATACATCGCCGATGTCACACATCCAGAGCCATCGTAAGCTTGCAGGCCACGGAAAGTCAGCAGATCAGCGGATCGAACGTCGCCTGAGAACGAATAGCCATTGGTATTCGAACTACCCAACGTTGCAGCGTCAGTGCCGCTTGTCGAACCGTTGACGGTTGCGCCACTCGGCGCCGATGGGGAAGCATTGATCGTGCGCAGCGGATAAAGCGCGAGCGGACCGGACACTGTCGAGTGTCCGTGATCCGACACGACAATGATGTTGGTGGTCGTATAAAGGTTGTTCGCTTTGAGGCCTGCTATTAGTTCGCCCAAACGTGCGTCCTGCGAGCGCAGACCGGCCTTCATATTCGCCGTGCCAGGGCCGTACCCGTGCTCGACGTTGTCGGGTGTGCGGAACCAGATGAGCGAAAGCATCGGCTGTTTCTTAGGCAGAATGTAGCTTGTGTACACAGACATCATGTACTTGTTGGCGGCATCCTCTGGGGCACCCTGCGTCTTATCGGCGCTGTCGCGGGCCGCGACCGTGAGGGCGCCTGCGGGATCGTAGGCCGTTGTGTTGAACGTAATGTAGCCTGCGCGTGCAGTCGGGTCGCCATTGCCGCTTGCGAGCGTGACGGCATCGGCGCCGCTGTAGCCGAACGTGGTGTTCTTGGGCACCGCGATGTTTGCTGTTTGAAGTTCGCTCACCAAGCTGCGAGGCAGCACCGTGTTTTCATCAAGAAAATAGCCGCCTCGGTTGAGGTCCTGAATATACGCCGCCCCCGATTTGCCGACGGTAGCAGTCGTCAAGTTAGCCGCTTGCGCTGTCGCAAATAAGCTCTTTACGAGCAGCAACTGGCCGCCATAGTAATTGTTGAGCGTGGTGAGGACCTGGTAGTCCTCGGTAAAGACCGGATCTACATAATCTTGGCTTGCACCCGTCGCTGCGTTTCCGACCGGAATGGTGTTGCCTGCCCCTTGCGGCGGCGTCCAGAACGTGTTGCCGTAGAAGCCGCTCGTTTTCGGAAATGAACCTGTTGCGAACGACGAGCCGTTCATCATCGTAAAAGTCGGATACGTCGAATGGTTGTCAACGAAATTTACCCCCGCTTGCCGGAGTGCGAGAAGATTCGGTGTGTCAGCTTCGGTGACTGAGTCAGGTCGCAGGCCGTCCCAAACGAAGATGACCGTCCTGACTGCACTTTGGGGATTTGGGTTTTCAGAGTCGTGACCTCCACATCCCAACAGAGCAATACTGCCCACCAAAGCTACCGCCCACACGCGCTTGCTCGCCATCACTTCGCTCCAAAATATAGATTTTTACGTTGGACGAAGGCTATCGATGGCGCATTACATTAACGTGACATTCAAATTAACTAAACCATTCGGGTCCAACTTTATGTCGCTTAAACGTAATACAGTTTGATTGTTGATGTATTGCTCACCGGTACACGTTTTAAATTGAGCGTCAACCGAATCAGCAAGCGAGCAAGCCCCCACGATCAAATTAGATGGGTATTTCCGACTTGGAACTTGAAGTGCTGATCACCGCCGTGTCATAGCACGCCGGCGAGCAACTGGGAGCGAGCAGACTTGTTTCAGCAACGCTGTCCACACAGTGCTTTAGGAATGATTTCCGGCATAGCCGTCGTTTAACGTTTTCAAAAAAGCGATGATGTCTTGAATATCGCTTTTCGTCATCGCCGGCTTATCGCCAAGTTTCCGATCAAAAGGAGCATCTTTATCGTCGATGTTTGCATGGAACTGTGGGGGCAGGTCATCGTATTTGCGAACCTTTCCGTCTGCACCTTTCGGATAAAATTTTTCGGGTTGGATATTACGCTCGTTATAGAACGCCATCACATCATCAAGTGAGTTGTACACCCCATTGTGGAAGAATGCGTGGCGAGTTGCTGAATTGCGTAGCGTCGGCGTTAAGAACATGCCGCAATATTGCGTCTGATCTTTTAAATCGTCGCGAAACGGACCACATACTCCCATGTCAAAGAAGGCTGGATTGTGGTTGACAACAAGTTTCGTGTTGCGTGGCACACCGAGAGCCTCGTACTGGTAGTCGGTGAACATTGGTGGCAACCCGTCTGCACCGGCCTTGGAAAGATGACATCCTGCACAGTTCGCCTTGTCAGGATCGTTGAATAGCTGCAAACCGTGAAGTTCAGCGTGGGTTAAACGCACCTTCCCCTCTAACCAGTAATCGTATTTACTGGAATATGGGTGGAAAGATTGATCTTCGACCTGATATCTCGCTATGGCAAACATCGCCTCCGATACCGCGAGTTGTTTGCTTTTGAAAATGTTTGGCCCGAAAAGCTTCACAAAATCATCGCTATATTTGGTTTTTTCGAGCTTGGTTGATATCTCATCCATGCTCGCATTTGCCATTTCAACTGGGTTGAGCATAGGGCCCGACGCCTGGGCCTGCAGTGTGTCGACGCGACCATCTAAGAACAACCCACCTTGCGGCACCATAGCCACGGCTGTGGGCGTTGTTCCGGCATTTTTTTGTGCTCGCTGGGTACCTGCTGCTTGACTGGCGAGTTGCGCGAGATCAGGTGGAGCATCCGCGTCGCCTGCATCCGGACCAATGCTGAAATTCGGTTGGCGATATAAATACATCAAAGAGGGAGGAGGCCTGTACCCCTCAAGTGTCAAATGTGCACCTCCCATCTGCACCGACTGACCGTTTGGTGGTCCGTAAGCGTTTTCCGGGCTATGGCACGAGGCGCACGATTGTTTGCCAGACGCGGAAAGCGTCTTGTCAAAAAACAATTTTTGTCCGAGCAACGCAACGGCACTGAGTTTTCCTTCTACCGGTCGCTGCAGCGTTATCGGTTGTGGATTTGCACCGGTAATGTCTTCGACCACCGCGCCGATGCTTGCTGGAAATTGAGCGGGGTACACCAACGCCCAGGCACTCACAGCGACAATGGCTATTAAAAGCACGGCGATACACCGAACAACCAACTTCGCAGGTGAAATGCGCGACTTGTTACCAGTTGGTATTTTTGTCGGTGTGGCGGCAGATTGAGACATAGACGATGTTATTGAGGGATAAAAAAAGAGAAGTTGCCGCCCGATACATCGGCGGCAACTTGCGTGCTGCAGAACAAGCACGCACGGGTAGGATCTTGTGCGTGCTTTCCCCGTTAGATGGCCGGGACAGATGCCACTGCTGATCCCAAGTTCGGATCCAAGAAGAGCGTCGGATTGTTGCCCTTGCCGCTAAAGTCGAAGAGCGAATTGATGCTACCAGCCGTGGCATCAAATGAACCGCCACCGATTCGCGTGCCGTTTAACCAATTGTCTTCAATGAATCGAACGACAGACGCCTGACTAATCGGTGTGTGGTCAACATAGTTAACCTTCGCCCACGGCGAGATCACGAGGAACGGGATCCGCGTGCCTGGGCCGCAACGACCATTGACTGCTGCGCCATTGACACCCAACGGCGTTGGCCCAGTACCGCATTTGCCAGCGCCATTCAACTGGTCAGCTTGAGCGTCGAACGATGAAGACGTCGGGTTTGCGTACGCGTGGTCGTACCAGCCATCCGAATCGTCCCAAGAAACGATTACTGCAGTACTGTTCCAATCAGGTTGTTGCTGAAGGAAGTTCACCACCTTTGCAGTAAAAGCTTGTTCATCCAACGGATCAGAGTAGCCTGCATGGCCGTCCTGGAACGCTGGCGCTTTGATGAAGCTCACCGAAGGATAATTGCCTGCCTTGACGGCTGCGAAGAAATCGTCGGTGTCGTATTGATGGTTTGCCGGCTCGGCGGTTTTCCCATCGGCTTCCAACGACAGGCCGACCACGGCTGTGGAACTGGGTCGCAGATGCTGCGGGTTGGCAGTTGAGGCGTAATACTGGAACCAGTTGTGGTGCGGAATATAGTCCGCAGTCGCCTGTCCAACAGCTGGCGCGATGGTGCTTCGCTTACATCCAGTCGTACCGTTGCTATTGACCGTGGCGAGATTGAAGCCGCCCATGAAGCCGCCCCAGGAAATGTTTTTGGCATTCAGCAAGTCGCCAATGTTCTTTCCTGACATCATTGCCTGATCGGTCGTACTGGAGCACAGGTCGGCACCTGGATCGACGTCGTTGATCATCGAAAAGCCGCCTTGACCGTCGGCGACATAGTACGAACCGGATGCGGTCGTCAGGTTAAACGGCGGCTTGCTCGTTTTCACAATTTGCATGCCATTGTTTTGCCCCGAGATCACTTCCAACGCGCCCGGCGTGGAAGGACCAAACGTGTCCGTGTACGCGTTGTCGCTCATTGCGAACTTCTGCGCGTAGTTCCAAAGCGCCGTGACGGTGTTGCCGTCGAAGTAGCCCATGACCTGACCTGCAGTACCAAACGCTCCTGCGCCGCCGCTTGAGCCCTTACCCGTGAATTTGGGGAAAAGATCTGCAGCGCCGTTGTTATATGCCTGCTGCTCTGCTGTATAAGCGTGGTTTTGGTCTGCTGTGGCAGCCTGCGTACGGTCCAGACGGAACGGGTTCGACGCCGCGGCTCCATTGGCCTTATTTGTGAAATTCGGGTTGGCGGTCAACAGGGCGCCAGAAAGGCCGTTGACCGTAGGCGTACCGGCAGCAGCGGTAAACGCCGGCTCGCCTGCCGGGTTTGTCGCGTTCGGATAGGTTGCAAAGTAGTGGTCGAACGATACGTTCTCGTTGTATATAACGACGACGTGTTTGATCGGGGTAGCCGTTGCGAGACGGTTTTGAATCGAGGCCGACGAGTTGTTGCTGTCGCTGCCGCCGCCGCAAGCGTATAAGCCAAAAGAAATGGCTGCCGCGCTGGCGCAAACCGTCAATGATCGACGAAACATAGTGTGAAGCTCCAGATGTCGTGCGCTTATTGGTTGTCGAACTAGCTTTTGGAAGCCGTCGATTTATGGGGACTTCAAAAACAACGCGGATTTGACCATCGCCATATGAACGCATCAAGGCGACCAACTTTCGGTCTCATTACTTAAGTTGACATTTGGTAAGATTAGGGAAATTTTGAGGTGTCATTTGAACACCTAACAAAACGAAAGTTCGGGAAATATTGGCGATACCCAATCCATAATAAGTTAGCGAATTGTGCTCTTGGAAGTTTAAGTTCAAGTTAGATGTGGCCACCTCGCGGCGCTGATCCATGAGAAAAACATATGCCTACAAACGTGCTGCTTGTTGAAAGCGCGCCCACCCTTGCAGAGTCGATTCGTCGAAATTTGACGGAACTTGGGCTTTCTGTTTCCGTCGCGGAAAGTGCCGAACGTGCTCGCGAAATGATCTCAGCAGTCCTCCCTGATTTAATTTTGTTGAGTTGGACTCTTCCAGGGCAGCCTGGCGGCATGTTCGCTACACAATTGCGAGCGAATATAAACACACAGAAAGTCCCGCTGATTATGGTGGGCGCTTATGAAGAGAGGCATCGGAACATAATCAATTCTAGGGTCGTTCCCGATGCTCACATCCCAAGACCAATGGACCGTGACGACCTAGTTGCGCGAGTGAGGGCTGTGCTTCGTCTTCGGCAAATTCCAAGGTTGATCGACGAACCGATCACTGTTGTCGGATTGAAAATAGATCCGACGACACGCAAAGTTTTTTATGAAAAAGATGGCCTACAAACCGTGCTATCTGTAGGGCCCACTGAATTCCGAATCTTGTATTTTCTAATGTCTAACCCAGGAATTGTATTTAGCCGATCTCAGTTGATGGAAGCTATTTGGAGTGACCATCATTTACGAAAAGAAAGGTCAATTGATATCTACATTAGAAGACTTCGCAACGCGCTTGCACCACAGAAATGCGATCAAAAAATAGAAGCAGTTCGCGGCTACGGGTACCGATTTTCTGTTGATTGAGAAAAAGGCTGTCTTCTTGGCCAGTAAGCACACAAAATCGCCGCGACAATAGATCAGGATTCGCTTTATGGCTTGCTTGCGCTTTTGAGGCGGGTTGATCCATTTTCTTTGCGCTTACGAATGTATCGTTGAAAAGTCTTGCCTACCCGCTAACCTAAGAGTCCTCGCCAGCTTTTGACATAAAACCTGAATCATAAGGATGCATCATCGCGTGGACGCTATCTACCACGCTTGTACAGAAGCTGCATTCGAACGATGTGGATGCCGCTTCGGCTCTGCGCTCGACGCTTCCGCATCAGCGTCTTGTAGACCAGTGACCACTTTCGAGCGTGGTGAAGACGCTCGCGCTGAAACAACGATTGACGGCTCTGGGTCGTGAATGGCCGGTCGCCTTTGCAAACGACCGCCTAACTGAAGCTGTTTCAGCCAAGTCCGGTAAGTACAAGCAATTCCGTGCTCTCGAGTCGACCTAACCGTGCGTTAGGCCCTTGAATTCTCGTCAAACAATTATTGCCCTCGCCTCCAGCGCGCCATAGACTTAAGTCACTCACGCAACCATCTGAAGTCGCGCTAGGGCTACGCGACTTTGGGTGGTTGCGTCGCACAACTTTTTCCATGTGCTAGGCTGAAGACCCGCTTGCGACCTTCTCTTGGTACATCCTAAATCCTTCAACATGTTTGAGTGACAGCCGCGTGAAGCGCATCAAGCCCCCTTTCGATTTTGGCCAGACGTCATATATGTCGGGTGACACGTGTACAGCATTCGTTCCGCCACTTAGCTTAGTTGCGTCCCATACGCACGAGCCGATTGCCTTCGGTTGATAGTTTCCAGGAATTCCGACCAAAGTGACCATTGCCCGGCTCATTGCGAGCCCCGCGCCAAGCGATATCTCAGGCAAGTTATAACGTCGCTTGATAGCGGCGTTAATCAGTCGCCGAGCGTCGCCAATGCAGTTCTTCGCAGCCCGGTAAGCGAGCTTGACCGATTCCGCTCGGTCGTTTTTGTCCACACCGAATAGCACTAGGCCCCCGTCGCCCAGATACTCGGTGACCATACCTTCTTGGAGTCCGCATGTAACCGCCATCGCCGGAAGAAGTGCAGATGTCTCGTAATACACTCGTTGCAGTCCGTTAACAGATGCGGCTGCAATGTGGGTTTTGAGTCTTTGGGTCGAGCCTCGCATGTCGACGACCAAAGCGAGAAACTCGTCCACTTGCGGTGTTTCTGCCGAGACTACTGGGTAGCCGGGGATGTTCGAGTCAACGCTGTCCATCGCGTACTTTTCCATCGATTTTTGGAGCCCTGCCTCGAGCAAATGACCCACCTTATCCCAGTTTGCTTCGGCCCGGTCCAAACCCTCTTCAATCGCCGCGCGAACGCTATCTATTTCCTGGCTGTTCATCCGTGCACCTTTTCAATGTGCTGTCGGACCTTTTCCCATGACGCTCGCATATCGCGGGATGGTGTATCTGAAAGCTTAGCCGGATAGTCAATTGTAGTAACCCCGATAAGGTCGCTCGGCAGCTTCATGTCTACACCTTTGGGTTTCATAAGAATTGTCCGACGGCGGCCGAGCTTTCCCATGAACAAGCCGAGTTCGAAGACAACGTTATCACGCGGACTTGACTTGCTTTCCTTGCGTGACGTGGTGACGTCATCGGCTTGCGCGATAGCAATTGCAAAATCTGCCTTTTCCAAGTGAGCTTCAAGGTCTTCCAGGGGATAGTTACCAGGACCAAAAACGTCGTCGGGCCAGCACCAGAACTGCACTTTCGGATTGTGGTCGAACGCGAGGACTCCAGTATTTGCAACTGGTAAAGCCTCTACCGATGAAATTGCAAAAACACTCGCCTTTTCGTCAGCGCGAGCGAGTGCCTTATTCCGTCGCTCCAGTCGACGAACAAGTTCAATCGCGATTTCCTTGTACATCAGCGGAAATTCGTTAGCCAGTTGAAGGAACGACGACTCAGATAGGCGAGCAGCGACAACGACACCGTCGGCCGCAACAGTCGCTGAGCGTGGCAAGGCTTCAATGGCAGCCATCTCTCCGACATGAGTACCCGACTCAACGACTGCGACCTCGCGGCGACCAACAAGTATTTTCGTAGTCCCAGAAAGCAACAGGTAGACGTCGTTCGTCTGGTCTCCCTGTGTGATGAACTTGTCGCCGTTATCAAATTCGACAAGTTCGCAGACGTCCGCGAGTCGCTCAGGAAGTCCAGAAATACCATGGCAAATGCGCTGCTGCGCAAGCGCTGCCACGAGTTGATTACGTCGAGTCGGTCCCTCAAATCTCTCTTTCATTTTTGTCCCGTGCGGTTAAGGTCTTTGGTATTCAGTTTCGCCGGATGCCCACATGTCTCGATTCTCTAGCCCGCTTAACGGTCAGGAATTCGCTGCCGGACCGCGCGCGACGACTAATTGTTGGTGTGAAGCATCGAGGGGCTTGAGCTAAGGCTGCTTGGCGCGGCAAAGGGTGAATGGGTGCTGCAGGTAAACGGCGCTTGTTCCTTCTTCTTGTCGAAAATGGCCGCGCGAACGTAGCCGAGAAAAAAGACAAGAAATCCGGTCCGCCCGCCCTTCGGGGCAAGTACGATTGCCAGCAATAGGGTCAAAATCAGCATGCCCGTGCCGGAACTCGATGTTTTCGCCTTCCGCCGCATGGTCTCAATCTCTCGCTTCTTTTGAATTATGCGGATTGCCTTGTCAGGTCATTTCCGCCAATTTTCGAGCAGTATAGTACGGCCGAGGGAAAGTGACCTTGCAATGGAGCCGATTCAGATTGCCGGTTTCCTCGCTCTTCCGTGACTAATGGGTAATTTCGCAACAGCCTCTTAAGTTAGGTTGTATGAGCGGGTTTAAGTCGCCATCGCAGAGAGGCGTCACATGCAATGGATTGAACAAGAGGGAATAACGGCGATCGCTGTCATCCGCTTCGCACGGACGAGCTTGGCTAGTCAGCTAACCGTGAACTTGGCCGTTGTTTGTGGCAATGCTGTTCCGATGGAGCGACATCGGGAAATGGCTGCCGCGGTTAAATCGGGGCTAGAAACCGGCTGCCGCTTTTTACTCCACACTCGCCGCAATGTCAGCGATGAAACGTTGTGGAGAGGTTTGTTCGCGATTCCTTGTTATTGGGAACCCGCGACTGCGCAGTACTTGCCCCTTTGGCCGCGTCATCAGCAGCAGGCGTACCGCTGGGCGGCAGCGATACTTGCTTACTCGGTTCGCAACGCGCTCGAAGATTTACACGCGAAGTACATACCGGACGAGCTCATGCCTACATTGAACCGCACGGTCCGCAACACGATTTTTGAGCTTATGGTCGCCGACCCATCCCTTGGTTGGCGTTTGAGCCGAATGCCTAGGGCGTTTCTCTCCCTTAATGCGGAACAAGGGCACATTGTGCGGCTTCCAAATCCAGTCGGCTAAGAAGCGGCAATCAAGCGGCGCGCTGGCTGCTCGGGGAGTGAAGGATCCGGTAGATGTCGGCAAGACATCGCTCGCTGATCGCGGCACTGCGAACGGAAGCTGGCGCAAAGCGCGGCGGCGCCAATCGCAGAAATCGGCAGATCGCGGATAAGTACGGTTTCCCGCCTAGCGTCGCGCATTGTGTTGCCGCGCTGATAATCGCCGCATCGCCAACCTGGCTGCGTAACCACGCGAGCACCAGCCGATCGCGCTCATTTTGAACCCGCACCCACTGTTCCATATGGCCTCCGAAAGACTGTATGCATATACAGTGCTTTTACGATAGTTTAGTTTCGGTGGGAGTGCAAGGGCCCGCGGCATAGCCCGTTTGCCGATACATGGCTAGGCGGTCGCATCACAGTGGCCGCCACACGCGAACAGGCCGGCCCAGAACGTTTCTGTGCGCCCTACTTTCGCTTTGTGTCAAATGAAGGGGATGAAAGTCTTAACTTTCATCCCCTTCACTTTTACCCGCTAAAGTGATACGTTTTGGGCAGGGCGCCTCGCAAGCCTTGTTGCAGCAGGCTTTGACGCCGCTGCGGGATGCCAGCAAAACGGACGTATCAATCGCACAGATCGCGCACACGCATCGATAGGCGTAGCGAACCGTACGGTTTTCGTCATGAGTTAAGGGTTGTTATGAACCACAGTAACGACGTCGAAGATGTCAGCTTTCGCGAGACGACACGGGCGACCAAGACTGGCGCGACGCGTACGTCGACCCGCACCCGTCGCGCGCGTTCACCACGGCCGCTTCCTCAAAAAGCCGAGACCCGAAGAATCGGGTTGCAGCACTTAGCGTTTTTTCGGGGTTACCTTGAGGGCCTGGATCTGTCCGACATGGGCGCTCAATACCTCGAATTCGGCCGAGATGCCCGCAAAGCTGACGTTACCCGCAATTGGCTTGTCACGGCGTTCGTCGCGGCCGCCCGCAAGCGCGAGGATTTTGCGACCGCGCGGCTGCTCGCGATCCGTCCAGCGGCGCTGGCCACCGTTGATACGGCGGCCGCACCCGCACCGTCTCTGGACGATTTCGCCGCTGAGCACGATCCAGACGGCTTTCACACCGAAAAGGATTTGCTTGAGCTGTTCACCGCGCATCATGCGAGCCCGGACGCGGACGGTGCTGCTGGCGCCGCAAAACTGCGCCGGCAGCAGCGCAATGCGCGCCTGCGGATTAGGCAGATGGCCGCGCTCGACGCCCTCGCGCGCCTGGTGGTAGAGGATCCAAAGCCAGAGCATCACGTGCTTGGCTGGTTCGAAACCGCCGTCGCGTTGCGCTTGTCCGATGTCGGTATCACTACGATCGGCAGGCTAGTCGACACCGTCAACGCCGTTGGCTATCGGTGGTACCGCAACGTTCCTCGTCTCGGGGAAACCGGGGCGCGTCGTATCACCGCGTGGCTCGACCACTACGGCGACGTTGACGGGTTGCGGATCATGCCTCACGCGCTCGCCCACCCGGCCGGTAGCACCCTGCCCGTTCCGCAACTACGCCGCGACCGGGCCACGGGCATCGCGCCCATGGAGTACTTCCTGATTCCGCCGGATCTGGACGGCTCGGCCGGCGCAAACCGCAATATAGTCAAGAACAACAGCAACGCTCTTAACGACCTGCAGGCGATTGAATTCTGGCTGGCCGATTACGAAAATCCGACGCGCGACCGGTACCGAATGCAGGCCGAGAGGCTGCTGCTGTGGGCGATCTTCGGGAAGGGCAAGCCGCTGTCGAGCCTGACGATCAGCGATGCGCGCGAGTACATCAACGTTTTTCTCGTTGACCCCCAACCGGTCACGCGATGGATCAATCCCGATCCTGTTGCCCGGAGCGATCCATCATGGCGCCCTTTTCGCGGGCCCCTCTCCGTCAAAAGCCGGCAGGACGCGCTAGCGGCCCTCAAAAAATTCTTCGGTGATCTCGTCAACGCTCAATACCTCGACCACAATGCATTCGCGAAGATCAGGGTCTTTCTCGGGAGCGAGGTCGATGAAGTGGGCAACGAGCGCCGGGTTGCCGCCAAGGCCCGCGTCCAGGTAGAACGCAGCCTGACTAAAGAGGCATGGAGCTTTGCAATGCGAGTGCTTGATGCCCTCCCTGACTCGGTCGCAGCAGCCCGTATCCGCTTCATGCTCGGCTTCGCCTATAGCACTGGCCTCCGCCGCGCCGAACTGTGTGGCGCGTTCGTGGACGACGTTAGCGTGCGTTATGCGGGCTCTGAGTTAGGCTCGATCCATCTCCTGCGCGTGGTGGGCAAGGGAGCGAAGGAACGTTTCGTGCCCCTCGTGCCGGTTGTACTCAAAGCGCTGGGAGATTATCTGGAAACGCGTGGTTTTCCACGTGATCCCCTCGCCTGCCCGGTTGGTACGCCGCTCATTCCGGCGCTCCCAGACAAGCGCGACATTGGGCGTGTACGGCGCGAAGCAGCCGAAAGAGGAGTCGACGCCGCGGCGGCGCTAGCGGCCCTGGCCCGCCAAGCTCGGCCAGTCCATCCAACGCGGCTGTATAACGCCGTAAAGCGCTTTTTTGACGTGGCGAGCGCGGCTGCCCTGCGTGAGGACTCGCCTCATGCACGTGCTTTCAGTGCAGTCAGTCCGCATTGGCTGAGGCATACCTTCGTGTCACACGCACTGGCGAATGGCATGAGCCTGGAAAGCGCGCGGAATTTTGCAGGCCATGACTCTTTGGATACGACGTCCATCTATGCAACAGCGGAACTCAGTCGCCAATACCGCGAAGCGGAACTGTTTCTGCGGCAAGCCAATACCTGATGCATCGAAGCGATCGCCAGCACCATGACGAGGTGACCGCCCGGCATCGTTGCCCTGCGCCCGCCTGTCAGCCTTAGGCAATTCATCAGTCGCAGCCAACTCTCGACTTTTACAATCAAGGGCACTTGATTTGGCAAAACAATGCACCGCGATGCGAGGCCTCTATAACCTTGTGCTCATGAGCATTTTCGGGAAACCCACAAAATTCAGTATATCTATTTCTTCGAGGCGAA
This sequence comes from Caballeronia sp. DA-9, assembly GCF_051615025.1. Classification (NCBI taxonomy): domain Bacteria; kingdom Pseudomonadati; phylum Pseudomonadota; class Betaproteobacteria; order Burkholderiales; family Burkholderiaceae; genus Caballeronia; species Caballeronia sp. DA-9. The sequence continues at coordinate 196,193 of NZ_CP195134.1, read as the reverse complement.
CATCGCAACGGACATGTTAAGGATCGAAGTAAGATCAGGCAGCTTTCTTGTCAGAACGCCATCAACATCAGGTATGTGAAATTCAACGATAATTTTGCCTCGGGCGCGTCTTGTTCTCACCTCAGTCGCCGCGCCCGATCCTGGTTCGCTCAGCTCAGCGATCTTTTGCTTATTGGAGATGGGCAACTCCGGATCTGCGGACCAAGTCGCGCGTCTTACTATTTCCTCGACGCCATGGATCGCGACGAGGTTAACTAGCTTCCGCCCTAAGTCGAAAGTCAGACTTTCCACGGAAAACAAATCAAGAATCGCATCGGGCAACTGCATTATTTTGATCGCTTTATACAACTGAGTGCCTACCCCCATTCCCTTCCGTGCTTGGCTCGGGTTATCCCAGCGCCTCGAAGAAAGACCTTCCTCGTAAATTCTTACCAATTCAGCGGGTAGTACGCCCTCCCACAGCCCTTTCTGAGTTGGCTCGTTGTTAAGAATTGCCAAGATGTTGGATCGTTCTGCTTCGGTGCGAGCCGGGCGCAAGGTCATTGCTTTTTCTACAAGCGCTTCAACGCCGAATCGCTTGCGAGCTGTACCGAGCCGCCTACGAGTCCGAGTGTTAATGCCAGTATGCGAAAAAAGGTTGGAGATTACTTCCGGATAGTTCAAGACAACCGTTGCACGCTTTAGTTGTTCGAGCGACACCGTTGACCCCGTTTTTGACAGGAAATCCGCCGCCTCAGGATTAGTGTTCCAAAGGGTTCCCTTGCCATTGGCATAGAGGTTCGCCAGTGCTAATGGTTGCTTGAGAATTTTGTTTGTGTCCATAGTGAATTGCTCTCGAGCAGTACGGCATTTCAGTTTACCTAGGGGTGGCGCGCCATCGTTACGTTGACAGAGCAGATTTTCGCCCTTCCCTTCTCCCTACTCTAGTCAATATGGCGCGAAGTCTTTAAACAGCCGATTTGTCTTCGACCCGCGTCGTTTCTTGTCGGTTGGGGCCATTCTGTCCATCGAAAGCAGCCTTAAGAATAGCGAACGTATGGCGTGCCGCGTTTCGTACTGCAGTTGACGGATTCTCTAATGTCGCCCCGAGAAGCTCAGCTGTCGAATTTACGAACCATACCGGCGTTTTGATCACGCGCCCGGGGAACGCTTTATCGAGACCGTCAATAAGCCGCTGCGCCGACTCCTGGGCAAGTTTGTTGGTGGACCATGCGGATGGCAACGCTACTGCGTGAGGCATCGACTCCATGTCACGGGCGACTGACTCAAGATCCTCTTCGGAGGCGCGAAAAGGAACCACTGTTAGCTGAGCCTGCTCTGCCATGGCTTGGTCAAACGCCGGCCTATTTCCGCCACCGTCCACAACGAGCCAGCCGTTCCCCATGTTGTGACTTGCAGTAATGATCTGCGCTAAAGCGGCCGAGTCGCGTCCATCCAAAACTCCGTACGGACGGCCATCTGACTTGATTCGCCTGTGTGGATCAGTTAAGACATACGCTGCCGGATGCTTTTTCAGAATGGCTCCGAGGCACATTAGATGGGATGTCGTCGTTTTCGTTGTGCCGCCCTTTTGCCCGCCGATATAAACGATAGTGCTCATCAGATCCCCTTTTCTAGCACTTCGAGCATGATTTCTTGTGCTGAAACCATCCTGCCCTCGAGCCGGCTCCGATCAGCTGCAGCGGAAACATAGCGACCCAACAAGGCGCGAGTCGGACGAAGCGTTAGAGCCATTGTCTCGGTCGATGGTTTTTTACTGGCTAAGTTTTTTCCAGCGCCCTTCCCTGCTTTCCCCGTAGACAGATTTTTTTCGACGCCCGCCTGTTGATCTGGTGATTCCCGTGGCGTGGTCACGAGTGGTGCGCTCGCCGCACTACTCAGACGTGCGGCTAAATCTTCAACATCCTTAGCAGTTTTCACTTACCCTCCGTTTAGAAAACAGTTTAAAAACAGTAGTTTGGCGCTTTAAATACAGGTCTATTACCGCTACAACGCTGCAACGCTATACCACTATCCCGTTACGAAACGGTGAAAGTTTGATGGTATAGCGTCACGAAGGCACAGCATTACAAAATTATAGCGCTAAACGGTCGTGGCGCTAGAGGTTCATAACACCACACCAGCACGAACCTGTGCCATCTTAACGCTATGGATCTTTGACGCTTTAGCGGCATAACACGACGAATCTTTGCCGTTGTGGTGTTGTGCCGTTTTGGCGTTATGACGTCGTATCATTGTACCGCTTTGCCGTTTTGATGCTTCGGCGTTATGACGGTACGTCTCTGTAACATCGTGACGCTACGACATTGCGATAGTTTAATACTGGACCGTTGTGAAACTATAGTTTTCTACCGCTACAGTTTCATGACATTTCGCAGTCGTGCGTCTACGGCCTCGTAGCATTAAAATGCTACGCCATTTTAAAGTTGTATAGTCATAGACTTACACCATTCCACCATTGGAACATCATAGAGTTACGATGGTATAGCATCAATACTGGCTTAATACGGCGTCATGGCGTTATGGCGTTGTACCGTTGTATGGTTGTGAAATCGTAGCATCGTACCGCTTCGCCGTTTTGATGCTTTGACGCTTTGATCCTTCGGCGTTATGACGGTACGCCTGCATAACATCGTGACGCTACGACATTGCGATATTAAGGTTGATCGTTATGAAACTATAATTTTCTACCTCTACAGCTTCATGATCCTTCGCAGTCGTGAAGTTATGACTTCGCAGCGTTAGAATTTCATGCCGTTTCAATGCTATACCCCTATAGCGTTACGTCGTTCACCGTCATAGGTTTACGATGGAATAGCATCAATATTGCTCGATGAGTCGAATGCTCAGAAACTGGCAGACATGGCCCATCGCTCGGGCCTTTTATCTAAATAAGAGAAAAGTGCCGGACCAAGCTGCGGGGTGACCAGCTGACAGTTATATCTACATAACGTTATAGCTGTATAGCGGTATAACGTTAAGGTCGGTCGTAGATCTATTGATAAACGCCTCTCTAAAGAGCGACTTTTGGGTGTCGAACTCGCGGCTTTCAACTTGACACTTACCTCGACCAAATTTTGCCGCTGCCCATAATTCGCAAAGAAAAGGGCGGAAAGACGAGTCCGCCTCTTCATGTACTGTTTTGCGTGTTTTATGTTTTGCCATCGAGTTGGTGCCAAAGGTCGCGATGGCCGGGCTTGTCACTGCACGGTTCACCTGGCGGTCTTAGCCTTGGAGGCTGGCATTCTTGATGAGTAGGTGGGGAAGGGCGCCAGTACTTATGGGAGGCCCCCATACGGCATATAACTCTCACGGATTGCCGATCACCGCAAGCCTTTGATTTAAAGAGTTAAATAGACACGAGATTAGGGGGACACTCTGAGAATCCATTCAACGTCGCATCCGCAAAGTTGCGGGACATCGGGGACATCGCTTCCGATTTTCCTAAAAAATCTTTTATAAAAGAGGCAAGCGCAAAGCGCGCGTCAGGCCGAAGGCACGCTCCGTGGGGAGATTGTGGGCAGATTCCCGCACCTTGCTCCGCAAGGCCGTCCACAGCTTCATGCTGTGGTCGGGGGAATTGTCCATAATCGGTCGCGGGAATTCCGGTTTCGCGTACCGTCCCCTTGTTTGTATATTCGTTTGTAGTTGTTTGTAAACGGCTGAAACCTTTACTGGGCAAAGCTTTGCAGGTAGTTCATCTGACAAAAACCCACTTAAATATGACAAATTCCCATTTAGTCATGCATTTTCACACTGTTATCCACAGGCTCGAATTCTGACAAATTCCCACTTACATTAGCTAAACAAGTGGTCAGTAGTGCTCGAATTCTGACAAATTCCCACTTGCGGAGGGCCGCTCGAGCCAAATCTGACAAATTCCCACTGGCTCGGCTGTATTCTGACAAATTCCCACTCATTTATCGGGCACAGGGAATTCTGACAAATTCCCACTTGGGAGAAAACGCCCATCGGGGCTTGAACTTTGACAAATTCCCACTTGCTGCTATTGCTAGTTCTGACAAATTCCCACTTGATGCAATTGCCAATTCTGACAAATTCCCATTAGGGTTGACTGACAACAACAGTTGTTGACAGAATTGCGTTATTCAGCCATTGTTGTGTGATGTCAGAGCGACTAGGAACTTGTCAGAATGTCGAACGAAAACATAGTCGAAGTCCCGGAAAAGGGCGGAACAGAACGGTTTGTGAACATGAGCAATGCACTGACACGGGCCGCGCAAGGGCTCAAGCTAACTGAGAAGCGAGTGATCTCGTCCGCGATTGCGCAGAGTGATTCACTTGAACTTCGCAAACTATCGGCAGCGCTCGGGCCAAATCAGGGCTGGAAGGTCAAGCTAACCGCCCAAGACTACGCGCAAACTTTTGGCGTGGACCAGCCCACAGCCTATGTGCAGCTCCGCGAGGCGGCAGACAGCATCTTCAACAAATACATCCGAACGGTCGAATCGACGAAGCGAGGCGAAAAGGAACGTAAGTATCGATGGGTCACGGGAAACACATATCACCATGGCGAAGGGTGGGTGGAGATTAACTTTGCGCCCGAGGTCGCACCATTTCTTCTGGGCCTGCGAAAAGAATTTACGACCTACAAACTGAAACACACTGCTGCGCTGCGCTCGGTATATTCGTGGCGGCTTATGGAAATGTTCGCTCAGTACCGGGATACAGGGCTTGTCAGGATAAGTTTTGACGACTTTTGTCACGCTATGGAAGCCCCTCCTAGCTGCCTAAAGGATTTTGGTCAGTTGCGACGCCGGGTGATAGACCCAGCGGTACAGGAATTGACTGGCAAAGACGGGCTTCTCATCGAATGGAAGCCAACGAAGCAAGGCGGGAGGAAGGTGACTGGATTGGAGTTTACCTTCGCGCCTAATCCCCAGCTCTTTCTAGTCTGACGCTGTAATATGATGCATGACTAAGTGGGAAGGTGTCAGAATAGCTAGCAAAGTCTCGGCGATTGCGGCGATTGAAAGACGTATCAAATTCACGATCTTTCCATAGATCGGGTTATATGGCCATATAACCCCCGGGTCAGGCCACTGCAAATGTCCGAGATCCACTCACCTATTGACGCCAGCGCGCTTCTGCATCTACACGAAAAGCGTATCGAACTAGTCCGGCAGTGTGCCAATGAGAGTTCGCAAGCCGAATTTGAGCGTAAATGGCTCTCAGTGCTCACCCGCTGCGCACAGTGGTTTTCGTCGATGCCGCTGACGCCAGAAATGCATCGCGAACCCGGGGGCGCATTTCGAGCTACCGTCGAATCGACTTTTTATGCTCTGCGGCTCGCTGGCGGACAGAAATTTGCTGCCGATCTGACATCCGAGAAGCGGCGGCGGTTGGAGCCACAGTACAACTACGCAGTCTTCCTCGCGGCCGCTTGTTCATCGCTGGACGAGCCGTGCCGACACTTCGAGTTCACGCGGCTCGCTGACCGTATGGTCTGGAGCCCCGCCGCGCATGGTGGATTCGCCAATTGGATTCGTGGCGGTAGCTACACCATTGAGCGACGCGCGGCCGCTTTGAACAACGAACGGATGCGCACGGCGATGTTCGCGCAGACGGTGATTACCCCAGAGCTGCTTTCCGGGCTCGACACAATGGTGCTCGCAGACCTCTTCGGCGCAATCAACCCGGAGCGTTCGCCACAAGGGTTCGAAGCATTGGTGCACAAAGTAGTGCGTCAGGCGATGGACGTGGCAGTCGACTTCGAGCGCAAGGCGCAGCGCGGCGTATTTGCCCCGGTCAAGTTCGATGTCCCATCTGCGGTGCATGTGGCGCTTGAACTCCAGCCGCAGGCAGCGGCGGCGACCGCATCACCTGCGCCAACGACGACACTAAATAGGTCAACAGCCGCGACGGCCCCGAACGTCAGCGCTATCGCTACTAGTGCCAACGTATCAATGTCAGCTGCAACCGTAGCAGCAGACGTCTTGCAACCGGCGAGGGAAGGAATGCCAACCGGAGCGGGCCACGTGGGCGCGCAGGGCGCGTCTGCGTCTTCAGAAACCGCGCCAAAGTTTTCACAGAGCTTGCTCGACGCATTGGAGCGCAGCGAAGCGTCAACCGGGAACGGGATGGCTTGTGAGGCCCGTTCAGACTCGGTAAAGCCTGCTGCTGTAGATCCAACCAAGGCCACTACACCGCTGCATAGGTCGGGGCGAGTCGGCCCGACGGATAAGGAACTTGATGAATTGTTCGGACCGGGTTCGGTGATGATGAGGGAATTCTTTCGGGCGCTAGCGGACGACGTCGCCGCGGGAAAGGCCAAAGTTGTCTGGGAAGAAAAAGGGCTCACAGTGCAAAAACGCTTGATTGGTGCATATGGGATGACAAGCGATGCACTGGTCGAGCAGTTGCGGAAGCGCAGCTTACTGATGCGAGCACACGGCAACGACATCTGCATCGTGGAGCGCGCGGGGCGGATCATTATGGAGCGACCATCCGCATGAACTACATTAATCACTTCCGTCCGATCTATGAGGTGCGACCGGCTGTAATCTGGACTTTTGCGATTGTCGGCATTCTTGTGTCGGGCATGCCGTATAGCTGGGCATTCGCACTGTTCGGCCTGGTCGTGCTCATGATACGAGGCGTGCAGATTTGGCGCGCGTTGAGTTTTCGTATGGCGATCTCGACCAAATGGCTGAGCAAGATCCACATCTCCAAGCTGCTCGCTACCCAGCAAAACATGCGCGAGCGCGAGGATTCGATGTACCTCGGGACCGGATTCGAATGGACGCAAAAACATACCCAGATTGCACACGACATCCTTCGCATGCCCACCACTGACATTCCGTCGTTACCGCGCTGGTTAAACAAAACGGACCTAGGACGCGCGGTCGAAGCGCGAATAGAGTCAATGTTTGCACCTGTCGATAGCGTCCGTGATCGCATGCCTCAAGGATCATCTTGGATTCATGGGATGGAGCCTAAAAAGGTTCGAGTGCCATTTCACTACAAGGCGATGGGCGGCCACACGCTAGTCGGCGGCACGACGGGTTCGGGTAAAACCCGCACCTACGAAGTGATCTCCACACAGGTCATCCATAACCCGAAAGACGTGCTGATCATTGTCGATCCGAAAAACGATGATGATTGGAAAAAGCGAGTCGAGAAGGAGTGCAAGCGCGCTGGCCGGAAATTCCTCTACTTCAACCAAGCTAAACCGGCCGAGTCGATCCGTCTCAATCCTCTCGAAAACTGGTCGCAGCCATCCGAAATCCCGTCGCGGATCGCGCAATTGATGGAAGAGGGGCCGTTTCGAGACTTTGCGTTTTTGTTTATCGATCGCGCTGTCAAGGGCGAACTGTACGTCGGCGACAAGCCGAATCTTCGGTCAATCCTCAAGTACGCGCAGTCGGGTATTGCCACGTTGCTCGACCGTTGCCTGCGCCGCTTCTTTGTAGAAAACGGTCTTGCAGATTGGGAAACACTCGTTGTTTCCGCAACCGTGCAGCAGGCCAAAGGCAAGAACGACATATCGTTGGTTGACGGTATGGCTAAGTTATACATCGACCGTTTTGCGGCGGTTGACCGAGGCCATGAAACGCTGGATGGCCTTATCGCCACACATACGCATGATCGCGAGCACTACATGCGTATCATCGCGTCGGCATTGCCGCTTCTCCAGATGCTCGCCACTGGCGAAACCGGGTTGATGCTCGCCCCGAAAGCAGACGATTTTGAGGATGAACGCGAGATCTGGGATATCGACAAGATCATCAAGCAGAAAGCCGTCCTGTACATGGGCCTCGATTCACTTTCGAATAACATCGTTCAGAAAGCGATCGCCTCGATGGCGCTCTCGGACGTGGCGGCGGTTTGCGGCTCGATCTATAACTTCTATGCCGAAAAGCCCGACGTCGTCTTGATCATCGACGAAATCGCCGAGGCGATCAACGAACAGGTGATCCAGATTCTGAACAAAGGCCGTGGTGCCGGGTTCAAGGCGTTCGTGGCGTTCCAAGCGCGCGCCGACCTTGAAGCGAAGCTTGGAAACGCTGCAAAAATGCTGCAGGTTTTGGGTAATCTCAATAACCAAATTATCCTTAGGCTTGAGGATAGTGACACAGCGAAGTGGTTTTCGGACAAAGTGGGCGAAACAGCAATTCGGGTAATTAACGTCTCGAACAGCACGAACACAACAACCGAATCGCACGCCATGGAATTCAGCGGCTCCCAGTCACGCACGCTTCAATTAGAGAAAGCGCCACTCATTCCAATGCGCTTGATCCATAGTTTGCCGAATTTGCAGTACTTCATGCGCATCTCTGGCGGTGCGGTGTATCAGGGGCGTATCCCCATCATCGAAGGCTAATCAAAAAGACCATGTCTGTCGCATTCAAAAACATCATTCGCGATCACAAGCTGTCGCACAAACTCATCCCGGTTTTTAATGTAGCTCCCGAGCTCGAGCTTGCTTGTTCCCGAGTCGCCGATTTCGTCGGCGAACGGTTCCAAGGCGACAAAGGGCCGCTGGTTGCGGAAATGATCGAATCAGCGTTAAGTGGTTTTAAACGTGCGAAACGCAGCGGCGATCAGCACATTGCTTTCATGCAAGGTCTTTTCGAGCCGGCCAAGGCACTTTATGCACGTCGCTATGTGGCTAAGCGGGGCGACAAGTTTAGCGTGTGGTCTCCAATGCTTGAGCCGATCCCAATGTTCGAAGAGCGCCACGCGAATTGCGAGTTAGAGACCATCGACGAACGCTGTCCCGAGCAGATTACCGAGCGCACGGCCGCGTTCCAACTCGCCTCGCGCGTGCTGCAAGGCGAGGCTTTCCGTGTTTATTTTGAGGAATACGATGTCGCTCACCGTTTCGATCATAGCGAAGTTGTCGGGGGTTGATACCCATAAAGCACGTCGAGCACTCGACACGGTCGCTGCATTCGACGAACCCGGCGCCGTGCCGCCGGCGGAATTTACAGTCGGGGCTGCGGCGCGTTGCTACGCGCTCGCAACGATCGCGGATCATCGGCCCGGTCTTTTCTGGGCGGGAGTCGCTGCGATGATCGCAGTGCCCGTGCTCCTTCTCATTCAGGTGTTTCACCATGGCTAGTCGATTCGGCTCCCACCTAAAAGTCTGGTTTCTCCTCGTTCCTGTACTCGCTATTGCGGTGATGCCAGCCATCCCCGACCGCACTTTATTCGAGATTCCGGAAGCCGAGACATCTTCATTAGTAGGGTCGATCGGTGCCACTCGAGCAGACGATGCTACGCGGTCAGCCAATGCATTATTCAGGCGGGCGGTCGTCGATAACGGTTTGCTACGTAGGACGCTCGCCGCGTCTGGGCCGGTTGGCGGTATTACCGACGGCGGATTTTCGACCTTCGCTCATACATGGACAGAAAACTTTTGGCTGCTCGTGTACCGCATGATGTTCCGGGCCATGGTGATGAAACTTTGGATTTTGGGAACCGCGCTCTTTGCCGTCGCCATGTTCTTTGACGGGACGGCCCGTCGCAAAATCAAAGCGTCTGCTGCTGGCTTTGTAAGCCCCTTGTCGTTTCATCTAGCAGGACACGGGTTGTTGCTGGTCCTCGGTACGCTCTTTGGCGTCCTCGTGGTTCCGATCCCTGTGCTCGCTGCGTATTGGGTTGTCGTGGCGGCACTGCTGGGGGGATTGCTATGGAAAGCGGCGGAGTCCTTCCAATCATCAAGGTAGAAAGGAATCTGTAGGCAAGAGTGCAGAAACGGCTATCAAAAACATAAGTATTTCTCACAGGGGGTTATATGTCCATATAACCCCCTCGTCGTTCTCGGGCAGCTTCAAAGCTGCCGTCTGTATAAGGTCCGTCTCGCGGCGCCTTCGTTTCGGATCATCCGACTGTTCCACAAAGCGGCGCGATATAACGCCTGTTTTCGGCGTTTGATGCACTGACGTGCCGCAACAATGTCACCCATAGGCAGCGTTTCGCACGCCTTGTTTTCCAACGACAAACGGGCGAATGCCCGACCAGGAGAGGCTGAATGAGCACTGTTGAAGAAACCCAAGTCAAAGAGAATAACGGCCCGGTGTTGGAACCTGCTCTGGTCGCGGGCGCTCCGACACCGAGCGCGGTAAGTGATGGCGCAGATGACGGCGAGCTTGAGCTTGAGCTCACTCAGATGGAAGCCGATGCCGACCGGCTGCAAAAGGAAGGCGTGATCTCCCAAGACGACGCAACGATGAAACGCGCCGAAGTGGCCAAAACCCGCAAGCTCTTTCGCGATCTGCCGGGTGAGGAACGCATCGCCATCATCAAACGCCGTCGCGAAATCGGTCGCTTACTTCTGGACCGCCAGTTGTCGGGCGCCGCCGTCGTATCGGCGCATGTACGCCTGAACCACACACGGCTGAAGCCGCTTTTCGAGCAATGGTGGCCGTACCTGAACCGCATGAGCATCAACATGCAGCGTTTCGGCAATTCAACGTTCGGCAGCGAGAACAAGGAAACCGTGAACGGTTTCTTCGACAAGCAGCTCAAATCGCTCGAGGAATACGTTGAAGAACAGCATCGCGTCGCTGAGGGCTACCGCGTATCGAAGGAAGCCGAGCTTCGCGCAGCCAATGACTTCGTGTTCGAGCCGAGCATTCCAATGCCGGCGCTGGAGATCGAGGTCGAGGCGTATTCGCGCTTTTCGATGCGCATTCTGACGGCGTTGATGAAGTTCGATAAAGCCATGGACCATTACGACTTCATGGTGTGGAACGGCATTCGCGATCAGTCCGACGTGGATGACGAAACCGTACGGTTCCTGAAGAAGTTCAACCCGCTCGGCTTGCGTGGCTACATGACGCACCTGCGGCTCATGACGACCGTGCGCGGCTTGTAAGGGTAGAACGATGCTGGACGAACTGAATCCCCAGCAACGGGAAGTCGCCCAGTTGCGCCAGAACTGTGTGGCGATCGCTTGTCCTGGCGCGGGCAAAACCAAGACGATCGCAACCAAGGCGGCACTGCTGCTTCAGGAAGAAGCTGTGATGGTCGGCGCGGTGACTTTTTCAAAGGATGCCGCGCTCGAGTTACGTGAGCGCATCTTGGCCACCGCCGGTAAGGCCGTCAAGAAACGCTTGGTTGCCGGAACCTTCCACTCGCTTGCATACAAGCAGCTGCAGCGGCCCGGCAGCCGGCCGCTCGATATCGCATCCGACGGCGACCGGCTTGGATTGCTCATCCGCGTGATGCAGGAATTTGGGCGGGAAGGAAAAGCCGAGGACGTCATTCCGGCCATTGAGAAGATCAAGACGAATTTCGGCAAGTGCGATCCGCAAAGCGAAGACGGGCAACTGTACGTGGCCTACCAGGACGCGCTTGCGAGAAACGGCAAGATCGATTTCCAAGACATGCTGCGCCTCGCGGTCGAGGGCATGGAAAACGGCACGATCCTCCCGTATCCCTTCACCTTCCTTCTCGTTGACGAGTTTCAGGATACCGACCCGCTGCAGTATCGCTGGATCGAGCTGCATGCAAAGGCAGGCTCGATCGTGACGGTCGTCGGCGACGACGATCAAAGCATCTATGCATTTCGCGAAGCGCTGGGCTACCGGGGTATGGAAGCGTTCATCAAGCAGTTCGATGCTAAGCCGGTGGTGCTTGGCAGTAACTATCGGTGTCGCTCCGAGATCTTGGCGGCCGCTGACCGCGTCATACGCAACAACGTCGATCGCATCGCGAAGGTACTGCGCGCGGAAAAGGGCATGGGTGGCAGCGTAGCGGCTTCGCGGCACGCGGACGAATACGACGAGGCCGTCGCTGCGGTCGAGACACTGGCACCACTGCTTGCCGCGAAACAGTCGTGCGCGATTCTCGCTCGCACGAACCGCATTCTCGATCCGCTCGAAGCGGTTTGTCGTTCGCATGGCGTGAAGTACTACCGTGCGTCGGGGTCTTCTGTGCTGAGTCGGCCAGAAGGTGCGCTTATGTGCAATTTGCTGGAAATTGTCGAGCGCGTCAAAGAAACCGGGCTTGACTCGGTGCTGGCTCACCTTGGCCTTCGCGCCGAGCAATTGCGTGCGCTCCACGCAAACATGGGCGCTGAACTGCAGCAGCGCGGCAGGGCTGATCTAGTCGAGTTGGGTCTGCCGGAAGATGTGGCCACGAACTATCGCGAGTTCATGAAGCGGCTCGCAGAGTGGCGTGGCTTGTGCGATCGAAAGTTCTACTCGTTGACGCTTTCAGGGGTCAGCGAATGGATGTTGAAGTACGCGAAAAAAGAGCAGGCGATCCGTGCGATTCAAGCGACGTACGACGTGCTCTCAAGACTCTCTGGAACGTTCGCCGAACGGCTGCTGTTTATGCGTCAGGAGAACAACCACCCCACACCCGGCGCACTGATTCTCACGACGATGCATAGCGCGAAAGGCTTGGAATGGGACCACGTGTGGATTGCGCGCGCCGAAGAAACGATCGCGCCCGATGCCAAATCGACTGAGCCCGAAGAGCGTCGGTTGTTTTACGTCGCGATGACGCGTGCACGTGAGTCGCTGATGATTTCCGGCACGGCCAAGAACTTCGCGTCCAGGTTCGTGACCGAAGCACAAATCGAGGCACCAGCTGAGCCGGCGCTTGCCGCATAGCAAGGGCATTCGAGCAGCGAAGTGCTACACAAAACATGGGAAAAAATGAAACAGAAACTGATTTTTGGGCAGAAGGCAATTGGCGCAGCGCTTGTCGTGGTGGCCGGAGCAACCGTAATTAGCTCCGCAATCGCTTTCACATCCTTTGCCTCGAGTTCGGCCGCCACACTGGCAATTGTTGGCGGGGCGGCCAACTCCTCCCAAGATATGCGCACGTTGCAGATAGTTCAACGGTTGACGGGCGATGAGCGGGAAGCTGTTCTCGCGCAGTACGGTTTTCAATCCCTCGCCGAGTTGAACCAAAAGCTCGAAAAGCGGCGCATAGCCTTCCAGCAGCAAAGAGAGAACGTCGTACGCGCTCAATCCGCGTCGCAGTCGTCGCTAATATTCTTTGTAGCGGCCCTCGTCGCTTTGTCGTTCTTGTCGGCGAGGGCCGCAACGCTCTTGTTTAAGAATGCAAACACGCGACGTGCAGTCCCCGCATAAACGGCGGAAATGCGCGACAAATCGATTTAAAAATTTTGTGTCAATCGACTCGATCTCGATACCGTAATTGTGGATACAAGGCTGCCTGATGAAAAAAAGTCTCTTAATCGCGCTTTCCGTTTGCTACGCGTCGCTTGCCTGCGCGCAGACCTTGCCTTTACAGGACACGACGATATCCGTGACGGGGACGCCCAAAATCACATCTGCGGACGGGCAAAGCATCCACGTTGTGAACACCAAGGGAACCGTGACCCAAGTTAAGGTGTCTGCTGGTGATTCGTGCTCAACCACTGGCCTCCTGACGGAAGGTGCGGCCCGGAACGCTTTGCTGACCTGCGCCAGTGGTAGGTGGCGTGACCTCAGGAATCTGGATCAAGCCGCCATTCAAATGACAATCGATGGGCCCGACGAAGGTACGGTTTCCAGACATATCCAGTACGCGTTCGTTGCCCGAGTTGGGATCCCGACGCTCCACACAACTGAGGAAGCCGTAGTTAGGACATTTCGCTCGCAATCGGGGTTTGTCCAGCCGACCAAGACTGCCAACAGCCTTTACGTGGATACGAATGTATTGGCTTTTTAATCCGGATAACACCGCCCACTTGCTCATCGAGCTCACGTCGGTGGACGCTGGTCATGACTGGACGCAACGGGTTGACGTGACGGTGCCGGTTGGCGTCAAAACAACGATTGCGAAAGATGCGCTAGGTGCTGAATACGCCGTTCGGGTGACCAAACAAGCATCGTAAGGCGCAATGGAAAAAGGCCCGGACGATGCCGGGCCTTCAAACCAAGGTGGGAACCCCCGTTACCGCCTTGGTGGTATTTCTCTCGTAACTGGCCTGTTGCCTCTGCGTATTAGATTTATCGTCGGGCGTTTGTTGTCGGTCAGCAATTGCATGGTAGTCGACGCGAAATAGGCGCTATGTGGGTTATCCCACATAGCGCTTACTTTTCGTTACAGGTGTTGCTAAATGTGTACGGGACGCTGGCAAGTACTCGAACGTTTGGTCAGCGTGCTCCTACAGATGGGCCGAAACTAACGGGCGGCATGAAAAAAGCCCAGGCACTCGCGCTGGGCAACCACCGCCGACTAAGCCGATGGGGGAGGTCCTAAAAAAGCAAAATGGCTGCTGTCGGTTCCGACAGCAGCCATTTTTTGCGGTCAAAGCCGAGTGCGGGTCGCCTTAGTGGGCGCGGTAGACCGGATCTACCTCGGTAGCACCCGTATGTGCAGGCGTGTGGTAGCTACCTGAAGCTGATGTACCGTCAGCAACGCCACCATAGCTCGATTGACCGTTCTGAGCGGCTACCTTCGCTTCGGCTGCTTGAACTTGTGCCGGATAGGTTGTGTGATCGCCCGTGCCCGGGTTGTAGCCTGCGTTTTCCAATTGCACCAGCTCCGACTTCACTTGAGCGCGCGTAACCGGCGCTTGGCTGGATTGGGCAAACGACGACACAGCAGGGATTGCGAGCGCTGCGGCTACGATGATGGATGAGAGTTTCATGATACTTACCTCCGGATCTTGTTTTTGCGCAAACACCCGTTTGCGTTTCAGTGATTCCAGTGTAGGTAAATGTCCGCTTAAGATTAACAGTGGAAATGACAAAGGATTATTGCTGTTTACGTGTTAACCCTTAGCTGCGGTCGTTAGAACGCGAGTCCGCTTGTGGACCGGTTCGAGCGTGCGACTTGGCGCAGCGCAGAATAAAAAACGCCGGGAAACCCGGCGTTTTTTACGAACGACATCCGTTACGGCTAGCGCTTCTGTGCATCCTTCACGTCTTCCTTCAAATTGCCATATTGCTTCTGCGCCTCACCGGCACCCTGCTGTAGCTGGCCTTTCGCCTTCTGGCTTGGGTCGTCCGTGGCGTTGCCCACAACCTCGTTGACCTTGCCCTTCACCTTCTCTGCAGTGCCTTTCACTTGGTCCTTATTCATAGCAAACCTCCGATTTGGTTATGCGCCTGAATTTGGCAGCGAGGACAACGATGCAAAAAGTGATCCCGACGAAGCGGAGACACAAGACAAAAAAAGGCCCGCTCAGGTGGCGGGCACAATCCATATCAGTGGAGACATGGAGGAGACGAGGTAAGTATAAACCCTACTCCTCCGAGTGCAAGGCTTTTTCCAGCAGGTCGGCCAAAAACATTTCTGGCAGGACGAACGGGCTGCCGTTGGCGACTGTGTCGGGCATCGCATGGCGGTTAATAAATCGCCCATCAGTAAGCATGCAAAAACACACATCCGCGAACGCCGCTTCCTGCGCTGCGGCTTCCCAGGTCTCGCATCTGTAGTCGGTGTCGGGTTTTGTAGTCATTGTGATTGCGACCAGGTGTGAGAGGCCGCGATCCACGGCATATCTTTCAGGCGGATCGTCGCCCACGCGGGCTTACTGGTCCGTTCGACAAGGCACGGTTCAGAACGCTGCGGTGCGGTGAAGCTCAGTCACATTCGAATCGGCTTTTTCTGCGGCGCCGACGATAGGGGCAGTTGGAGACGGTGCTGCGGCCTCTTCTTGTTGCGACGCCGAGTCGCTTCCTGGAGCCGCATTGATCGTCAACATTCGAGTAACGCGCTTGAGCGTGCCGTTAAGCGACGCGTTGGGCCCCAAGCGAATTGTGCCGCTGTACAGGATGTCGCCAGATACGTGACCGTTAACCTCGAGCGAATCGCGGGCGTGGACATTGCCGTCGACACGGCCGTCGATGCGTACATGCTCGCCTTGAGTGCTGCCCTTGACCAGGCCGCCTTCGCCGATATGGAGCAAGCCGCGCGTCGAGATCACGCTGCCCGCGCACAAGCCAAAGCAACTGACGCCATGATCGACAATCATGTCGCCGTTGATTGCACAGCCGGGGGAGATAAGGGTGATGCTAAGTTCGTTTTTCATGTCCAAGCTCCCTAGAACATCTGTACTTCGTTCGATCCTGTCCGGCGCGCCGGAGCAGAGGGCGTGACAGCGCGCGTTGGCGCAGTCGGTTCAGCAACGCCTTCCTGTTCGACGCGCGGCTTCGAGATCCGATGACGGGCCGGATGCGTCTGTTTCGTCGCGATTGCAGCGGATGCGGTGCTGACAACTGGAGTCGCCTCGCTCGCCGCAACGGGCACAACGCTGACCGCTTGCTGAGGCACTTGTTGCACGACGACAGGTTCCGCTGGCTTTGCTACGGCAGCGGGAGATAGTGAAACCGCGGGCGCGGGAGCATTCACTGTTGCACTGGGGACCGACGTCGGGGCAACAGTGGGTGCGATGCTGCTGCGCGGCGTGATTCGGTGGATGGGGGAGACCGCAGCGCGTTCTGACTCGGCTGTCATTTGTGCGGTTGCTGGTGCCGAGTTCGCTGCCTGAGTCGGCGTGCTGCTCGTCTTGAGCGATTTTCGGAATTGATCGGCCGTCAGCCCCAGCATCGAGGCGCCTGTGAGGTCGCTCGAAGTGAGTCCGGGTGCATTCACCACGGGTTGCGCTGGTGCCGCATCGATCTCCTTGACTTGCATAGCATCGGCTCCGGTCTTGTTCGCGGGCGCAGTCATCGACGTAATCGCAGGCGCTGTCGCTGAGACTGACGTTGACCTTGGCGAACTGGTTAACGCTTTGTAAATCGTTGCAGCACCCATGCCGGCCATCCCCACAACGGCAGCAGCGGCCGCTGCAAGGATGGTCAAACGCACGATGGGTCCGGTCTGAGCCCACCGCCGGCGCATGGTCGGGGCGACTTCATTGCCGCCGATATGGACCGGCGCGGGAAGTGCTGCGATTTGTCGTGGCAGATCGATGGTTAGCATGTCGGGCGTGAATTGCGCATGAAGCCGTTGGATATCGCGTAAATCCATAGAGGACCTCGTTTTCGTTGTCTTGATCTGAGCGTATCGCCTGCGCGTCACTGTCAAGCCGTGGACGGACAAGCAAGCGACAGTGACTAATTGGCGCGATCTGGCTCGGGCAACAGGACGCCTTCCGGCGCGTATCGATCGTTGTCCGGTTGGCAGATGAAGGGAAACTGTTTGAGTCGGGCTTCGGCCGCGTCCAAAGCGGATTTACGCTGATGCCCCGACACAACGCCGAGCAGTAGACCTTCGAGGGTTCTGAGGAAGATCACATCGTAAATGGAGAGCAGGCGCACAAGACGGCCTGATAGAGCGTTCTTCATCTCGAGCGTTACGCTTTCGGGCTTTATACCGAGGTTGCGGCGAGGCAATTTGTTTGTTTGCGCGAGCGCTCGTTTGAACCACTCATCTGCCACCCGGAACTCGTTCTCGATCGCGGCGCGCTTGCCGCCACGTGCAACGGACATTTTGGCCGAACAGAAATTGTAGTGCGCACGCAGGAATTCGCGCGCGAACTCCGAGTAGTACGCTAGCTCAGTCTGGGCATGAGTGTCGGGGATAATTCGCGCGATCCGATCGTCGCTTGTAAGCCGAGCGAGTGGCTTGAGGCCTGACCCGATTGGCCCGTACGGCGAAGCTTCGGGGGTAGCGGGGACGTTATCCTCGGGCGTTTCCTGTGGAACAGCGGGCATGATTTTCTCGGTCTGTATGTGCTCTCTCAGACATAGATTCTCAATGAGATGAAGATTGTGTACACACCGAAAGACATATCAAATTCGTGACGTTTCGAGTCCACGGCACATTCATTTGCGGCAATACTTCAATCCATACCCCGCGTCTCTGACGCATCGACCTCGACTCCCATCCCGGAGTCCATCTTTTCTCTCCAAAGTCGTGCTTCTGAGCATGCTCCGACCAGTTAGCTCCTGGTGTGGATATCTTCTTGTGCTGAGTGCCTAGCTAAACACTCCCCAATTTCAGCCGTGATACTCGTACCTTCTGGCTCGCATTCATTTGGCGACCGGGTACATCGTTCGAACCCAGTTTTTCGGGTGTTCTCTCTCCAGAGCCTGTTCTGGGTAGAACGATCGAAGTTGGCTGATCCGTGATTCCTGCGGCGGAATGTATTTTCCGAAAAGGGCTGTTGCGCGGCGTGACCATGCTGCGCGAGGACGACTTTACGTCCTCTGATAGAGCCTTCACTGGCTCCCTGTGCGCCACGTCCCCAGAAGGGACGTGGCGTGTAGGTCTCATTTGCCCATTTCTCAAAGCTCGCTCCCTCACCGGAGCGGGCTTTTTTTTCGCCTATCGGTTCCCGACAGGCTTTTTCTCTGGAGGTGTTTATGTTGCTGCAAGACCGCCTCAATCAGCGCATTGCAAACGCGATCAAAGACAAGATCGAATTTGAGCGTGCTGAATGGGACACAACCTCGAATGCGTGGCGCACACGCTGTGAAGTGGCTCGGGTCGCAAGTTTCAGCGACGCCGACCGTTCCGTATTTATCCATCAAGTGACCGAACGCAGAGGCAGTGCGGCCGCCGGCGAGATCGAATCTCAGGCGACCAAACTGCGCACCGCGGCCATCTTCTTTCTCGCGAGCTCAAAATCATGAATGCAGTCGTATCGATGCTGGACCTCACGCCGCGCAGTCTTGTCGAGGAGCGCGCGCTCCGGCCTCCGACCATGGGCAAGATTCGCCCGGGTATCAAAGTGCTGACGCGCGCAATGCAGGCGAATCAACAAGCCGTTGATCTGTACAACACGATGGCGGCCGCCGGCGACTCTTACGAGACGATCGGCAAAACCCTCGAGAGCAAACTGAAGCTCAAAAACGCGTTGGTGCCGAAGAACGTTCAGTACTTCGTCTGCAGGCGTTCCGACTTCTCCAACCCTGCGACGGCCGATGAGATCCTCCGGATGTATGGCGAGGATCGGGGCGATGGCGTGAAGCTCTATCGTTTCCCGGTGATGTTTGCCTTCGACGATTGGCTTCGAAACGTCCCCAACGAAATGGCGGTGTACACGACGACGAGCCGCCAGTTCTTCTCGCAGTATGGACCGGACGGCGTGCGCTACTGCAAGACCTACCCGCCTGTCGAACGCGATGAGCGAGCCACAAGGGTTAGACGTTCATTCGGCGGCAGACTGATTGTTCACCGACAGGATGACGACATACCCGATGGCAAGTGCGATCCGCATGCATGTCCTCAGTATCAGGCGCGCAAATGCAATCTCTCAGCGTCGTTTCTGTTCGTGATCCCGGAAATTAAGGGTCTCGGGCTAATCGAACTGCCCACCAACTCGATCTACGTTCTTCAGAAAGCGTACGGCGCCATGCAGACGGTAGCCCTCGCGCGCGGTCGGCTGACCGGCACGCGGTTCTGGCTTTCAAAGCGTGAGTTCGAAATCACGCGGATCGACGAGAACGGCCAAGCGGTACGTCAGAAGCAGATGCTGACGGTGCTCGACGCGGATATCGATCTTGGCGCGTTGCTTGATGGCGCGGACGGAGCGGTACCGGCGTTGGAAAGCGCAAATCAGGCTGTCGCGCTGCTCGAGGCCTCGGGGGAGGCGCATGTGGTCGATCAACGTGCGGCAAACACGACATCTGAATCAACCGGCGAGGCGGCCGCCGATTCCGTTGACTATGAGCCACAGGCGAATGAAACGCTGGAAGACAAACGCGATCGCATGACGGATCTATTGCATCGCTTGGGCCTTAATCGGGAAGAGCGGCAGCAGGACTTCAGAATCCTTGGTCAATATCGCTACGGCAAGGGCTGGACGAATAAGCTCGATCAAATTGACGCGATGAATCGGTTCCTGGCCGGCGCACTTGCTGACAGATCTGAACTCGAGGCGGAAATTGCGACCGCGGTGCAGTCGACCACCTTTGTATAGGAGATCTCAAAAGGGGATCGCTATGACGCGACTCTACGACGCTACATGGGATGAAACGTATGTCCTCCCACGCACGGACACCGTGTCGGAGGATTACTTTCATGGCGACAACGGGTATGACGCAATCGATATTCAACGCATTGACGCTCTGCGGGTCGGAGAGCAGGTTGAACTCGATAATGGTCATCACCTGGTGAAGCGAATCCAGTAGTTCGCGCTAACCTCATGTGCCGGCCCTTCGGGGCTGGTACACCTTCTTCAAATCTTCGAGAGCCGAGAGCCCTTCAGCAAACCTGTGTCGCTAAAGAGTTTCCGACCGCGCTTCTCTGCGCATCGAATCCGTCCGCCTAGGCGGCCTATTAATTGTTTTGAAGGAATCTTCGATGCGTGAGATCGGCAACTTTACGTTGTTCTTCGGCGCTGACGATGCACTGAGCAACTGGCATCCCTGTCAGTTTGTTTATCGCGGGTTCGAATTTCAGAGCGTCGAACAATTCTTGATGTTCTCGAAAGCCAAGTTATTTGAGGATGCCGCATCGGCCAGCGCAATATTGGCCGCGCGTCATCCGAAAGCGCAGAAAGCGTTGGGCCGAAAGGTCGAAGGCTTTGATATTGAAAAGTGGTTAAGCAAGCGCGAAGCAATCGTGTACGTAGGTTGTCGAGAAAAATTCTCGCAGAACCCACGGTTGCGAACGGCGCTATTAGCGACTGCATCGACCGAACTTGTCGAAGCGAGCCCCTACGATCGAATTTGGGGTGTCGGGCTTGGTGAGCGCGACCCGTTGATTCTTGATTAGTCAAACTGGCGAGGAACAAACCTTCTTGGCATCACGCTGATGAAGGTGCGCGACACGTTGCGAAGCTCTTAAATTCAGATTTCTCTCGCCATTCGGCGACAACAATGAAGCTGCCCACGGGACACCGAGGCAGCTTTTTTCATTTAAGGAGGCGACATGAAAATCGCTCATTTTTCTGACTTGCATTACGCACCGGGTAACTTGGAGGAAGCGGACCGCTGTTTCGGGTTCGCGGTATCCACTGCCATCGAGCAACAGACCGGTTTCGCCGTCATCTCGGGCGACGCAACGGACCATCGGCTCGACGCGCATGCGCCATCGCTGAATCGGCTTGCGCAGCAGATCCACCGGCTCGCTTTTTCAATGCCGGTTTTGATGCTGCAAGGCACGTTCTCTCACGAGCCACCTGGGACGCTGAAGAACTTTGCGTTGATGGGCGACCGGTATCCCGTGTTTATCGCCGATCGCGTACAACAAGTGAGCTGGTTCGAAGGTCAATTCTTCGCTTCGTCTGGGCCGCTTTTTAGCCCAGAAGAACTGAGAAGCGTCTTGAACATCGGCGCGGATGTCGTGTTCACGTGTTTGCCCACGGTCAACAAGGGGCAACTCGCGGCCGCGGTGGGCGCGAGGGATGCGGTGACTGCGCTTGGCGACGTGCTGAGCGACTATCTCACGGCGGCCGGCAAGGTCAACCGTGAGCTGCGCGCGGCTGGTATTCGAACGGTCGGTGTGTCTCATGGGACGGTCAATGGCTGCACGACCGAACACGGCGTCACGATGGCCGGTTTCGATCACGAGTTTTCCCTCGGTGCGTTGTTTGACGCCGATTGCGATGCTTTCATGCTGGGACATATTCACAAACACCAGCAATGGGAGCGCGCAGGGCGTGTGGTGGCGTATCCGGGATCAATCGGGCGCTTCCATTACGGCGAAGAGGGCGACAAGGGCTATCTGCTGTGGGAGGTCTCTGCCGGCGACGCGAGAGCGGAGCTGGTCGCAACCCCCGCGCGGGAGACGGTCTGTATCGACTTTGACGGGCCGCCTGACATGGCGCGGCTTGCCGAGATCGCGGCAAGTTCAACGGACAAGTTTGTTCGCGTTCGTTGGCAGGTTGATGAGGAGCATCGCCAGTCGGTCGATCGTGATGCGATCGCGGCACTCTTTTCCGGGGCATCGGAGCTAAAGGTTGAAGCGCGCATTCTTCCGGTTACACGCAGCCGCGCTCAGGGAATCAGTCTTGAGACAACGGTCGAGCGAAAGCTTGAGCGGTGGTGCGAGTTGACGCAGGTCGGTGCGGCGCCGTTGCTTGAGCGGTTTCAGTTGCTCGAGGCGAACGACGCAGAATCGATAGCGGCAAGCATTTTAGGCCGTATCGACTCCCTTCAAGCTTCTCAGCCCAGTCAGGTGTCTTCTGATCCTGTTGGTGATGAACACGAGACGCTTGTCGAAACGATTGAATCTCCGGATGCAACCGTTCAGATTGTTTGGTCACCGGCCTCGTGGCTTGAGGATGACCTTTTTGCAGCGTGAGCTGCCAATCCAGTGAGAGAGGCCATTACGGCTCTCTCACTCGTGAACACGAGCCGTGTTCCGATAGCCCGCGAGGTTATCGAAACAAGGTTTCACCGCGTCCTGGACGCATCGATGTAAGTAACACCCTATCTCTGCAGTTTCATTTTTCTTCACCCTGGCGGGGAGCGATCCCTAACGGGCGCACTCCGTCTTTCTTCCTTAACGGAGTGCAATCATGTTTGGCCTTTATCCTGCCGGATCCGATTGGATTCGTACCTTCGCGTCCGAGCAACGTCCGGCGCGCGAGATTCAAAAGTTGCTAGTCGACCACGCCGGCTTCACTGCGGCGATTTTTCATCAGCCGTTCGGCGAACACCGCGGCGCTGTCATTGCGCAGTCCGGAAAAGTCCTTGTGATGTCTGCAACTGCCCCTGGCATTTGCAACATCGCTGTGACGCCAACGGTGGAGCTGCAGCATCTCCTCTGGTCGTATCGTGAAGGCTACGCAACCCAGTGGTCCGCGATGGAGATTCGCACCCTAACCGGTCACTCGGGCTGGGATGAGCTTCTCATTAGCGCCCGACGCGAGTTTGCGTTGGTCTGCGATTTGGTGAGCGCCGCAATCGAAGGCACGTTGAGCGCGCCTCGCTTGCCCGAACCTGTTGCCGCACCTGCCATTGGGACCGTTCACGACGCGTTTCCGGACGATGACAACGACGGGTTCTATGCGCAATGGGTTGAGATGTCGCAACAAGCATCGGAGATGCCGCCATGCGCCCACTGAAACTCACGTTGGAAGGGTTTTACGGTGTGCGAGATGGTATGCATCGTGACAGCCTCACGCTCGATCTGGAAAGCTTGCCGGAAGGCCTGATTGCGTTGACCGGACCCAATGGGGCCGGGAAAACGACGATCATGGACAACCTGCACCCGTATCCGATCATGCCGTCGCACGCGTCGAAGATGTCGGTCGACGCGTTCTCGTATTGGGACCATATCTGTGCACCCACTGCGCTCAAGGAACTCGAATGGGAACACGATGGCATCCGCTATCGGTCCTCTTTTTCGTTTCGTAAGCCCGGAAAGACTGGCAAGGCTGAGTACTACCTGGCTTATCGGTCGATGGATGGCACGTGGCACCCGGTGTCGTTACCGGATGGCACTGTTTCGGACGGCAAGGCGGATACCTACAACTGCTGTGTTGAAGCAATCAATGGCTCACTCGAAACATTCTTCACAAGTGTGTTTTCGGCTCAAAACCGTCGACCGCTTGCATCTTACGGGTCGGGCGAAATCAAGACATTGCTGGCTGAACTACTCGGGATTGAGAATCTGAAGGCGCTGTCGGCGAAAGCTGCTGACGTCGCGAAGAACCTGGGTCGTGCGCTCGACGCCGTCAACGCTGAGATTTCGGCTTTGGTGCTCAAACGCGAACGGGTGTCGGACGTTCAGCGCTTGGCTGATCGTGAATTTGAAGCACTTCGAACAACTCGAATCGACCGTGATAAGGCGGTAGCCGTCACAACCAGCCTGACTCAGCAGCGCGCGACGCTTGCCGTCAAGCAAAGTGAGTCGGCGGCCATTGAGGCTCGGCTTCGCCAACTTGGCGTGCGACGAGACGAGTTGAACGGTGCCCTGAAGGCTCTGATTGACGATGACACGGCTGCAAAGACGCGCGTGCAACAACGTGTGTCGACGCTGAACCGGTCGGTCGCAACGCATCAAGCGACGTTGACCCAACGAGAAGCCATTTTTGGAGCGGCAGCGCAGCGTGAGGAAGCGCAACTTCTGATCGGCCGGGAGGCCGCGCGAGTCGAGCCTTTGCAGATCGAGATCGCAGCGCTGCAAGCGAAGCAGGTTCAGCATGCAGAGTTGCAGGGCAAGTTGCAGGGTCTTGAGAAGGAAGGGCCGACCAAAGCGGCTCATTTCGAAAACCTCAGGCAGCAAGCTGCGGTGGTCGACTCGGTTCCCTGTGCTGGCCACGAGATGCACACGAGATGTCCGCTGTTGTCGCAGGCACGTGAGGCGAAGGTACAGGCAGAGGTTCAGCGGATTTCGGTGGCCCAACTACGAACGACTTATTCGGAAACGAGAAAGTTGGCTGTGGAACTGGCGCCGGCACTCGAGCAGCTTGCTGCAAAGCGTGCTGAGCTGAAAACGCTGAACGATGCGGTTAGCGTGGCACGTCAGAAGCTCGAAAGAGCGACTGAGCTCGCTGCTAAGAAACCGTTGCTGGAGGCTGCGACCATTGGCCTCGAATCTGCACAATCGGAGCTCAAGGCTTTGGCCGAAGAGGAACGGGCACGACTGCTTCGTGTCGAGGCTGATAAGTCTCGCTTGATGGCGCAGCTGGCGGAGATTACCGAGGAGGTTACGCGCCTTGGTGCAGTCGATGTGACCGCTGCGATCGCCGATATCGACCGCCAACTATCGGTCAATCGCGAAGGTGTCGTGGCGTTGGATGCCCGAATTGAGGATCTGATTCGGTCGCAAACGACGTTGCAAGCTGAATGCGAAAGACTGAAGACGGAATTGATCCCGTTTGTCGCGACAGAAGTCCGCGCCAGTCGTCTCTCCAATGAGATTGCACATTGGAAGCTGCTGGCAAAAGGTCTTGGCAACGATGGTGTTGTTGCTCTGACGATCGACGACGCGGGGCCGGCGCTGACGCATACCGTGAACGAGCTGCTGTTGGCGTGTTACGGCAGGCGCTTCACGGTTGAGATTCGTACGCAACGAGCGTTGGCCAGCGGTGAAATGCGCGAGGGGTTTCAAATCCTTGTGCACGACGCCGACAACGACAGCACCAAACTGGTCGAGGTGATGTCGGGTGGCCAGAAGGTATGGATTAACGAGTGTTTGACGCGTGGCATTGCGTTATACCTCGCCCAAAACACCGGGCAGCCGTACCAAACCCTCTTTAGCGATGAATCGGACGGCCCGCTTGATCCGCAACGAAAGCTGCAGTTCATGCGCATGAAGCGGGAAGTGTTGCAACAGGGCGGGTACCAGCGGGAGTTCTTTATCTCGCAAACATCCGATCTTGTTGCCGAGGCTGACGCGATTATCGACGTCCAGGCGCTTGCGGCCTGATCCATCTTCTTAACCCTCGCGGGGAGCTTCCCCGCATGGGGTGCTCCTCGTTTTCCTTAGGAGCACCCGCATGCAATCCCTTGAAGGCGACCGCAATCCGGAGCCGTCCCTTTCTAAAAAGGCTTCCGCCACCGAAACACCTTGCGTACGTGAGTACCGTTTGAACGGCTCTCTCCTGCGAGACGTGATGGTGCAAGGCCGATGGCTCACGGTCAGCGTGTTGTCGTTGCATAACTAACCGTCGGCGCATCGACGGCATAACCCTTCTGGCGCTCACTGAGCGCCATTTTTATTGGTGAAATCATGGCAAATCTTTTGATGCTGCTCTTGGCTGTGTCCAGTGGTCCCTCGCATTCGCATCCGCCGAAAGCGCCGCGTCCACCCGTTGTTTCGCCGCACTCGGATGCACGCGCGGCGGTACCGCTCCGACACACGCTGGAGCGTGCACATTCATTGGACATGCAGCGCCTTCGTCGCTGCTGAGATCTGCCGAAGCCCCGCGATCCATTTGGACGCGGGGCTTCGGCAGTAAACCTTCCACTTAAAGGAATTAATATGAAGAGCTTTCGTTCATTCTGCGTTGCTATCGCGCTTGCAGCCTGTGCGGTCTTTCCGGCTTCTGCGTTCGCGGGCGATGCGGATGTGCAGGTCGCCTTTTCTCCCGATGGCGGTGGCGAGGCACTTGTCCTTTCAACGATTCAAAGTGCGCGGCAATCAATTCGGTTACTTGCCTATTCGTTTACGGCAGCGCCCGTGGTTCGAGCACTTATCGCGGCTAAACGGCGAGGGGTCGATGTGGCCGTTACGGTCGACTATCGAAACAACATTCAAGAGGATCGCAGCGGCAAGGCGCGTGCTGCGCTCGGTGCACTGGCCAATGCCAGCATTCCAGTGACGGTGGTGAGCGCATACCCCGCTCAGCACAGCAAATTTCTGACCGTCGACCGCGCTGTGATTCAGACAGGTTCGTATAACTACAGTCAGCAGGCAGCTTTGTACAACTCGGAAAACGTGATGGTGCTTCGTGGCCGGCCAGACATCGTGCGTGCTTATCTCTCGAACTGGAACGATGTAACCGCTCGAGGACAGCGGTACAGCGCGCAGTAGATCAACCATACACCTTTTGACCCAGCGGGTTCGCAGCCCGTTGGGGCTGCTCCGCTTCTTTCATGGAGCAACAATGGCTTACTCGTGCAGTGATTTCGCTGATGACGTCCTCAACACGCTCATCAGCCTAGGCTTGGTTGATCGTGATGCGATCGCAGACAACGACCCGCGGGCGCAGGCGGAAGTCGCGCTGAGGGCGATCGCCGAGCTGGCTCGTAGGTCTGCAGGCGCAGATCGGATTCTTGACGCAGCGGGCAAGGAAGTTCCGCAAGGGGTCCCGCGGCTATGACAATCGAGCACTCTGTTCCGCAATGGCTTGGGCCCTACGCACGCGGTGAAAAAGCAGGCTGGTCGCAAAATCACATGGCGTACGCTGATTATGGAGTTGATGGATCGGCCGACGATGGCGAGTGCGATGAACGCATTGTGATGCATCGCCCGCCCATAGTGGGCTATGCGAGCCGTACGGGAACCAGACGGAACCTCAATGCGTTGCGCGATGCCGGATGGCGCCTTCTCGTTTCCGCCAAAGGCGAACTGCGCACCGAGGGCATGCGGTACGCGCTTGACAATGGCGCGTGGTCGGCGTTTGTCCAGCAGCAGCCATTTGATGAGGACGCTTTTCTCCTCGCCGTAGATCGGCTTGGTGAGCGTGCAGATTGGATTGTGCTGCCGGACATCGTAGCGGGTGGTCTCGCGTCGTTGGAGTTTTCGTTGCGGTGGAAGGAAAAACTACGCGGCATGCCGACGAGGATGCTGCTCGCCGTGCAGAACGGGATGCAAATCGACGATGTTGCTAGCCTGCTGTCACCGGCTATCGGCATCTTTATTGGTGGCACGACCGAGTGGAAGGAAGCCACGGCGCAAGCCTGTGGTTCTGTTGCGCGACGGCGGCACTGTTACTTGCATGTTGGGCGGGTGAACTCGGCTCGTCGGATTTGCATTTGCGCGGCCGCCGGCGCTGATAGCTTTGACGGTTCTGGCGTTAGCAGGTACGCGAAGGCATTGCCGCGACTCGACCGTGCTACACGGCAAGGCGATCTGTTCGCCGCCGCGGACGATTCGCTTGAGGGAGCATGGCGAGCAACTGCTCAGCTGTTCTTGTAGCAACTTTCGACGATCCCCAAGGCGCTTGCTTTGGGAATTTTTTTGGACTGCCGTAGGTGCGCTGCATGTGCCTCCAGGTACTTTACAAGGTTGCTTGCGAGACGTGCCGGCAGTTAGGGCCGGATAACGGCGGCTTGTCACGTGACAGCCGCTGATCAGATTCGAATCGCAGCGTATTGAGACGACCATCCCCGGGAACGTTCGGGTTTGATCCGGCGCTATTGTTTGCCGCGTTATCTGATTAGGGTCTGCTCTCAAGATTTCGACTGGTATGCCGATATCACTTTGATACTTCGTCGGTAGATTTTAGTTGGGTCGCAGTAACGCCCGTGACGGTGCCGCTTCGAGGGTGGCAATAGTCAACGGTAAGTTTTAGGAAAGGAGAAGCAACATGAAAACTAAATATAGAACCGTCTCATTGGCGCAGGCCACCGCAATGTACTCAGGCAAGCTTATCAACGATTTTTCTATTAATCGGGTCCGTAGCGGGTGGGCGATTTTTTTGTTCATGGTAGGTAACGAAGAAATCACCGTTCTGCGCGACGACGAGCCGAACGCCGAAGAACCCGGAAAGATTTTCGACACTGCTGACGCGGCGCTGATTGCAGCCTACAAGATTGGGTTTGAGGTATTCTCGATTGGACAGTTTCGGCTAGGATTCGAATCAAACAAACATCTTCTAGAGTCGACTATGAATAGCCTCCGCAGAGCGGCTGGGAAAATAGAGTGATTGCGCCTAATTCGCTAGCGTAGCTTTAAACAGCGCATTCTTTAATGAAAAAACAAGGATACGCATGGCTCGCCGACGATATCAACGAAGAAGGCACCTCGCAGAAGCTATCAATCAGTCAAGTCCCGGAATGCAGAAAGTTTGGGCTGCGGTTATCGCTATCGCATTCGTGGTTGCGGTGGTCGCGATGGTCTCGCACTAAAACGGAAGAGACGTGGCGCGTTAGGAACTAACTGACGCTATGGATCATGCGTGGGATTAGCTTCGGGCGCTTCCAATAGCTTCGTCATCACATGTTGCGCAGCCTTGGCTTTCTGTTCTAAACGCGATCGCGGTGGTGCAAAAGACGCTTGATGATGCAACCCGCTTCATGCCTAGACGCCGAACCGAAGGTTCTTAGTACGGACATTCTCTTGCCTTATCATGCGGGAGATGAATCTAAATGGGTTCGTCATAGTCTTCACGACGCGGGTACGGACATTAACGATTGGTAGGAAAACCATCTTGGACAAGAGCGCACTGCAGCTGCTCACGGTCCGCCTTGGTCGCACAGCGGTCGGCGCCCCCACGGAGCACAACATGGGGGCCGCCGGTACCCTCGAGGCAGCAAGAGGGTTTTTGCAAGAACTTGATGTGCGCGGATTTCGCGTTAATACGAAAGAAGCTTTTTTGAGAATAAGCGACGCTAAAACGAACGACCTCGCTGCTCCGGTGCCACCTTCCACGCGGCACAAGACTTAGGAAGACGTATGTTACCAACGCTGTATCTCGTTGTTCGGCAGGAGCAATTCGAAGAGATAGCCCGGGGGGCGATAATGGAGGTATTACGCATAGTCGATCCATACTGGGACGTCCGGATCGCTCGAAAGAATTTCGCTAGGATCCTAGTTGCTTGTGGTGCCGACCGTGATAAGACATTGGAATTCCCCTGGCGCGGTTACGTTATCAAGCGAATCGGTCGGTCAGCGTTTATCGAGATGACTGAACTCACGCCGATGAGTAGCGCGAGCACGCTTAGAGTCTTCGCGATTCCCGTCGTTTCCACAATATCAACCGTACTGTGACCGCAAATCTGTAATAAGCGTGCGAGGATAAAGTTAGATTAGCCGTGTCCACAACTCAGCCGCCGCCGTTAGCTAATCTTCAGTGTCATAGATTAATAACCGTTTTAACCAATACATCGACGGGGATAACACGCACGCGCCCGGCCACGTTGGATGTGCCGCATCGGACTACGTTTGCTACGTTTGCCACGAAAAGGGAAGTGGCAAGGCCGTGCGTGTTTAGCTCCGCGAGAGTCTGAGCATGCATTGAGCGATAATCTGCGCTACGGGCGGAAATGAGCTGCTATGCACACGAGGTCATAGGGCGTCGCGTCAGTTATTGCAGGCTATGGTTTGGAACGGGCGAGAATTGCGAAGGGAGCAAGCAAAAATGAGAAAAGTCGGGTGTTGGTTAGCGTTTTTGTCGGTGGTCAGCCTGTTGATTTCGTTGACGGGTTGCAACACTATCGCTGGAGTGGGTGAGGATATATCCGGCTCCGCGAGGGCTGTTCAGCACTCACTTTAGATTTGTGCTGTGTCGTGAAATACTCATTGATTAAGGGTAACGATTGAACTACAAAGAATTGTTGGCTCAAGCTGCGGAACTAGAGCGTCAAATTGCTGAGGCTCGTGAAATCGAAGCGGAAGGCGCGTTGGCTGAAGTCAAAGCGAAGATCGCCGAATTTGGCTTTACTGCAGAGGATGTGTTCGCCGCAAAAAAACCGCGGAAACAGCGCGAATCACGCGGCCCCAAATATCGCGATCCTGAAACGGGCGCGACCTGGTCGGGCATGGGGCGGGAACCTCTGTGGATCAAGGGCAAAGACCGGACGGCTTTCACGGCAGAGAGCAACTGACAGTCGGCCGATAAGCGTATCGAGCTGTCTTCGCAATTGCCGTAAGTTGCCGGCGCCGAGCGCCGTTTGATAGATGGGGTCAGACGAGGGAGATACATGAGCCGGCAGAACGAGTTTCAAATCGTGTGCGGTTTGTGGCTATCTCCGGACTTCTCTGACGTGCTCGCGGGAGGGAAAGAACCACCGTGGGTCAATCATTCAAAGGTGGACTTTTCTACCCTGCATCGTTCCTTGTTAGAGTTGTTTCCTGCAGGTCCCCGCGTTGGGATTCAAGTTCCAAACGACGCCATTGCTCAAGTCGCCGTTTACGTCCGTCAAGTCGGCAAACCAGGGCGAACAATCCGCTGTGAGGACTTCGCCGCGACATTGCTGCAAGCTGCGAAGAGCGACGACAAGCGCATTATCGATGTGAGTACTTCTTGGTCGCTGCTGCACGCCCTTTCCGATCGCTCTAAGGCCCCTCCACCGGTAATTCTCCCATTTGTCGTAACGGCTTCAGACTTTGAAGATTCGATGGTCTGGATGGCGAGCGCCCGCCAGTTGCTGGGCCTGCCTGCTTTGTCCGACTTTGATAAACACGTGAAATACAGTGGAACATTGCCGGCGGGTTTCGTGCAACAAGTAAGCGCAATCTTTGGCTTACCGTATGAGCCGATGTGCGTTCTCGATTGCATGTGTATGGACGAACCATCCGCGACCACGTATTAGCAAAATATCGCGTGCTATAGAATGCTCCCGGTGAGGCGTAGGGCAGCCTCTAAGTCGGGCGCGCCCGTGCTTAAGGATGGCTCCAATATAGACCGTCCCCACAATCGCGCTTTTCCGGACAGATGCGGCGACCGTTTCGCGCACGCATATCCAATGCCAAGAGAACGGCGGCGGTCATCTACCAGACTTAAATATGCGAAGTAAATCGTCACGCAATTCAGAAACATCCATGACGTGCTGCGCGCGAGTCAGGGCTACATATAGCAGGCGCGTCTCGTCCTCCTCGAGCATGAGCCGTCCATCATTGTTTTTAAACCGGAAGTCGTTCGTTATCTTGACGCGCTTCCATTGGAGCCCCTTCGCGCGGTGCACGGTGGAGATGACATAGTCAGCTTTTGCCTCTGGCGTTACACGGGCTGCGAGTGATCGGAGATACGCCGTACCAAGTTCGTCGATAATCCTCACGATAGGCAGCAGATCGCGACCCACGGCGCTCCGTGCAAAAGATTGGACCTCCTTCCACGTTTCAAATAGTGCGAACGCTGCGGGCTTATAAGCTCTCCTTCCACTCAATAAAAGGTCAGCACCATCTGCAAAAGCGACGATCTCAGTGGGGTTCATACGAATTGCCGGCTTGTGACCTGCCTCGACGCCAGCCGCGAGCTGCCAGATTGCAGTGACATTTTTACGGCACAAAATTGCATCGACTGCTGGCGACACGCTCGGATCCTCTACCAAGATAGACCCGATCTTGTCTTGGCCACGTATCGGTGCCTTTTCGCCGAGGAGAGACAGGATACGGCTAGCCAGCACAGCGAACGTTTCTCCGAATCGGAAAGATTCGGTCAGGGCACGCTCCGTCGCATTTATCTGAGACATCGCGTTGACGGCGCCACGCCATTCATAGATCTGTTGATACGGATCGCCGACGTAAACAATCTGGGCATGATTTTGGATAGCAAGCGTGGCAAGCATGACTGCGTCGCTATCCTGGGCCTCGTCAAACAGAATAAAGTCTGAGTCGATCCGTGGTTTCGTTTCTGCCCACACTTTCAGATATACGTCAGGCACGATAGCGCTGCGGCCGCGAGGGTCGATACTTTCGTTCCATAAACGCACGACGCTTGGTAGCAAGAACACACGTAGCGAGTGCGCAGCATGTTCGTGGACTTTTTCATCAACGGGAATGTGAAATGGTTCCGGGTGCGGCTCTGATGACCGACAGAAGCGGCCAAGCCCGTCGGCGATCATTCTGCCGACCTCAAACGGAGTGATCTCGACCATCTTGCCGGTGATTAGCTCGGCTTCGATCGACCCGAGGCCATAGCGCTCAGCTAACTCGTGGGGCGGCTCCGCCGGTAGATTCACGCGCGCCGTAAGGCTTGATGGAACCGAAGAGTAGGCGAGAGAGTGAACAGTTCGCGCGCTGACATTTGACGGAAATGCATGGCGGGCGTGATCAGCGATCTCTCTGTTGAATGCGAGGTAGCTGCCGCGTCGGTCTGACAACTCCTGGGCAATCAACCTCAGGGTAGAGGTTTTGCCAGCGCCTGCATATGCTTTAACCTTTAGGTCGTCGCCCGCGCGAACCGCGTCAACAACAGCGACTTGTTCGTTGGTTGGCGTGAACAACGATGGCATGGATAGATGAGAGGGTTAGAAGGTTAGGACAGTGTGCATGATTTTAAGAGTTCGCTATCGGTATTGAGCACGTTGCCCCTCGCAATAACCCCGCTGTTGTCAGCCTTGGACGGTGTGACATACAACCTCCACACGATTACCAGCCGGATCGAAAAGGAACGCTGCGTAGTAGTTGCTATGGTAGTGAGGCCGAAGCCCTGGTTCACCATCCGAACGCCCCCCAGCAGCGAGGCCAGCCGAAAAGAATGCGTCCACTTGTTCGCGAGACACTGCCTTGAAGCACCAATGGCGCTTGTTCACATCGACCCTGCTTGAATCTTGGTGGACAGCTAGGCACGTCGATTCCGTGTCAACCGCTGTGCAGCGCTCTCCATAACCGAGGGCGTTGGAGCGGTCGTAGACCTTAGTTGCCCCCAGTGCCGTCATGATCGAATCGTAGAACGGACGTGCTGCCTCAAGGTCGGGAACGCCGATCGAAACATGATCGAGAAGCTGCATTGATTTTTGCTCCAGTCATAGTTTAGGCAGTTACCATAATACTTAGCAGAGCGATTATCTCGTACTGGTTGGCATCGGCCGACGTTCGAATGTCCGAACTTGTGAAAGGCAAATGGCCGGAGTAGATCGCGCGGCATCAGTTCGTGCATCAAAACCAACGTCAAAAACCGGTCAGTGGGTTTCGCTTCTCTGTAGCGGCCAGGCGTCAATGCGTACTTCCGACCCTGAGCAGCCAATGGCTCATCCACGAGTCGTGCGGCCGCTCACGAGTTAGTATGAGACGTCCGACTGCGCGTGTCGTCTCTACCTTCAGCCCGCGAGGACGCACGCTAGTGGTGTGCGTCAAACGGATTGCATCTTATTAAGTTTGGCCCTGGCACGTGTGACTTTCGCGAGGATGTCGGAGGCTTTTGCTGTCCAGATGAATGGTTTCGGATGACGATTGTGCTTCTGCACGTACTGTTCGATGGTGCTGACCAATTCGGGTACCGAATGGAACGCCGCACGTCGCAACTGGTTCACTGATAAGTCACGAAAGAAGCGTTCGACCATGTTGAGCCAAGAAGCACTGGTGGGCGTGAAATGCATGTGGAATCGCGGGTGCTTGGCAATCCATGCCTGTACTTCTGGGTGCTTATGGGTTGCATAGTTGTCAGCGATCAAATGCAACTCGCGGTCCTTGGGCGTGTTGCGATCGATCTTGCGCAAGAAGCTCAGCCACTCCTGGTGACGATGTTTAGTCTGGCACTGGCCAATGACACTGCCATCGAGCGTGTTCATCGCGGCAAACAGCGTCGTCACACCATGGCGCTTGTAATCGTGCGTCATCGTTTGAGCGCGACCTCGCTTGAGCGGCAAGCCCGGCTGGGTCCGATCAAGCGCCTGGATCTGGGACTTCTCATCGCAGCACAGGACCAAGGCGTGCTCCGGGGGATCGAGATACAGCCCGACGATGTCCTCGAGTTTCTCGGCAAAGTGCTTGTCGTTCGATACCTTGAAGCTCTCTAACCGATGCGGCTTGAGGCCATGCGCCTGCCAGATGCGTCGCACGCTCGCCTCGCTTATGCCGGCCACCGCTGCCATGCTGCGTGTGCTCCAATGCGTCGCGTTATCCGGACGTTGCTGCGTCGTCAGTGCCACAACGGTCTTGACCTTGCGCGCGGAGATCTGCGGCTTGCGCCCGGGTCGCGTCTCATCCCGCTCGATTCCCGTCACACCGTCAGCTATAAAGCGAGCGCGCCAGCGTGCTACTGTGCCTCGCCAGATAGCCAGGTCCGCACCGATCTCTTTGTCTGTCTTGCCCTGCGCTGCGAGCAAAATCATCTTGGCGCGCTCAGCCAGTCGAACCGGAATCGTCCGGCCAGTAGCCCACGTCTTCAACTGTTTGCGCTGTGCTTCACTTAGCTCAACTTTCGCCGCGATTCGCATGAGTTCTCCCTCCGTATCAAGGAGACTCGTAAATCGCGATTAAGTTGCATTATTTGTAACGCACTACACTAGTAGCGTCTGCCGAGCAGCGGGGGACCTGTCAGACGATAGTGCTCGCAGGCTCCGCGCCCGCAGCGTCTTCAGTCGGCTTCACAGGTATCTTGTGTTTAAAATCGCCGAAGTACGGTCGCACGGCTTCCCGAATCGCGTGCACGCCATCACCGGTCGCCATTCGCAGCACGAGCGCCGGAAGCTCCTTATTTGCAAGGCCAATCGTGGCTCCGATTTGCGAGGCCAACGATTTTCGATTGTAATATTTAAGTAGTCCGTTGTAGTCGTTTTGAGAAATCAACGAAACAAACAATCCCTCTGTTTCGGAATATAGAACGGAAACATCAATGTCCGCTACCGTCTGCTTGACCGCGTCGTCGAGGGCACCCGGACCCTTCGCCTTAACGTCGAAAAGATTCAAACGATATTTGATCTCGGCGGCAACGCGCATCGAAACCTGCGTCTCGAGCTCCGCGTTCAGACGTTCGAAGGCGAGTTTGGCGATCTTATCGAAATCAATCTGTGCATCTCTTGCCAAGCGCGTTGAGCAGAGCGCTAAGACTTCACGGGTGCAAAAGAGATTTTCGACTTCTGCCACGTCGAGCACATGGATGCCGTCCTTTCCAAGTGCCTGTATTTCTTCATCGCCTCGCCGGTCACGGTCTATAACGCCTACTATGTCGAGGTGATGAAATTGCTTGTTATCTCGAAGCGCACGGACGCCTGCGATAACGGCACTGCAACTGCCTCGTGGCATTACAAGGCACTCAGGTAGAAGCGCACGATACAGAGCAACGTCGTGGCTGCCGTTGTCGCCTTCGACGAACACGACCGGTTTGCGACTTCCCATGATTTCAAGTAGCAGGTCGTCCGGCATGTCGTCAACGTCGTCGATTGTGGCCCAATCCCAAGATGCGCCGTCGAAGCCTTTCAGCCAGAGCTTCGTTGCCGCAACCTGCGAAGCAGCAAAGTCAACGTCATGTGTTATGTAAACGAAAAGACAATCTGCCCGCAAGTTTTCAATCGCATTCCATAAGGGCGATTGCAGCGATTTATGCAGATGAACTTCCGGCTCGTCTACGATGATGATTCCGCTCTTTGGAGCTGCCAGACATTGACCAACCAAATAAAATAGAACGCGCTCGCCGTCGCTCATCTGAGAAGCTTTGTAGGGCGTGCCGTCAGAGTTTGCTACCTTGGTATGTAGTTCTGCTCCGCCGAGCACCAGTTCGCGATGGGGTAAAAGCGTCTCCCACAAATTTTTGATCTGTTCAAGCTTCGTAACTGGCGGGGGTATTCGTTTTTTAGATAGCCGTGAGTCAGCTAGGTACTTCGCGCTCACGTCGGCCTGCTCGGAAAACAGGTAAACCATCAATTTAGGGAAATCGTTGAGCATGTGAACCGGCCCACTGCTGCCCCAGCGGTTGACCGATTTGTATCCTGCGGGATTTTGGTCCTCCGTCGCCTTGCCATAGCCGTAGATTAAATCGGACTCTGCAATCGTGAGAGAAATAAGCTGCGAGCTATCGGGCATGGTCAACGATCTTTGTGCAGATACACGAAGCGTTGATTCCTTCTGCGGCGAATATAGATCGATCCACGTGCCTAAACGGGTCTTCCCGCTACCGTTCGCGCCTACAATCACCACCGACTTCTGTACGTCAAGGGCCGTGCACTTATCGGCAGGCCATTCACTGTTTTGGTCAAACGCCACACCGGCTTTCGGCAAGACGAACGTCCGCGATTGCATCCGTATCTCCTCTGTGCTGTTTCGCATGGGCAGGAAAACTCTGGGGCTTCAATTTAATTCCCTGTAACGGAGGCATCGTAACCTCTTACCGATGTCCCAATGGGATCAGCAAGTCGAGAAAGCTCCAAGAGGCGATTTTCCTCCAGCCCGGGGAATGAATGGCTGGTTTTTCAGAAGGAGCAGTCCACACGAGCGACCTAGCAACGGCGAAGGAACGACTGTTCGTGGCCGGGTTGAGGCTGTGCCCTCGGCATTTCGCTCGCCGCGAAGCGGCCGTTGAGCTAGAAACAGCGGTAGCTTGGCTGATCACACTGAACTCCGACCTTGACCGGCAGCTCCTGGTCGCCCGTGTGAGTTCGGCGACGGCTGCTTATTCAACCTGAGTTCGCGAAAGGTAGATTCGGCTGACATCCGATTCCAAGAAAGTCATCTGACGGGAGCAGGTTGATTTCTCGAATAACGGTACCCCAGAAAAAAGACGATAAAAGCGGCACCGCACACAGGTCAACGGGAAAAGTGTCAGTGCGGCATCGGCATTGGACCATTGAACCCATTTGTTGGGCACAAGCCGGTTAATCCAACTTACTAATATGAGCACGCTACAGCATGGCGTGCCGCAGCCGCTCCTCGAACAAAGTCGCGAATTTCGATCCACTCTTGTTCGTCAAAATAAGTATCGCGGTAACCAGCGATCTTCACTGCATATTCAGCGAAGTCAGCCGCATCCGGCGGTGCCTCCGCATCAAGAGCTGCCAATGAGGAAGGATCGATCCGCAATTGCTGCCAACCATCCCTATCGAGATCGCGCTGCACATCGAGCCATCGTGCTGCTAAGCGCATCACCAAGAATGAAGCCGACGCGCTATTCAAACAAACAGTCGGTATTCGAGTTACGTAAAGCTTGCAAGTGGCTTTTTGTTCGCTCATTTTGCTTCGCTAAGGCTGGGATGGGATCAAAGCATCAGGTGGTAGTTGATGCCGTCGACGATGTGGCAACGTAAAGGCGCTAGGCGAGACCGTCGAAAGGCTTAAAGGGAATTTCGTGCTCACGTCTTAAGGCGGTTGTGGACTCAGACTTCTCCTTTCTCGGTTAGCCTTAAGCGTCGACAAGTTCTGGATCGGTGTGATCATCATCGCCGTCGCGTTTCGTTGATTGTTGCGAGGTCGCCGGCATTAATCCTTGTAATGCGCCCTGACGCAGCCTTTGTCCGACCAGCAGCAATCGCACCTTTTCTAGGGCGACGAGCTTACCTAGCTTTTCGGTGCTCCAAACGCGCTGGATACTTTCGAAATAATCCTCGATGTCATGGATCACGCGGCGGCCATACTGAATCTCGAGGAGAAGCCGCTCGATGTCTTTTTCGCCGCGGTGTCGCCGCCACAGCGCCCGCATCTCTCCAAGCCCGACCGGTTCAAAAGGAGGAAGACGTGCGGGCATTGGAACAATCCTAAAAACACTGTATGTAGTATCACATGAGAGTTTCAACTTCCACGTCTTGTGACGGCCGAGAGGTTTCCCTCGGTCTCTTTCGTTGCCAAGGATCGAACAATGTCACAAAGTCGTGACACTTTGACACTTCGATGCTATGACGTTATGACGTCATGAAATCAAAATGGCTATTGGGGTTACGGGAATAAGTAAGGGATACCGAACTGCTGGTCAGGATCGAAATATAGTTGTCAGGCCCGTTGCGAAACAATCAGAAGAAACTGAAAATGGCATCGTGTTACTAGTTGTAACTTGATTCCGGTATCATTTGCCGGTCGCTTCGATTAGGTTTGGTTTGATTTGGTTTGATGGATAAGGCTATGACTTTCGCAAATGATTCCGCCGATTCGATCCGGGAAATTAATCTTTCATACGTTCTGCTTGCGCAGAAAATGCTCCGTTCCGACCGCGCAGTTGGCGAGGCTCGGCTCGGACTCTCTGGTCAGGTGGCCGACATCCTTATTGATCTGTCGATGGCGCAGGTCGTGAAGCTTGCAGCCGCGCCACATTTGCTTTGTGCTTTCCGGTTCGATGACCAGTCCATGCTGTCGTCATTGTCTCGCGAAGACGGTCATCGTAAGGCTGAGCCTGCGGAGTCATTGCTGTCCCTGACTCATTAACAGCAATTCACAACACGGGATTCCGTGTGAATAGTTTGCGGTGGCGGCCAAGAGGCGGGGATGGAATGGACAGTGAGTTGCCGTTGTTTGGTGATGCCGACCTAAGCGCAAAAGCGAGCGCTCTTGCTCAAACAGTCATTTCAATCCGCTCCGCACAGGGGAAAAGCCTGCCTCGAGATCTACTCCTCGGCTCACTTGAATGGGAGACCGCCGCGCTCGAATTTGTTAGGGATGTCGAGCGTGTCTTAGCAGGCGAGAGCGATCAAACCTAATATTGATCATAGTAGGCGGTAGCCCACCGCCGAGCACATTCCACCGCCTCGTCACAGGTCGAGAAGGTTCCTAAATCCGACGCATACTTTTCTTGCTCGACGTTCTCGTCTGGCTCAAGGCGCTTGAGCCGAGCACGGGCCCGAAAACCCGTCGCGGTTACTTGAGGCGAAGCTTCAACGCTGGCCATCTTGTACAAAAAGTTCACAGATCATTAAATGTCGTCGTTTTGGGGCTGCAAGCCTAGCGCCTGCAGCGCTTTCGCATAATAGCGGTCCTGCTCCTCGCACAGCCGGCTAACTTCTTGAGGCGTTGTTGCGCGTCTCAGCACTCCCGCATCAATCTGAAAATACTGTGCCATCGCTCTATAAGCGGGTCCAGCCGGAAAATATACAGCTAAATATCGATCTTCTCCCTGCAGGTTATTCCAGACGATAATCGCAAGGTCCCATTCGCAGACACCACAAATATTTTCGATCGCGCGCGAGTCTAGTGCGGCCGCTTCAATTTTTTCCTTCGCGATGGAATGCAGAAGGGTTTTTTCGAATACGCGCACAAGGCCCCGCTCTGCAGTCATGAGTTCGACCGTAACAACGCATTGCTTCATTGAGAATTGTCCTTCGTTGTAGAGCGGCGAGGCAAATCGCCGCTGGATGGCCGGCTTGATAGACGTCGCGCCGGTAGGCTCGCGCCGAGGACGATTAACGCAAAGCGTTCTCGACGGCCGCGCTCAAGGCGTGACGTTTTGTGGGCAGCGCGAAGAAGCGGACCGAACTGCCGACGACGTCTTTAGCATCAATGCT
The DNA here is from genome assembly GCF_051615025.1 of Caballeronia sp. DA-9. Classification (NCBI taxonomy): domain Bacteria; kingdom Pseudomonadati; phylum Pseudomonadota; class Betaproteobacteria; order Burkholderiales; family Burkholderiaceae; genus Caballeronia; species Caballeronia sp. DA-9. The sequence continues at coordinate 156,885 of NZ_CP195134.1, read as the reverse complement.
GACGGCCTGATTCTTACCGGAACCCTGAAGCGCAGACCGGTTGCCACGCTGATGAAATTCGTTCGCATCGAAGTCGATCGGATATTCGAATACGCCGTCATTTGCCTCAATGACCAGATGCACGTGATCGATGCGAACACCGATGAAATGAACGTCGATGATCCGGTTAAGGGCAGCGTCGATTGCTACATCGATTTCCTGAGGGGACAAAGCTGGGTTGGTGAAACGAGCAAGATGAATGACCGCGCGCATGTCGGTCCCGTCGTCGAAACTTGCGATCCGGTAGCGAGCGACAGCAGGAGTGCGGTCGATCTTAGGGTAGATCAGGTCGATGAAGTTTCCTTGATAGATCATGATTCGCCTTTCGGTAATGCGTAAGACCCAAATGTCAGACGCACAACCCAAGCTACTCATGGTCACGCGAAGTCAAGGCAGCGGAGCGGCGATCATCATGGCGTTTTCACGTCGTCCCAGTGGGAGGGAATGCCGTCGGCATGGATTGCTCAGGCTCCTCGACAGATGCTCCGCATCCCGTGAACGACGACTTTATTTTGGGATTTCCGTTTTCCGAGCCGCCTCATGCGACATGATTTCGATCCAGGTCGGACCGTGGTCGCTGGCGTTCGGAAGGTCGCGAACCCAAACGTCGACGGATGCGTCGGCAAGGCGCGGCGCGAGCGCCGGACTAAGCAAGAGATGATCGATCCTTAAACCGAAATTGGTCCCGCGGTGCCGGCGGACATAATCCCAGTACGTATAAACTCGCTCATCCCCGTGCACGCTGCGCAGCGCGTCGGTCCATCCTTGATCCACGAGGCGCTGAAAGCATTGCCGGCTCTCGGGTTGTAGCAAAGCATTCTCACGCCACGAGCGAGGGTTATAAATATCCTCGTCTGTGGGAACAACGTTGTAGTCGCCGGCGAGTACAACGGGGTGACCGCTATCCATCAGATACTGCGCGTATTCGATCAGCCGTTCGAACCACGCGAGCTTATAGTCGAACTTGGGGCCGGGGCGAGGATTGCCGTTTGGCAGATAAAGGCACCCGACAAGAACGCCTGACACCGCAGCCTCGATATAACGGCTTTGCTTGTCAGCGCGATGCCCAGGCAGGCCTCGGCGGCTTTCGATGGGATCTGAACCCTTGCTCAAGATTGCAACGCCATTCCAAGCGCTTTGCCCGTGCCATATTGCGCCGTAGCCGGCGTCGTTGATCGCCTTGATCGGAAACGCGGAATCGACAGCCTTCAATTCTTGCAGGCAGACGATGTCGGGCGACGCCTCGGCCAACCAAGTCAGCAACGACGGAAGGCGCGAACGAACTCCGTTGATGTTGAACGTAGCGATCTTCATTTTCGGCACGCTCCCTATCACCTCAAGCGGATCGTGACATCTCGGTCAACGGCCAACATGATCAATGCGCAGTGAGCGGAGATACCGCAACGCTTTGCCCGGACGGCTCCTCAGGTACCTGATCCAAACCGTCGGCAAACCATGGCACTTGCTGTCGGAGCTCAGAGACGTAGCTTTCCCAGCCGCTTTGGTTTCCGTGAAAGAGATCGTGCTGCACCAGGTTCGCGAGCAGCGGCCGGTTGATCGATTCATCAAGCAGCAGCTTCGGCCAGAGGAAAAATGCGCTCGCGGCTCGTTTCGCGAACTCGTACGGGGTGATTTCCGCATCGACCATACGCAGGATCAAAAAGCTCATCAGGGATTCTTCTTGCCCGAATGCCTCGCCCACGGTGTTGAAACCGTTTGCGCATTTCATCACGCACGCAGATGCTTCCAGTACGTCGCCTAAATGGAGCAGCAGGGCGCGTCTCTCGATTCCATCGTCCATCGTTTCTCCGTTGTGCATTGCTATTTAAGGTCGATCGCTCTTTTCATGGCGACGGTCAATCCCTGCCGACAGCGGGCATATCCTTGCCACGGGTCGGCGCCCAAGGTTCGCTGGCGTTTGATCGCGCTGTGAATAGTCCACTGGTCGGCGGCCTTGATTTCTGGCAGTTCCTCCCAGGCGATCGGCATCGAGACGCCCATGCCGGAACGTGCGCGCGCGGAGAAGGCAGAAACCGTACTCGCGCCTTTACTATTACGCAGGTAGTCGATGAAGATTTTCCCAACACGGTTCTTCGGACCCAGCACAGCAGAAAATCGGTCGGGCATTACCTTGGCCATGTGTCGGGAGATCCCTTGCGAAAAAGTTTTCACTTCATCCCACCCTTGGCGCCGCGTAAGTGGAATGACGATGTGATAACCCTTGCCACCGCTGGTCTTGATAAATGACTTCAGTCCAACCTCATCGAGCAGCACTTTGACCAACTGGGCGGCCTCCGTCATCATTTTCCATGACAAGCTTGGATCGGGATCCAAATCGAGTACGAATCGGTCAGGATGTTCCAGGTCCGGTTGCACGGCATTCCAACTGTGAAGCTCGATGACATTCATTTGCGCCAATCCGATGAGCGCTTCGGGCACGTCAACGGCCAGCAAAGACGGATGATTCGGGTGCAGGGCGACGGGCAGCTTAGTGATCCCCGGGATGCGCATCCGTTCCTCGTGTTTTTGGAAGAATAGTTCGCCTTCGATGCCGTCCGGCGCGCGTACGAGCGAGACTGGCCTGTCTTGCAGATAGGGCAACGCCCACTCGGCAATCTCATCGTAATACCGGACCAGGTCGATCTTCTTCATGCCGGTCACCGGGTCGATCACGCGATCGGCGTTGGAGATTTTCTGGCCAGATAGCGTGACGTTGCCGCGGCGGCCCGGCTGAACACGCGTCGAGCCAGTTTGCTCCTCGACCGGCTCTCCGTTCTCAACGTCGACTACCGGCTCCTCGGTCACAGCGGCAGCAGGCTTATCCTCGCGCATTCCATGAAACACCGGGTGCCGAACTTCGCCGTTTGGTGTCCACTCGAGAAACGATAATTCTGCAACCAGCCGGGGCTCCAGCCATACGTGATCACGGTCTTTTTCGGGCGCAGGCGGGTTGTAACAGGCGCTTTTTTCGCGCACCAAGCCCTTTGCCTTTTTTTCAAGCGCGGCGATCTGCGAAGGGCGCAAATTCTGCTGTGCCGTACCAGCAAATCGGAACGATCCGTCCGGCTCGTACACGCCGAGCAACAATGCACGGATACCGGTTTTCGCGCCCCGCAGGCGTGTGAATCCAGCAACGACAAACTCTTGTCTGAGCAGGCACTTGAGCTTCACCCAATCGGTTGAGCGTCCAGAGCGATAGGGTGCGTCCGCCCGCTTTCCGATGATTCCCTCGAGCTTCATCTTGCACGCCGACGCCACGAGCGATTCGGGGTCTTGCGCGAAGTCCTCCGAGTATCTCAATGCATCGGTATGGACTTCGCCAAGTAACTTGGCCAAGAGCTCACGCCGTGTTTTGAGCGGCTGTCCTCTGAAGTCTGTTCCGTTCAGGTACAGTAGGTCGAAAAAGAACAACACGATTTCTGCAGTGCTACGACGGTCGAATGCATTCTGAAGCGCATTGAAATTGGGCATGCCTGCCGCGTCGAGCACAACTGCTTCGCCATCAAGCCACAAGTTGTCGACGGGAAGGGTCTTAAGCGCCGCACAAAGTTTTGGCATGCGATCGGACCAATCATGCCCATTGCGGGTAAAAAGCTGTACGGAACCAGTTTCGACGCGCGCAAGCATGCGGTATCCATCGAACTTGATTTCGTATGACCAGTCCCCGTCAGTAGGCGGGCGATTGACGAGCGTGGCCAGCTGCGGCTCGATCAGTAAAGGAGTTACGCCTGGCGGTTCCTTCGCGGCGCGTCTGGGCGGTTTCTTGTTTGCATTATTCCATCGCCCGGCCATGGACTAGCGCTCCGTGGTTTTGCTCATTCCGGAGTCTAACCAGGCGACGAGATCCGGGCGTAACGAAAATTCAGGATTTTCGAACCAATGCGTCAGATGCTCGTGGGCATCTCCGAGGAAGTGATCATCAAGTTCGAAGCGGCCCTCGAACCCGGGATGATCGGCGATCAAATGCGCGCCTACTACCTCTTGGCTATCCCAAAAGATTACGGTATGTTGGGTGATATCGGCAGTCGTGCCGAGCGGCCGATCTTTGAGGGTTGCCGTAAATTCGTCTTTAAGGTGAGCGAGATCCATGTTCATCGGTGGGCTCCGCAAGCAACAGAAACGATTGTTAACAATGGCTGCAGCAGAGACCCACTGCGATCGGGGTCACTTACCTTCGCTACCCTTCAAGTCGCCATGTCTGCGCGAATGTGTTGCGCCATATTTCAGCTCAAAGTGTGCGCCTTTGCCGCTTCGAGTGGGCGGAAAGTGCTCGCCTTCTACACACGTTACTTCAAACGTTCCCTTCCCGTCCTCGTGGACCACCGAGTAAATGCCGGAAACTTTCACGATATCGCCGGGCTTATAAGAATTGTCGCCTGCCATAATTTGTAACTCCGATAGTTGGTTCAGGGGATCAGCAAGCGCCGTTCCGAAGCCTGGCATTCATAGCGGACACATCATTGCGGGGCGGATCGAAACAGACAAAAAACTTAGCCGCCCGACTTTTCATATGCGGGCATGGAAGTCGCTTGGCTACAGCAAACTAAGTGAGGCTTCCATGACACTGTTCCACAAACGCAAAGCGGTTTCTCAGGGAACTGCTAACAGTCGGTCTGATCGATGGATTGCCGTTAAGTTGGTAGGAGCCGGCATGGCTGTACCGATCGCGGCTCTCGCAACGCGGGCCATCGGACACTTGTGCTAATAGTTAAATGCGGCAGATGAATACCCACGCTTTTATAGCCGCGTGAGGACGGCGGATTTAAGATCGTCATCGCACTTTCGGAAGCGCGGCCCAGTCGGTCGTATAACAGGGACTGCGCCGGTCTTGATTCATGTGCCACGTCCGGCGCTGCTCAATCGCGCCAATCTTCATGGTGCCTCGGCCATACTTGTCGTTGATCGCATCGAGCGCGACCATTAGCTTGGCCTGACGTGTCGCGTCCCGCCCAAAGAGCTGCCCTTGCTCGACCGACGTCGCCTGTAGCTCATGAAGCAGCACGCCTGCCTTCGCGTACCGGAATCCTTCGCGGTATATCTGGCGCAGTCCGAGAAGGGCAGAGTCTACGAGCGTAAGTGTGTCGGACGTCGGTGACACAAGCGGAACATTGATCGCGCGGCTGTATTGCGGGTCGTCTTTTTTGAACGGGCTCGTGCGAATAAACACCTGTACCTGGTTGGCCTTTAATTCTTGGCGACGCAACCGTTGCGCGGCTGTCGCGACAAATTGCGTCACTGCCTGGCTAAGCTCGTCGAACGTATAAACGACGTGGCCAAAGCTACGCGAACACAGGACCTGTTTTTGGGGCTGGCTAGCATCTTCGAATCCATAACACGCGATGCCGTTTAGTTCGAGCAACGTTCGTTCGAGAACGACCGAGAATTGCTTTCGGATGAAAGAAGGGCTCACTTGTTTAAACTGCAAGACTGATTCGATGCCCATTTCCTTCAGGCGCGCACCGATCTTACGTCCCACGCCCCAGACCTCATCGACATCAACAAGAGCAAAGATGCTATCGCGCTCCTCAGCGTTCAGCGTACCGATATCACACACTCCGTTCCAGGCGCGGCCGACGTTTTTCTTGGCTAGGTGGTTCGCCATTTTTGCCAGCGTTTTCGTGGGGCCAATCCCGATGCAGGTTGGGATACCCACCCATTGCAACACCTGAGCACGAATTTGAAGCGCGTAAGCGGTCAAGTCAAAGCGAAATCCGCCAAGGTCGAGAAAACATTCATCGATCGAGTAGATCTCTTGCACCGGTGAATACTGGCCGATCACCGACATCATTCGATCGCTCAAGTCTGCGTAGAGTGCGTAGTTCGAGCTCAATCCAATCAAGCCGTGGGTCCGCTCCAGTTCACGAAGTTGGAACCAAGGTTGTCCCATCGTTATTTTGAGCGCTTTGGCTTCTTGAGACCTAGCGACTGCGCACCCGTCGTTGTTGCTAAGCACAACGACCGGTTTTCCGATGAGCGATAGGTTGAAGCACCGCTCGCAGGAGACATAGAAATTATTGCCGTCAATCAAAGCGAACGTTGTCATCGTTGCTTCCGAGGATGAAGCAACTGCCGCAGATTCCACGTGACTACGCCCCAGACCGTCATCTCTTGACCTTCGACAAACGTAATCGGTGCATACGCCGGGTTCGCAGCGTGCAAGCGCACGATCCCCGCCCGTTTGTACAAGCGCTTCACCGTGAACTCGTCGTCAATGCATGCAAGAACGATACGTCCATGGGCTGCTTCGACCGATCGATCAACGATCAGACGGTCACCATCGAAGATCCGAGCATCGACCATCGAATCGCCTTCAACTTGAAATAGGAAAGTCGCGATTGGATTCAGGACCAGTACGTCATTCAGGTCGATACGCTTTTGCGTGTGGTCCTGTGCGGGGCTCGGAAAGCCCGCAGGCACCTTGGCCAGCACTTCAATAAGGTATGAGCCGTCAGCATCATCGGTAATTGGGATAGGGCGGCTCATAGACAGAAATAACTGTATGGATGTACAGTATTCTATAACGACGTTTTGGTGTTACGTTTTGGCCCTTTTATTGCGTATCGGAGATTCTTCATGAGTGGAACAGCGCAACGCAAATCACATCCCATGCCTGAGATGGCGGCGTTCGTTGCAAATCTGCGTAGCGCGTTTGGCGCTTCTATCGACGAGGCCGTAGCCCGAGGGAAAGCGGGAGAGCCGACGTTTTATGCGCGTGAGAATGGGCGTGTCGTGGGTACGCCATCGGTCGAGGAACACAACAAGTGGGCTGTCGGTACGGATGTGTTGAATCGCCGCTTCTGTAGAGGGTGTGACGGAAGCTGCGTCGGTACCTCCACGCGGTGCAGTCTAAGGAACACGGTCGTGTGATTGCGCTACCAACGGCTGTGATCGGACAGGTAACCCTTTCGTTCGCGATCTTGTAGAGTTGCAGTGGGCGACGGCATGGGTCCGCGCCGTAGCGGGAGAAGCCTGCCCAAGGGCGCTGACTGCTCTTTCAACTTCAGAAATGACGGGCACGGTTGACTGTTGCCGACCCGTTTCTGCCGTTCACCTTCCGGCAGTACGGATGGCCCTTTTTGCAATGCAGCGGTCATTCGGCGTCCCCGCACTGGGTCAACCGGATATGAAACCCGCCGCAAACAATACGCTGTCGCAGCGCCGACTTGCTATGGTTTCCGCGGCAAGTTCGTTCCGAGCACCCCCAGTAACGCACTCAACGTTACCGGTTTTCCAATATGCGCATCAAAGCCGGCACGCAACGCACGCGCAGCATCCTGATCACGCCCGAACCCCGTCAGCGCTATGGCTGAAACTTTCGCGGTATTGGGCTGCTTGCGCAGTGCTTCGATCAGTTCGTACCCGCTCATTTCGGGCATGGCGATGTCCGACAGGATCAGATCGAACTGACGATCCATCGCCAGGGCAACCGCTTTGCGCGCACTGGACTCCGCGGTGACCTCTGCGCCTTCGAGTTCGAGCAGCGCGCCAAACGCCTCGAGGCCTTCGATCGAATCATCGACTAGCAGGACCCTCAGCCCCTTGAGAATGCTCGGGTCGGGGACGCCCGTCGACTTCGCGCGCGTGGCATAAGGCGAATTCTTGGGTAACCACAAGCGGAAACAGGCGCCTCGACCGATCCCTGCCGATTCACCTTCAATCCTCCCACCATGCATTTCGGCCAGTTGCTTCGTCAGAGACAGACCGATCCCCAGTCCGCTGCTATCCCGTTTGACGCTCCCTTCCGCCTGACTGAACATGTCGAAGACCTTGGGCAGGAACTCCGGCGCAATGCCCTTGCCCGAGTCTTTCACCTCGATACAGGCGAAGCGATTATCTTCGGTCAGCACCACCCTGACACTGCCCCCACGAGGCGTGAATTTCAGAGCGTTGCGAAGAAGATTCCATAACATCTGTTCGACGCGCACGGAATCAGCCTGGATGACAAGCGCCGTGTCGATCCGCGACGTACTCAGGGCGATGCCGCTATTCCTTGCATCGTTGGCGCAGGCTTCCGTTACAGAGCGAACGATGGCCGCAAGGTCGACGTCGGCGAAATTCAGCGCGAGCTTACCCGTGCGCACCCGAGACAAGTCGAGAAGATCGTCGATGATCTTCGCCTGACTGATCACCGAGCGCTGAATGGCCTCAGCCGCACTCTGTACCAGAGGAATGCGCCGTGCATCCGGCGCACGACTGAGCAGCTCAGCCTTTACGTGGATGAGGTTCAGCGGATTCTTGAGTTCGTGTGACAGTACGGCGAAGAACTCGTCCTTCTGGCGATTGACCGATTCGGCTTGTGCGCGCGTCGCACGCTCCACCTCGAGCTGCAACTGCTGCTGACTCTCCACGCTCTTCCTGTCGGTCATGTCACGAACGATCTTGGCCAATCCGGTGAAGCCTTCGCTAGTGATCGTGGTCATTACCCCGCTGCAGTAGATTCGCCGGCCGTCTTTGCGTTGATGCCACCGTTCGTCTTCCGCCCGACCAATCGTCCTTGCGGTCTCCCGTTCCCGGAGTGCGACATCTTGTGCTCGATCCTCCGGCGTGAAGATCAGATCGACGGGCTTGCCCAGCACCTCCTGTTCGTCATAACCAAACACTCGCTGCGCGCCCCTGTTCCAGCTCACGATCCTGCCGTCCGAGTCCTGCACGATGATCGCGTAGTCGTCGGTGGCGAGTGCGGCAAGCTTAAGCCGTTCCTCTCCCAGGCGCACCTCGTGCTGGGCCGCGCGTCGTTCCGTGATGTCGATCAACGTCAACACCATGCCGTCAATGCGGTCTTCGGCGGTACGGTAAGGCAGCAGCCGAATTAGATACCATTCGCCGCTCGTCGTGCCGACTTCGCGCTGCGTGATCTGCAGACTTTGGAAAGTAGCGCTCGCGTCGGCGGCCAGTTCCGGATAAATCAGGCGATGCGTCAGGTCGAACAGGGAACGTCCGATGTCCGTTTCGATCAGGTTGAACAACCTGACAGCGGGTGCCGTAAATCGCTTGATGCGCATGTCGCTGTCGACAAAGATCGTGGCGATGCCCGTCGACGCAATGAGGTTTTGCAAATCGTCGTTGGCCTTCGCCGTTTCTTCGACCTTGAGCTGAAGGGCGCCGTTGACGGTGATAAGTTCCTCGTTGACCGACTGGAGCTCTTCCTTGCTTGTTTCGAGTTCTTCGGTCGCCGAGCGCATCTCTTCGTTGATCGCCTGAAGTTCTTCGTTCGAAGCCTTCAGTTCCTCGTTCGATGCGTTGGATTGCTCGATGCTCAGTTGCAGCAGTTCCTTGGTGCGATGCAATTCGCCCTCGAGATGTGCGACGACGGGATCCCGATCCGCACTGTCTTGCGCCGCCGCGTCGGGCCGGGTCGTCTCATCGACCTCATCGAAGAAAATCGTGCAGAACACGGTCGAGTTCGTCGCGTCGTTGAACGGACGAACCGTCATGTTCACGTAGGAATGCGCGGCGCCGCGGGAGAACCGCACCCGCTCGGCGTCGACGCTCCTGCCGTTCTGCAGCGCTTGAAAAAGCGCGGTGCGTAATTCGAGCCCCAAGTCGGGGTTGATGAGCGTGAGCAGATTATGCGAGGGCTCGCCGCCGACATATCGCAGGAATCGCCCGACGTCGTCGGACATGTGCAGGATCTCCGCGTTGCGGTCCACCAGCACGCTCGGCGGTGCGTAGCGTTCGATCGCCTGCTGATGAAGGCTCGCGAAAGTCAGGCTGGTCGAGTCGTGCATGGGTGTCGGTGCGAGCGCACGCGGCGCGGTTGACTGGTTGCCGGTCACAGCCGGCGACGAGATCACGGGGACTCTCGTGGGCAGCGTCCTCGCCCGATAGATTCGATTTTTCTTGTCGACCGTGCTGAACAGATCGTCCGCGGTGTCGACCGACTCCGAGGTCCCCAGAAACAGCAAACCGCCAGGCTGAAGCGCGAAATGGAAAGTTTCGAGCACCTGACGCTGCACGGTCCGGTCGAGATAGATCAGCAGGTTGCGGCACGACACGAGATCGAGATGCGAGAACGGCGGATCGCGCAGCACGTTGTGAGGCGCGAACAGAACACTGTCGCGCAGCGCCTTGTTAACGATATAGCGGCCGCGCTCGAGCGTAAAGAAACGCCGCAGGCGCGAGGGCGGGATGTCGGTCAGAATCGACTCCGGGTAGCTGCCCGTGCGCGCGAGTTCGATCGCCTGCTGGTCGAGGTCCGTTGCAAATATCTGAAGTCTCGGTAACTCAGCACCCTCCGCCTTGCGCTCGCTAAACAGCATGGCGAGCGAGTAGGCCTCTTCACCTGTGGAACATCCAGCCACCCATACGCGAAGGGGATCGGCCTCCACCTTGCTCGTTATGATTGCAGGCACGACTTCGCGCTCGACGGCCTCGAACGCCTCACGGTCGCGAAAGAAGTTCGTCACGCCAATGAGCATGTCGCGAAGCAGCGCGCCTGTTTCTTCCGGATGCGTTTCGACGAAGCGCTGATAGGCCAGCAGGTCCGGCAGGCCGTTGACCTGCAAACGACGCTCGATTCGCCTCAGTACGGTTGCACGCTTGTAGTGCCGGAAGTCATGGCCGGTGCGAATGCGCAGCGTTTTCAGAATGCGATGCAGCGCGTGTTCTGCCGAGGCCGTTCCGTCCTCCGTTGCGTCAAGTACCGCCTCTGCTGGCTCGCCCTCGGCTAACGGCAAGGTAATCGAACGGGCGTTCTCATTCAATTCGATCAGCTTCTGCGGGATGTCGGCAACCGGAAGCACGATATCGACCTGGCCGGTTGCCATCGCATTGGCCGGCATCTCTGCATACTCGGCATCTTCCGGCGACTGGGCCAGCGTGACTCCGCCACACTCCTTAATGCGGCCAATGCCTATCGCGCCGTCGCTGCCCGACCCGGACAGAATGACGCTGATCGCACGCTCGCCGTGTGCCTCGGCGAGGCTGCGGAAGAAGAGGTCGATCGCAACCGCCCCCCCCCCGTGCCTCCGCTCTGCTGGCGTTGCGGACAAATAGCCATCGGTCATCGACAGCGCGGTCGCCGGGGAAATCAGATATACATGGTTTTTTTCGATGGGCGTGGCCTCGGTCACCTGCGAGACCGGCATCCCTGTGACCCGCCGCAGAACATTGTCGGCCTGGCTTTCGTGCGAAGGCGAGAGGTGCAGCACGACCACGAACGCCATGCCTGGATCCCGTGGCACGTGTTCAAAGAATCGGATCAGGGCCTGAATGCCGCCTGCAGATGCACCAATGCCGACGACGGGAAAATCGAGCGCCGAAGCCGCACGAGGCGCTGCCGTCTGATTGCCCGCAGCATGAACTGGCTTTTTCATCTGACGAAGAAATTGAGGTAGGTTTGATGTTAGTTTAAGCCGATCTGACATACGTGGGAGCCGACAAGATTCGCCCCGCCGGTGCCGTGCTCGCTCCGGTCGAGGACGTACACCGAGCCAACGTCAGAGCGTCGACATACTATCTTGCGCAAGGGCTTTGCCATGAACGAAAGAGGGCGGCTGACGCGGGAGTGGAAATCGATAGGACCGGCCATTCCATCTTGGTGAGTCGGAACGGCTCGATCATCAAACGAGTTGGCAGCGACAGTCCGAAGACAAGACATTGGCTAATACAGCGGCCGATCCGTTCGCGGCGCATTCGCCCCGACGCCAACATGAGCGTTCATGTCCACCTTAAGGTCGAAGTGGACCGACACACGACTAGGCAGGAAAGAAGACGAATGACCGGTTGCTGCGAGGAACAGGCATTAGGAAGGCCGTGGGCTTCTCTTTTTGAACGTCCGAAAATGGCCGCAAGCAGCCGCACGCTACCGGAGCAGTGCGGGCCTGCCAGTCCCACCAATTCCTGTGTCCGTGGATTAAGCCGGGCTCTGTCCGCGCCTTCGCGCGGCTCTGTAATGCAACGAACACACTCGATCTAAAGCCGGATTGACCGGTCTACGCCTTCATCGAGACGCTGCTCCAGGGATAGGTCTAGCGTCTGGCGCAATCTTGCAGCGGTCCGATGGCTCGACAGCCCGAGCAGATTACTGACTTGCTCGTTGGTGCCTCCCATTGCGATATGCCGACGCCCATACGTGTTTCGAAGAAGGCGGGGGCTCATATCAGCCGCTGTTACGTTGATCTTACCTAGCGCGCTTCTGACGCACTTTCCTAAGGTGTCGTCTTTCATCGGTTTGCCCGTTGCTGTTGCCACGAACAAGTAGCGAGTCGAGCATGCAAGCAACCGCCGCGCTGAAACGTACTCGCGAAGAACATCGACGCAGAATGGCTCGAGTGGCACACGCCGAGCGATGCGCGGTCCACGTTTCTCGATGTACACATCAGGTCGAAGACCCGCAACGTCCAGGTCATCAAGGTCAAGTTGCCTGCATTCGGCCGACGTAATACCGGTACCTAAAAACAGGGCGACGATCGCCACGCTTCGAAGCGTTTTGAACGGAGCATCTGCTGGAGCGACACACACATCTTGCAGGCGTTTGTCGTCGTCCTCCGATAGGAAGACCGGAGTGGGCTCGTCGTCTGGCCAAGCCTGGCCAACGAGCATCAACGAAGCGGGGTTGTCTTTGCGAACCTTCATTGCTACAAGGTGACGTGAGACGCGATCAATCAGCTTGAGGTAACGGAGCTGCGTCGTCGTATCTGGGCGCGCTTCATGGACAAGCGCGTTAAAGAAATTGTCGATCTCTGCCGAGCCGAAGGTAGCCACCGTCTTGCCGTGGGTCGCAAGGTGTCGGTGGAATCGCGCGAACATAGATCGATGTTGAGTGATTGACTGTTCAGCAAATGGCCGCCGGTCCGCGCCGACAGCGTCGTTTCGCTGCCATTCGTCGTACGCGGCTTGGGGGTCGTCTAGCCAACCGAAGTCGTTCATAAAATAGATATACTGGAATTGCCCTTTCCCTAATATATACGAAGCTCCGCTTCGCTAACCCCGTCAGCAAAACAAGGGCGTCCGCCATTGTTGAACTTCTTCATCTCGCGCAGACAATCGGCCGGGCCACCTACTACCAAGCGAGCCGAACTGGCCAACATCAGATTGACGCTTAGACCAAAATCTTCAACGACGTATCCAAGCGCGCACATGGGGAGAGAGGAGAGCGCATCGGACGTTTCAGCGATCTGTTCCACAAGCGATCGAGCGTCGGATCGATACGCCCATATAGGCTTTTCCAGCGCGGCCGCAAAACCAACTTCAAACGCCGTGCCGCTGTCTGACTCGCCTCGTCCCCGAAAATCGTTCAGGTTCGCCATGACCATGTCTGCCGATCGGATGGCCTCGATGTTCGCGCGACAGATCCATGCCGCTTTGTCAGCAGGGCCTAAGTTTGACGGTGCTTCGTTGTCAAACGGATACATGCCGACATAACCTGCTTTTCGACACAGATCTTTTAGGTAAGCGCCGTGGTCGACTGCATCGATCCGAAATACGTCGAAACCAGCGAGATACACGCGCAGGGCGCCCGCTGCCTTTTCGATAGGAAGCGGTGCCGGGCGGATGTGGCCAGCTTCAATTCGTTTTCGCAACCGCGCAATCTGCTGCCGAACAGCCAATACGCTTTTGCCAAGGTTCGAAGCGATCACGTCGATGTTGTGGCCGGCGTCGAGCTGCTGCATGAGTGCCTGCTGTGCCTTCGTGGGTTTGGGCATTTGCTCCCCGTTTTGTTTTGATCAAACATGTCAGTGGTTAGAATATCGCCAAGAGGGACATGTCAAGTCCGTGGAGTTCTCATGAGCACGCAGTTAAGCGATCGATGCAGGACATCTCTCTACCGAGTCATTTTCGGAAAACCGAAGAGCAGCGATGAGAGCGTGGTCTTTTTATTGGCAAGAAGCAGGGAAGCGGCGAACCGCCGTGCGGTGAGAACGCTCGCGGTGCTGTTCGACATTCCGGAAGCGGACGTCTATTTATACAACCTCGCATCGTTTGCTGATTTGGTCGGATCGGGCGTGAGCGACGATGAAGACGTGCGCGTCTTCGAAACCGGCTGGAAGGGGGCGGAAGTGAGCGCCTGGGTTGAGCATCCTCTGTTTCTCACAGACGACACGTCGCTTATCGGAAAGTGGGCCGAGCTATACGCAGATATTGCTCGATCGCAAGCGCTGGCTGCTATCAAGCGAGCAAACGGGTGATGCTAAACCAATCTGTTTCGCACGCACCAACGTTTTAGCTCGTTAGACCGGAGAACGAACCGCCACGCAGCTCGTTATAAACCGGGAATCAAGTTTATAGTGCAAGTGGATGCTGATTGAGCGCCAAGCTGAGTGATTCATTCTGTGCAGCCGATAACGTGTTGGCTAAGACGGTTTCGTTGCGGTAGTAGATCATTGCGCCGTAGATGTCGGCAAGCACGCGTGCGCGTGGGCAGAGTGCTGCGTCCTCACCCGACGCTTGATGCTCACGCCAGTAGTTAATTGCGTCTTCAATCTGCCCAATGGTGTAGGTATTCATCGCGATGTGGTTAAAAATAAACTGCCGACAAAGATTAGGGTGCCGAAACGTCGGCTGGCGTTATGACTGTTGACTTGCCTGGCTCCCTAACAAACAACTTCCGAGACCTTCGTGCGAACGGGCTGATCAGTGACGGCGCCGGACCCACCGGCACCACAAAGCTTCCGTTGCCGATAGGACCTTTGCGTTTGATCACTTCTACTGCAACACCGTTCTCGGCCGGTCGTAGCGCGAGCCGTAGCGATGCCGGAGAACTATCTTGTGCGCTCGCGAGAGGCCTCATCAATACAAACAAGGTCTCATTTGACTGTGCCGCGAGAGTTAGGCGACGCAGTGACTCGCTGCGAATGTGCTGCTGCCAAAAAAGCACCGCACCAAAGCTGCCTGCTCTCAGGATTTGCTCAGCAGCCCACAGTGAATCCGCTGATTTTTCCGGAGAGATCCACACCAGCTTAGCTGGATCGATTCCCATATAGGCAAAAGCGTGCATGTTTGGCACTTGGGGAGGCTGGATTAACGCAATTGATTTGTTTGCGACCGAAGCAAGCGCTGGCCGCAAAATGCGCAACTCGCCGATGCCCGACTGAGCCGTCAAAAGTTCAATCAGCGCACTAATCGGCCAGCCCCCACCTGGGAGCTCGGCAGACAGCGCCTTGTAGCCCGTATCGATGACCCTACCCGCGGTGCGGGCGAGTTGGGATCCTCTCCACAACGACGGGTGGATTTTTTCGAAATCTGGGAGCGCTGACATGGGTCATACCTGTGTTTTTATACAGTATAGTACGTCCGACGACACATCGCGCGAGGCGCTTCGTGATGCAACAAGTTTTCGTTCTCGAATTCGGCGAAGCCAGCGCCAAGCTGCTCAAAACTGCTGGCGTTTCGCACGAGCGCATTACCGGAGCTGCAGGGAATGGGAGCGGACCGTTTCTAATGCTGACCGCAACAGATTTTTCAGAAATCAACCATTGGCGGCTCTTTCTCAATCGGGAGGGCTGCCCTTATCGATATGGCGAAGTCGAAGCCAACGGAATGCGAGAGATGGGCCGCTCACGCTCGCCGGGTTGGGTTGGGTAGCGGACTTTTATGTAAGCCGCCGGGTTGCGTCCGGGACCAATCTTTACCGGCCGCAGCCAAATAATCTTCTAGTTCGTAAGTCTCAAAATTATCGAGCCAATTTGTTCTTATGACTGGGCGTCCGACTTCGAAGCATTGCTTCGAAGATGCTTAACAAGTAACGAAAAATCGTCACTCGTTATCTTTGGGTACGCTCTTTTGTAGCTCACCGCTTCTTGGACGACTGCGTCGTCATACGACAGCAACATCCGAAGCTCGGTCCAAGAAAAAGTTTCTAAAACTTCATGATCGTTTCCGAATCTCTCTGCGACCCGCATTAAGTGCCGCGCAGTCCCCGGAGCAATTCGATGTTTTTTGTGAAAGTAAGCTAGTGCTCTAGAGGCTGCCTGATTTCTTACGAAAACTGAGTCTCTTCTTTCTGCGACGAAAACATCAGCCACAAACTGATAAACCTTTGCCAGTTGTCTGCCTAGCCCAACTCTATCCAAGTTGTTGGGCCGCCCGATGTTGATGACTCGGGAAAATCTTTCCAACAATACATCGTGTTCAGCTTCTAGAATTGGTTCTTTAGTTACGCTCATTGGTCTTCCTTTCTCAGTTTTAGCGATGATAAATGCATCGATAGGAAGTCAAGCGTCCGCGCGATTCGCGCATTAATTATTTAATGCGGATCGCCGAAGCGCGACGATCATTGCGACGATTTCATCCCCGTCGATCGTCGGATCAATGTTCACTGCTCGTGCCGCAATCGCCAGTTCACGCCTAGTTGGTCGTAGTAGTGCAATCTTGGTTAAAGCGCTGTACGGCAACACGCTTGTAAGGTCTGCGCGATTCGCGAAAACATCGCTGACCTGGTGAAGAATTCGCAATGTCGGATGAGTGTGACCTGTCTCGTGCGCCAACTGGGAATACAGTTCGATCTCAGCCGATTCGGGCACTTGCTCGTTAAAATGTGCCTCGAGCTTCAGTAACCGAAGGCTAATTTGGTTACCTGCATATAATAAATCCCACGGTAATCGCAGCATTTTCTTGGTGCTTGCAGCCTAAAATCGGCCCGCTTGGGAAATTTGGGGCCGCTCCATCCAATATCGGTTAAATGAAGCGAATCTTTAACCTACCGCACCCATCAATAAATCAGCGCAGGCCAAGAGCTAGAACAGTTGTTCCAACATCCTTCGATAGTCGGCCGCGCTTCGACGGAGGGGCGTCGTATTTCCTAATATGCCGCCGTCCATCCGTCCTTGGTAAGTGCGATTGACATCTGCTGGTATGTGGTCTGACTCATCGCTCGTAGATTTTGCGAAAACGCTTTTTGCATTTCGTCGTTGCGTGCCCATGCCGGAGCATCGGTCACAACATAACCGAAGCGGACGATTGCCAGTGACCCAACGTTAGTGCCCGTGGGCGGTGTGATAACAGCGAGTTCCTTTAAATCCGCTTTGCCGCCGCAAAACGAAGGATAGATGCTGACTTTCCCTGCCGGCACTAGAAATTTATTGCCAGTCTCCGTTATCACGTAGTGAGCGCCCTCAACCATCAGACTTTTATCCCCGCGAAACGCAACTTTTCCGGGGCTAGCTTCAAGGAGACCGGCGGAACTCATTGCTTGAGCACGATCAAAGTCGTCAACGCCCCGATGCGTGCTCTTCGGTGCGTCGAACGGGATATCGGCAGACGGTGATTGCACGCATACGGCTGGCTGCTTGTCGAGGTAGGCCTGGACCGCCGCCTTGAAATTTTCCTGAGTAGGTGCGGAATGGGTCCCGCAGGCCGCAATAGTGAAAGCCGTAACAGTCGAGGTAAGGATGGCGGCTGCGCTTCGGGTAGATAGCATGGTCTTATGATATGACGAAATGCTTATTATCCATTAATGATGCAAGCGTGTTCACAGAAAGCCGCCCGACACCCCAGGTGTCGCTTTTCGGTTGGATGCGCAATTTGGCTTCGACGATACAGCGTCGGACTTCCTTAAAGATCCACTCGCCCTTCCGCGTTTTCAGGCGACGGCTTGCATCTAAGCTTCGCGCCACGCACGACCCTTTACCCCGGCTGACGGAACATATCGTCGCAGGATCTCGTGTCGGGGTGAGCAAGATCGGCTTAGCGCTAGATTCGCCTTGGTTCATAATCTGCAGGGGCGATTGCTTGTCAATCCGCCCCCTGTAGACATAAAAAAAGCCCCGTTTTTAAGACGGGGCTTTTTTTGAGAAAAAGGACCTTAGTGGTTCATAAATAACAAGGCGGCCAAACCAACGACGCCGGCGGCGAACGCTGCGTACCCGCTGACGCGCGAAACAAACGTGCGTGCCTGCTCCCGCGTCCAGGTGTTCGCGTGTTGCTCTTTCGTCAAAATCGACATCGCAGCTCCTCAGCGCAGGGTTTTCAGGTGGGTCGCGATGAACAACATCGCAGACATCGTGGCAACTATTATAGACCCGCTCAACCTCGTTGAGCGATTGGTCGACGTGTCGGCGGTGACCGCACCGCCGGCGGCAATGAACATCGCGGTGAGCACGACGACGATTTCGGACGCCAGCAGGACCGCAACCCACGCGAAAACATGACCCTTCGCTTCCATATACTCCCATGCCTCGTAGATGGTGGCGGCCGACCACGCGAGCGCGAGCCAGCCGAGCTGACCGTCTTGAATCGTCGTCACGATGCGGGTGCGTTCCCGTTCGGCTTGCTGAAGAGGCATCAGCCGAGCCAATAAGAGACCTGCGGGCGGCAAAATCACGGGCACTGCAATGTTAATCAGGACCCAACCGATATTGTCGGTGAGCAGGCCCAGTATGGTTAGAAGTTCGGTCACTTAGTGTCCCTGATGCGGCGGAGTGGTCTGATCAGGGTCTATTTTATCGATCCTATGCCCAAGTCAAGAACCGATCGACATTGCTCCATGCGGCGCGATCCGTTAATGGAGGGAATTTGGCTATTAGTGACACACGGTCGCATTCGCCGCAGCTAGGCACTCAACGGCTTCTCATTGATGCTGCCTCTCGGGGAGTGTCGAGGATCCGGTAGATGTCAGCGAGACATCGCTCGCTAATATCGGCGTTGCCAACCGCACTACGCGCAAAGCGCGGCGGTATCAGTCGTAAAAAGCGGCAAATCGCCGACAAATACGGTTTTCCGCCAAACGTCGCGCTTTGGGTTGACGCGTTGATGATCGCCGCATCGCCAGCCTGGCTGCGTAGCCACGCGAGCACCAAGCGATCGCGTTCGTTTTGAACTCGCACCCACTGTTCCATATGACCTCCAAATACTGTATGTATGTACAGTATTCTTACAATATTCCAGTTTGGGAGGGGCGCAAGCGCGCTCGACTAGGTCAGTCTGCCAATACGGGACTGGGCGGTCGGCTGAATCAGTCACAGGCACGTACGGACAGGCGGATGCGGCCGGTTCGAAGCGCCCTCCTCCAGATGTGTGTCAAATGAAGGGGATGATAGCTCTAACTATCATGGTGCTTCGAATTGTGCATAATTCATGAAAACGATACTTGGTAAAATTAAGTGCCGATTTTTTTCTAATTTTTGTTATCTGAATACCAAATCTCTAACCCTTTAGGAATTTTATTCGACATTGATAATTCTATTTATGTAAAGTCTTGGCCACCTCGTGTACGTATATTCCACCTCGGGTACGAATCTCCACATCTAGCCGTCCCAATCGCTAGTAGCATCTCTGGGAAGCGTGAGTTCCCGCATTCCTTGGTACCGCCGTTTTTTTATAGTCGGGTATTTTGGTTGCGTAACAAGTGTCCCTTTACTCCTTTGGGATCTCGGTCTCTCAAATTGACGCACAAGTTACCCCGCTTGTAATCTCATCACCATACTTGCGCTTGGCCAAGTTGACCCTGTCAGTCGCCATGTTCGGTCTGTTAGTCAGACGGCGGGATATTATTACGCTGATAGCCGGATGTTGCCGCGCAAATATCTTGTGGCCAGCCAAGGGTGGTTCTATGACTACTTCGGCCGCGCTTAGTGCGAACGAAGATCGGTTACCCTGCGATTCGCCTAGCGACACTCGCCTTCCAAGTTCTCTCAGTCGGTCCAGGAACCAACATCATCAACGGTAAAGCTCTCGAGGGTGCTCAGTTCATGCAGTTTCTGTGACGATCGACAACTCATCGAGAGAAGCCTACCAGTTGAATCCGACATTGCTAGACATCAACGAGTCCTCTTCGACCGCGAAACAATACCCGACTCCCTAACGTAGCAATCGTTGCAACGGCCGCACAAATGAGGGCGTCACGCGATAGCCCGGTATAAATCAGGCGAAGCATCGCTGCAGCCGCAAATGCCATTTGAATAACACCGAGGATAAGTCGGAGAATTCCCCAGACGAGGGTGTGCTTTTCACGGGAGGCAGTAACTGACCCGGTTGCGCGGGAAGTTGCGTCCGACTCACGCTTCTCCTCACTCTCCAAGTGCTTACGTGGTCTGACAGATTTCATGTCGCGCCCACTCTTTTGTTTAGTATGCCTATGCCTCGGCAATGGCCACGCGATAGACCGCTAAAAGGACGCCGCGGCGATGAGGAACGGATAGCCATATTGAAAAAAACCAAACCGAGTCTTTTAAGCAAAGCTGCACATTACTTTTTATCGCCGACCTGTCGATTCCGTATCGTCTTTGGTTGCAGCAGTATCAAAACTTGAAGTTGGTAGACCAATAGACCTCGATTTGTTTGACGAGCACGTCCGGCAACGGAACGTAACCAAGGGACTGTGCCTGTTGTTGCCCTTTTTCCAGTGCCCACCTGAAGAAGTCGATGGCGGCCTTCGATTGCGCAGCGTTCTTCGGCTGTTTATACATAACAACGAAGGTCGCGGCAGTCATTGGATACGCTTCCGACCCTGTTGCATCCGTCATAACGAGGTCAAAGTCTTGCGCCTTTGTCCAGTCAATAGTCGCGGCGGCGGCTTGGAATGATTTTGCGCTCGGTTCAATGAAGTTGCCGGCTTTGTTCTGAACGGAGCCGTACGTCATTTTGTTCTGCAGGACGTAGGCATACTACACAAAGCCAATGGAGTTTTTGACGTGGTTCACATACGCCGCGACACCTTCATTGCCATTTCCGCCTATGCCCGCTGGCCATGTGACAGATATACCTTCACCGACCTTGTGCTTCCATTCCGGACTAACTTTTGAAAGGTAGTTAACCCAATTGAATGTCGTACCCGAACCATCGGAGCGATGTACTACCGTGATGTTCGCATTCGGAAGCTTTACTCCTGGATTGATTTTGGTGATCGCCGGGTCGTTCCATGTCTTAATTTTGCCCAAGTAAATGTCTGCAAGAACCGACCCAGTGAAACGAATATTACCCGCGGTCACACCGTCTATATTGACGACCGGCACGACTCCACCAATGACGGACGGGAACTGTCCCAGCTCCTTTGCCTTTAGGTCTTTACTTGACAGGGGCATGTCTGTCGCGCCGAAGTCCACTGTTGCAGCCTTGATTTGGGCGATACCTGCGCCTGATCCAACGGACTCTGTCACGCGCAGTTGTAAATTAATACAGCAACGCGTTTAGGAATTGATACACCTCGTTGTAGGGTTGCTCTTTTTGGGCGGCCCGTGATCAGCTACGAGGAGTACATGGAAATCGAGATTCTGCGTCGCCAAGGGAATAGCCTGCGAGACATCGCGGTAGAGACTGGCATGGCCGTCAACACGGTTCGGAAATATCTGGCATTAGGTCCTCCGCATCGCAAAGTGCGTGAGCCCGTCGTGAGTAAGCTTGCGCCGTTTAAGTCGTATCTTCAGGGCCGGGTCGAAGCAGCAAAGCCAGACTGGATCCCGGCGACGGTGCTCAAGCGAGAGATTGAGGAGCGCGGCTACAAAGGCGGATTGCGACAGGTTCAGGACTATCTGCAGAAACTTCGACCCGCTGCGCGTCCCGACCCAGTAGTCAGATTCGAGACCGAGCCGGGCCAACAGATGCAGATGGACTGGATCGAGTTTCGTAAGCCGGGGCACAAGCTCGGCATGCTCGCCGCGTTCGTCGCGACGTTGGGCTACAGCCGCGTAAGTTACGCGGAGTTTGTCACCGACATGCGTATTGAAACGCTGCTGGCTTGCCACGTGCGGGCATTCGAGGCATTTGGAGGCGTCACCAGAGAAATCGTGTATGACAATATGAAAACGGTAATCCTGAAACGCGATGCATATGGCAAAAAACAGCATCGATATCATCCAGGATTCGCCGACTTCGCTAAACATCACGGGTTCGTGCCTCGCGTCTGCAAACCATACCGTGCAAAGACGAAAGGCAAAGTCGAGCGTATGAATGGTTATTTGCGCTACAGCTTCTGGGTCCCGTTGGTCTCAATGCTTAAACAAGCCGGGTTGACAGCGGACTGTGGCCTTTGCAATGAGCGTGTCAGGCGGTGGCTGCGCGACGTTGCCAACGTTCGTCTTCATGGCACCACGAAACGCGTACCAGCTGAGGTATTGCTCGAAGAGCGCCCACATTTGCTGCCGCTGCCGGCACCGTACGTGGGACGGTCGGTCCGAACTGGAGCGACGCCGCATGAGCAACCGAAACCGGTATCGCGGTATGCAACGTCGGAATGGGAAAAACCGCTGCAGCATCCGTTGTCGGTCTACGATGCCTTCAGCCGAACGCAGGAGGTGAACGCATGACGCCGCAGCTCGAGCGACTGACCGTGTTGTGTAAGCAACTCAACCTCCTGCATTTGCCGACGCAGATTGCGCACCTTGGACAAATGGCTGCGAAGCGCGAGCTTGGCTATCTCGACTTCCTCGAACACGCGTTAAAAGATGAAGCAATGGCTCGCACGGAACGAATGCGCCGGATGCTGACCCGTCTCGCCGGCTTCCCGGCGATCAAGACGCTTGATGATTTCGATTTCGAGTTCGCACTCGGCGTACCCAAACCGCTAGTACTCGAGCTAAGCAGCCTAGCCTTTGTGGAGCGTGCGGAGAATGTCGTACTGCTCGGACCTAGTGGCGTGGGTAAAACTCACCTCGCATTGGCACTTGGATATCGTGCAACGCAGGCCGGGTTCCGCGTTCGCTTTATCACCGCCGCCGACCTCCTGATGCAATTGACGACCGCGTTGCGGCGTAACCAGCTCGAGGAAACCATCAAGCGCATCACGAAGCCGTACAGACTTCTGATCATTGATGAGATGGGGTACCTGCCAATGGATCGGGAACAGGCGAACTTACTCTTCCAGGTCATTGCCAAAAGATACGAAACGGGCAGTCTCGTCCTCACCAGCAATTTGCCGTTCGGTCAGTGGGATCAGACCTTTGCCGACGACGCGACGCTGACTGCGGCGTTGCTTGACCGGCTGCTTCATCATGCACACGTCGTACCGATCTCCGGTGAATCGTATCGGCTAAAGGAAAAACGTCAGGCTGGGATGATCAACAGAATTGCGCCGCCGCAATTGCACGACGGGGACGACATCAAACGCAGACGCAGTTCAAAGGAGGTAGCACCCAGCCAATAACCGCGTGAGTAGGTGTATTAATTTCCAATTGCGTTTGCGTACGAAGCTGTATCAACTTGAGATTGCGTTTGACAACTCGTAGTTAACCTTGTTACCGGACGCGTGGTTGTAGTCCGCCGCCCATTTCCAAAGAACGGGATACACGAACGTCGAACCAGCCCCGGTGATATCGGTTGCATAGACAGTGGCAGTGACTGTTGCAGCCACAACAGCACCCGCGAGGCGTTGCACGAACTGCTTGTTCATGTTTGATCACCTTCGGTAGACGAATATCGTTTCTATGATACTAGATATGTCGTGTATATCGAGAGATAATTCTGGTCACGGTGTTCGTTTGATGGGCAAACAACTTAAGGGGCTCTGGTCCGTTCGTGCGCGGGCGTTCTAACGCTTATCCTGCGTGCGCGGCAGCCCAAATAAGCTCAGCATCCTGTGCCACCATCATCGCGTTTCGATGAGGAGTGAGAGAGAGGTTGGTAACCGCGGTCATGGTTGACGGTCGACCTGAAGCCTAGAAGCGCAGCGGCGTGAGGACCGTGCCAACGATCACATCGCTCGATACAATCGAGCTTGCTCGCGCCCTACTGTACGTCTACCACCGTGAACGCCAGTCAAAGTTCTTACGTGCACGGAACACTTGTGGAGTCGTCCTATGAAGCTTCTCTGGATCACCGATCTGCATCTGATAAACGCGGGGGCATCCCATAAAAGTGGTGTCAACCCAGGTGAACGGCTCCGTCGATGCATTGACCACATGATCTCCAATCATTCGGATGCAGCACGGCTCATTGTCTCTGGCGATCTGATACAAATCCGGAATTCAGAAGGGTACTCTTCGTTGGAGAGGCTACTCGCTGATGTCAACATACCGGTGCGCCTACTGGTTGGCAATCACGACGATCGGGCTGCCTTGACAGCGGCGTTTCCTGACGTGAAGCGTCGCGATGGATTTGTCCAGGACGCGGAACGGTTGGATGGCTTCGAACTCATTTATCTCGATACCCTTGCGGATGGCAAGCATTTTGGCGAGCTCTGCACTCAACGACTCGCTTGGCTAGAAAAGACGTTGGCCGCAACAGACGACCGGGCGCTGGTTTTCATGCATCACCCACCGGTAGGTGTGGGCATCCCTGCACTCGACAAAGCACAACTTTCAGCGGGTGATACCGAATTCGCGGCTATCCTTAAGCGCTACCGATATCGCGCCCCCCTTCTTCTCTGCGGGCACCTGCATCGAAGCGTCTCAGGAATTTGGAAGGGAACGCCGTTCATCGTGATGACTACGCCTCATCTAGGTTTTGCGCTGAAAATGCACGAGCAAAAGCTGGTTCCCGTGGATGAGAACCCCGGTTATGGCGTCATTCTCTGCGAGGAAGACAGCGTGATCGTCCATACTCAGTCGCTTCCGCGAGAATGAACTCGCGCTGACTTTCCCCACGAAATAGGAACAACGGACCTACGCGGTAACCGGTTTGTTCAACCACGCCGCAACGCATTCATGAAGTCACACACCGATTCGCCCGGCTTCGGCGCTCATCGAGTGCACGGCGGGGTTTTCGTTGATGCTTTCAAGGTAGCGCTGAGCATCGAGTGCGGCCATACAGCCCGTGCCGGCACTGGTGACAGCCTGGCGGTAGATGTGATCCTGTACATCGCCCGCCGCGAATACGCCCGGAATGCTGGTGCTCGTCGCGTTGCCTTGCAGCCCGCCGGTCGTGATGATGTAGCCGTTTTTCATCTCGAGTTGGCCGACAAACAGGTCCGTATTCGGCTTGTGGCCAATTGCAACGAACACGCCTTGCAGCGGCACGTCGCTGGTCGTGCCGGTGTCGGTGCATTTGATACGCAAGCCGGTCACGCCGGAAGCATCGCCGGTGACTTCGTCGAGCACATGGTTCCACTTGATGTCGACCAGACCTTCCTTTTCCTTCGCCAGCAAGCGATCGATCAGGATTGGCTCGGCGCGGAACTTGTCGCGCCGATGAACCACCGTCACCTTCTTGGCAATCCCCGCCAGATACAGCGCTTCTTCCACCGCCGTGTTGCCGCCGCCGATCACCGCGACTTCACCGTTCTTGTAGAAGAAGCCGTCACACGTCGCGCAAGCCGACACGCCCTTGCCCATGAACGCTTCTTCCGACGGCACGCCCAGATATTGTGCCGATGCGCCCGTCGCAATGATCAGCGAGTCGCACGTGTACTCGCCCGAGTCACCGATCAGGCGAATAGGCCGTTCGGTCAGCTTGGCGGTGTGGATGTGATCGAAGACAATTTCAGTGTTGAAGCGCTCGGCGTGCTCCAGCAAACGCTGCATCAGTTCCGGGCCTTGCACGCCCAATGGGTCGCCGGGCCAGTTTTCGACGTCGGTGGTGGTCATGAGCTGACCGCCTTGCGCCAGGCCCGTGATCAGCAATGGCGACAGGTTGGCACGCGCCGCGTAGACAGCGGCGGTGTAGCCGGCGGGGCCGGAACCGAGAATCAGCACTTTTGCGTGTTTGGGCGATGACATGGCGGAGTCTGGGCAGAAGTGTTATCGGCGTTAGAAGGTTGGTCGGCTTCGCTTGCTCCCGAAACTTCCCCGTTTGGCGGTGTGTGACGCTCGGCTCGACATCGTCATCGTGAGTCGCGCTCGATGCCACTATGTGGTTATTTGATTGACTGGATCTGTGCCTGACTCAGTTCCCAAGTGTGCGGCGGCAGAGGAATAAAATGAACTGTGTCCAGATAGGATTCTATAGTCTCCGACGGCACAATCGACCAAAGAAGGAACCTGCGGACCGCCGACGCTGTTTTTGCGTCAGGCTGCTGCGTTGAAACAACCGCATACTCATAGTTGACCATCGGATATGAGCCGCTTGCTGGAGCGAACACGAGACTCAGGCGTTCGTCAGCGGGCGTGCGTGGGCCGAGCGACGCAGCCCCGGCGGTGATGGTCTCCTTGCTTGGCAAGACGAATTCGCCTGCGCCGTTTTTGAGAGCCGCAGTGCCCAGCTTTGCGCTTGCTATGCTGTCTGTGAAGCTGATGCCAACATAGCCGATCGAATACGGGGTTGCTTGGATCGACTGCACCATCCCCGTGTTACCAACTGCGGATGCACTGTTCGGCGCAGAAGGCCACTTGATCGTGGTGCCATAGCCGCGGTCGCCCTCCCAGGACGGAGTCGAAAACGACAAGAACTGGGTGAAAACGAATGTATCGCCGGAGCCGTCGGCTCGGTGAATCGGAACAATTGAGTGATGAGGTAAGGCTACACCGGGATTGAGCGCTGCGATCTGCGGCGCATCCCATTCAACAATCGTTCCCATATAAATTGCCGCGAGCACCGGACCGTCAAGCTTGATTGAAGTCGCGTTGAGACCTGGCAAGTTGTAGTTGATCGTCTGAGCGGCAATGCCGAGGGCAACGGTGATGATTTGCGGGTGTTGCCGGGCGTCGTAGTCGGACATGTATGCGTCCGAGGCGCCGATCCTGACCTTGCCGGCGATGGCCTCCCGGATTCCGGCTTCTGAGCCGGTCGAAGCAGTAGTGATTCGAACGCCCGAGTGGGACTTGGCGTATGCGGCGACCCAAGTATTAAACAATGGAAATAACAAGGTCGAGCCAGTTTCGGTCAAAGTAATATCGTCCGCGCGCACCGACGCGCTCAGCATCAGGGCGACCGCGGACGTACACAGCGACGCGACAACGAGCCATCGACGTTTCAACGAGGGTACTGGGTCATTGTGAGGATTCGTCATGCACGTCTCTCCGTCTCGCAACTGGAACTCAATGGTTCGCCAAGCATCCTGCTCAAACTCGGCGCCATTAGCGGCCGATTTCATCGAGATTGACGCCGGCCGTCTCGATGCGGAACATCCAAGTAATCACTGCGCCGAGCAGCGATGTGGCAACCAGAATGTAGAGAAGCGGACCCGTGCCGATACCTGTGAGCAGAATGGGAAATAGAAAAGCGGTCGCGACCGCGCCAATCTTGCCTACGGCCGCGGCGAAACCCGCGCCCGTGCCACGGATAGCAGTGGGAAAGACCTCGCCCGCCAGCAGGTAGGTCTGCGCGTTGGGGCCGAGGTTAGTCATGAAGTTGAAGAGCATGAAACCAGCGAAGATCACTGCCGTCTTCGTGGAGCCCTCAAAACCATCGGAGAACGAGGCGATCAATAATCCTGCTGCGCAACCGGTAAACCCAATGACCTGCAGCCATATTCGCCCGACCCTATCCGCAAGCGCGACCGCGAAGACGATGCCGACAATGAGCAGGGTCGTGATCAACGCGGAGCCTTTGGCGGCCAGGATGCCATTGAGGATCAGGTCGCTGATGCTGCGGACATGATCAGGCTTGTTGCCGAACGCGGCCGCGAGAATCGTAGGCGTGAAGATTCCGATACCGTAAGTTCCAAGATCCTGAAGGAACCACGGAAAGGAGGCCAAGATCGTCGCGCGCAGATTGCGCTTTCTGAACAACGCAATAAAACTTTGTGTGCCACCATGCCCTCCGCCGGCGAGCATGACATCGCGCGACAAGGCGATGCTCGTCGGATATTGCGGCTTACGCACAAGAAGTCTTCTTGCTGCTTCTTCCGCTCGATCTGTCGCGCCTCGCACGTGAAGCCAATTCGGGCTCTCAGTGATGAAAAAACGCCCGATCGTGACCGCTAGCGCGGGAATGATCGCGGTGCCATACATCCACCGCCAAGCATTCAAATCCGGGACGAGAGACAGGACCAAAAGGCCTACCGCTGTTCCTCCGAGTGCGCCCAACGCCTGGAATCCGAACGCGCCCAAAACAAGCTTGCCTCGGCTCGTGCTCGGAATACTTTCTGAGATGATCATGTGCGCGGTCGGATAGTCGCAGCCCAGCGCAACACCCAAGCCGAAAAGACAAATGACAAGCGAGATAAAATTGGTGCAAAAGATAAGTAGCACCAGAAACGCGACGAAGATGATCATCTCGACAATGAACATCCGTTTTCGTCCGAAGAAATCAGACATGCCGCCCAGCCCCACGGCCCCAACGAGGATACCCATGAGGCTCGCCGCGCTGATGAAGCCGTCCTGTGCGGCACTGATGCCGAACTCACGGGAGATAAGCGGCAGCGCGACACCGGTCATGAACACGACGAAGCCTTCGAAGAACTTCCCTGCTGTGGCCAGAGTCCAGATGCGCCATTGCATCGATGTCATTGGTGCTGACGGTAGATGCGTTCCATCGGGCCACATTGGTCGCTCGTCGATATAGTCCTGAACTGACTTCACGCTCAGCCGTCCCGAATTCTCCGCATCTGTCACGTCATGCATGGCGTGCTCCCTGTGTGATCCTTGCGATTGCGTTGCCGATGTAAGCTAGGCCAAATACTGACGAGCGTACGAATCACCACCTATCCACGCGGCCGGCTTCGTATCGGAAAGACATAAACAAGCACAATTTCAATCGATGTAAGGTATCGGTCAGTTGATGTGGAAACAAACATCTCAGCTAAGCTAACCTTTTTTGTACCGAGAAGGACGGTCGCGACTACACAAACGCGCGGTGACCTCGAACGTATCGAGGTCACCGCTGAGTTCTATATTAGGCTTCAGTTTCTACTGTGAAAAGTCCAACGCGTTAGTCAGGTCCCCCATTGGCTTGCCACCGTTTGCCACCAGCGCGGCGTCGCGTGTCGTCAACCCGGCGAGAGACGGCAGAGAGAACCGATGCGTGATGAGCCTGAGGATTGACGTTGTGTCGTATTGCGTGTGATCGACGAAACCCTTCTTTGCATATGGCGAGATGACCAGCGCCGGGATACGGGTGCCGGGACCCCAACGATCACCCTTGGGGGGGGCGACGTGATCCCAGAAGCCGCCATTCTCGTCATAGGTCACCACGACGACCATATTCTTCCACTGCGGGCTCGCCTGAAGATGCTGAATGACGTTGGCGATGTGCGCATCACCCGACGCCACATCCGTGTACCCTGCATGCTCGTTTAAATTTCCCTGCGGTTTATAGAAAGCAACTTGTGGCAACGTACCTGCGTCGATAGCTTTAATAAATTCGGCGCCGTCCGTTCCACCATCGAGCAAATGCTGCGCGCGATTAGCCGTGCCAGGCGCCAAGTCCGCAAAATAATTGAACGGTTGATGGTGGGTCTGGAAATCTGGCACAACATTCACTGCTCCGTTGATCTTTGTACGGTCAGCCAAAGCTGCTGCCCACGACCCTCCATACCATGCCCAAGAGACGCCAGCGTTGTTTAAGAGGTCGCCGATGTGTTGCTGAGTTTGCGGCGGCAGCGTAGTCGCAACGCTGGGATCAGCAAGGGTAGGATCGCCCCCTGCAGCGGGAGGATTGCCACTTGGCTGGTACGGCGGTTGCATGGTGTTGATGGCGTAAAAGTCGGGTGAAAGATTGCCCGAATTTACGAACTTTGGAATGCCAGTCAGAGCGGACACTGGCGAGTTAGCCGCAAGTTGCAACGAGACTCCGTCGCTATTGACAGCCGATATGGAACCCGCAGCCGGGCTTTTGTCGGCGTTCGGATACGTCGGCGTACATGCGCATGCGAGCCACTGATGGTCGAGGAATGATCCCCCGAAAGCGCTCATGAAAAAGTTGTCAGCAAGCGTGTATTGCTGAGCGATCTTGTAAAGCGGGAGCTTGTCCGCGTTTGTGCTGTAGTGACCCATAACAAGACCGCCCGAGTCAGCCCACGCTGCGAACTTGTCGTTCTTTCCGCCGTCAATCTGCATTTGATTTTCGTAGAACCGGTGGTACAGGTCCCGCGTGGTGACCGATAACGCGGTGTTGAATCCGGCCGGATCATCGATAGCGAATGGGGTATTCGGAAGATTGACAGTCATCGCTTGGGTGATGGCGGGCGTCACGCCCGTGGCTGTCAAACCGCCCCAAACGGCTGGCAGAATGGGCAGCACGCTACCATTGCGGTCAAGCTGTTGCGTGTTGACCGTCGTCGCATTCTGGATGCCGTTCGCACCCGGAAAGGTGCCGTATAGGTTATCGAAACTACGGTTCTCAGCGTAGATGACTACGATGTTCTGCACGGACGAAAGGTCGGCGTGATTGCTATCGTGGCCGCCGCAGGCGTATAAGCCGAGGGCGGTTAAAGCCGCAAGCGGGATGGCACACACGAGTTTCTTGTTCATGAATTTTCTCTTGGGTGGGGGGCCGGCGCCTCACAGGTATCGCACAGCGCCAAATCGTCGGGCGTCGCAAGTCTCCCAAACTACGTTGACAGAAAAGAGCCGGATTACTTACGTAAACGAAAGCTACAAGAAAGATTTTTTGGACGCCGAATCGTCACGGAAAAGACATCTACGAGACATACGCTGCGGCTTTCTTGATGCGGGCTCGCCATGCTTTTTCCGCGCTTTTCGCTTGCAGCAGTTCCTGTTATCAAATCGATCGCACTCGGCGCAGCTTGCGCGTTGGTGTGCATCGCTTGGCTCAGGGGTTGCGACTCTCATGCAGAGGCCCAGAAAAGCGTAACTGAGCCTCCAAAGGTGAATGCCGTACCAGCTGGCGGGCAATCGAGAGCGCAGGTGTTCGCTGCCGTCAAAGTGATGACCTCAGTCGGCGAGAAGATATTTCTGGATCCCTCACTGTCTGGCTCTGGCTTGCTTGCGTGCGCGTCTTGTCATAGCCCCTCTCACGCATTTGGGCCACCGAATTCCCTGTCCGTACAACTCGGCGGAAACGATATGCATCGCTCAGGCTTTCGGGCCGTCCCGTCGTTGACGTACTTGGAGGGTGTGCCTCAGTTCACTGAACACTTTCACGACTCAGACGACGAAGGAGATGAGAGTGTCGATGCGGGACCGACCGGAGGACTGACTTGGGATGGCCGCGTCGATCACGGTGCGGATCAAGCGCGCATACCCTTGTTGTCCTCATTCGAGATGGGTAGCACACCCGCGAAGGTAGTATCTGCCGTAAAGGCCGCTCCATATGCTGGTGAATTCAAGCTGGCGTTTGGGCCTGACATCTTTAACAATGATGATAAGGCGTTTGCAGCAGTCCTCAAGGCACTTGAGACATTCGAGCAACTACCTGCGAAGTTCTATCCGTACACAAGCAAGTTTGATGCGTATCTTGCCGGGAAAGCAACGTTAAACGCAGCAGAACTGCACGGTCTCGAGCTTTTCAATGATGAGCGCAAGGGCAATTGTGCGTCCTGTCACATCAGTCAGCGTGCGAAGGATGGAACACCTCCGCGATTCACTGACTTTGGGCTAATTGCGATCGGCGTGCCGCGAAACCGAGCATTACCCGTCAATAAAGATCCTCATTCCTATGATCTGGGTGCTTGCGGCCCCGAACGGACTGATTTAAAAGGACGTGCGGAATATTGCGGTATCTTCCGCACACCGTCGCTTCGCAACGTCGCGCTGCGCAAGACGTTTTTTCACAATGGGATCTATCACTCACTCGATGAGGTCGTGCGCTTCTACGTTCAGCGAGATACGAACCCAGAAAAGTTCTATCCAGTTTCGAAGAGCGGTGTCCAGAAATTCGACGACCTACCGAAACGATACTGGGCGAACTTGAACACCGACGCCCCGTTTGATCGCAAACGCGGCGAAAAACCGGCGTTGGATGAGGCAGAGATCAGGGATGTCGTCGCGTTTCTCAACACGCTGACTGATGGGTACGAAACTGCAACGAAGTGAGTGCAGTCGTGGCCATGCATCGTGCGGGAGAGCGTGATCCTCTCTCAATTTTGACGCGCTTCGATCGCCGCAATATTGGTTGAGCGTGCGCGCTCGATCTACATCATTCGCAGCTGCGAACTTCTCGGATCAGGAATAATCCTAATGCCGCTATCTTCTCTTGATCGGAAGTAGCGACGCCGCACTCGAGCGCCAGTAAAGTACCGAGACTTTGATCGATTTTCGCATGTGCTCGTCGTCTCTCAAGCGTTTCTCCGTGTCGCACGGCCGTCGCGTGACAGCCACATTGCGATCACAAATGCAAAAGCCGAAATGCACGACACGACGAGGATCACCGTGCCTGCGAGGAGGTAATTCTGGTGGATAGTCCACAACGCGGCAGCCGAAATGGGTGCGACCCCTTTCGCGATATTGGATGGTGTCGACAACAGGCCGCTGACCGCGCCGTAACCTTCGGTCCACATGACATCTTGCACGATCGTTCCGCGCAGAATGGTCATCATCCCATTGGCGCCTCCGTAAATAAGGGCAAACAGCATTAGGAGGCCGGGCGACGCTCCCGCGCACAAAAGAACAACGACTGAGACAGGGAAAGAAATGGTAACGATGATGCCGATGAGCGCTGGACGTACATTGCGGCCAACCGCAAACCACAGCGCGCGTGCCGCAACCTGGGCCGGCCCGATGACTGCCATAGTCGCCAAGATTAAACCAGAGCCGACATGCCGTTCAACCAGAAGCGGGACTAAATGAAAGGTCAAGGCAGCGAACGCGGCGTAGTAGGCAGTGAAGCACACGCTCAAGCCCCAAAATGTGGGCGTGTGCAAGGCCCGAGCTGCCGAGGCCTGCGCCTCTGATTTAAGGCGTGCTTTCTCGACGGGGGTCCGCGCTTGGCCGGGGTTTCCCTTGACTGCGGTGAGGTGGATAGGCAGGCACACCACAAGGTTGATTGCCGCCAGCGCGATGAGGGCGTGCCGCCAGCTGAGCCAACTCACAAGACCTTGTGTCAGGGGAATGAAGAGCGTGCTAGCGAAACCGGCGACGAGCGTGATCAGTGTGATCTTGGTGCGAAACGTTGTCGGGTAGTCTCGCGTAACAACTGCGAACACCGGGTCGTAAAGTATTGCGGCCATGGCGACGCCCAAACCGATCCAGACGACAAACAGGCATGCAAGACTTTCCGCTTGTGACCACAGCAGCAACATCGCGGTAGCGAGGATCGAGCCGGCAACCATCACAAATCGTCCGTGACCTCTGTCGATCCAGGCTCCGATCGGGTAGGCTGCGAGGCCCGAGACAAGCAGCCCGACCGAGAGTGCGCCATTCGTCCACGTGCGACTCCAACCCATTGTGTGCTCCATCGGCACGACGAATAGGGAAAAGCCGTAATACACCGAGCCCCAGGAAACGAGTTGAGCGATCGCGAGCGCCCAGGTGGCAACATTTTCGGGCTCGGCGTACCTGCCCCGACGATTTGACAAAGTATTCACTTCGAGCCCGCCCCCATTACGGCCGTTCGCGCGCTTGTCGGAGTGATCCGGAAGGCATTGCAGCAAAAAAACCGAGCCGACATCAAGTCGCTCGCGATGGCGTTCGCAAGGCGCTCCTCGCGTGGCGGTGTATCAAAGTCATCACTTTCAAGCGACCCAGATAAGCTGCCGGCGGACAGCAGGCCGATTCCTTCCCGAGTGCAGAATGCAGTGAGTTCGTTGATCTTATAAAAATTGCGAGCGGCCGCTAGCATATTCAGTCGTAGAAAAGACCGGCGGTTGACCAGCGCCACGTAGAACGTGACGCCCTCTTCGGCTAGTTGATTGCGGGTTCGCAGAAACGCGGTCTGCCAATCACAGGGAGGTAATCGGAACAACTCGGCCGCGTCGAGCAAAAGCACTGCTGCGTTCGCCGCACCACCTCTCACAAAGCGCACAAGTTCAAGCCGGCCGACGCCGGTCGTGATCATTAATGAGTCGGCCGGCCTTCCCGCCACATGACCGAGCGACCGCGATAACGCGGTTGCAAGAGCACGGGAATCCGCCGCCCATCGACCAGACGCGGAGCGGCCGGTGAGAAGGTCACAACGGATGTCTAAGTCTTCGTTCGCGGCGCTCAGGGGTGGGTTGAGTCGAATCGCAACGAACGCTCGCATCGACCTGCATTCAATATCGCCGGAACTCGGCAATAATTGACAGACAGCTTCTCTATCATGTGTCATGGTTCACTCCCTGATCCCTCTCACGCCGCGGTGCACGATCTGTCGGATGCCGAGAAGCTCGGCCCCGCACTTGCTAAATTACTACACTTCCATATAATTGGAAATATGAAATTTTCGCCTGGATACATCGCTATGTCATCAAGATCGCGCATCACTGATAATTCAATGCCTGCTGCAAAGCCTGACTTCCTCGACGGCAACATTGCTAAACGCCTTGGCATGCCGGACGCGTCGCCGCCAAAAATCTTGCTGCTCTATGGTTCACTCCGTGAGCGATCGTTCTCGCGTCTGGCTGTCGAGGAAGCCGCGCGCCTGCTTGAGTTCTTCGGTGCCGAAACCCGAATCTTCGACCCACGCGGGTTGCCTTTCCCCGATGACGTTGAGTGCAACGAGCACCCTAAGGTAAAGGAGCTTCGCAACCTCTCAATCTGGTCAGAAGGCCAGGTTTGGTGCAGCCCCGAGCGGCATGGCACCATCTCGGGCATCATCAAAACCCAAATTGACCATCTGCCGCTGGCGATGGGCGGCGTCCGCCCCACCCAAGGCAGAACGCTCGCTGTCATGCAAGTGAGCGGCGGCTCACAAAGCTTTAACTCTGTAAATCAGCTTCGTCAGTTGGGGCGATGGATGCGTATGTTCACCATCCCCAACCAGTCGTCAGTAGCAAAGGCGTACGAGGAATTTGACGAACATGGACGGATGAAGCCGTCTGCTTATTACGACCGCATTGTTGACGTCATGGAGGAGTTGGTGAAATTCACGCTCCTTTTGCGGGGTAAGGCGGATTACCTTGTTGATCGATACAGTGAACGGGTTGACGAAGGTCGTCCCATAGATCCCCGGACCGACCTCGCGGCATTGGCGGGCGCGGAAGAGATTGAAATCACGGACCAAAGGGAGTGAGCGTCATGAAGACGATGGACAGCAAGCTGGCGGTGAAGGCGCTTGCGGCGCTCGCGCAGGAAACGAGACTGGCCACATTCCGATTGCTGGTCACCGCAGGGCCCGAAGGGATGAGCGCGGGAGCCATTTCGGAAAGTTTGGGCTTGGCCGCGCCTACCCTATCCTTCCATCTGAAGGAATTGGCCCACTCTGGCTTGATCGAGGGTAAAGCACACGGGCGATTCGTGATGTACCGCGCCCAATATGGGCATATGCAGGCGCTTATCGACTTCCTGATGGAAAACTGTTGCGCAGCAGAAGGACTGGGCTGTGCAGCCAAGGATGCGGTAGCGTAGGGTCTCTTTTCCCGCAGCGGCTTTCGAGACAAACCCATCGATCGACCCAGCTGCGGCGCGAGCGCACCTCGCCAAATCGTTCAGGCAGGCACCGGCTTGCACTTCACCTTTTTGCGAGGCGTGCAGTTCGCTGAATCTACTCCCTCACAGCAGTTCTCGGTCAGAAAGCCGATCAGGTCGTTCACGTGGTTGATCTCAGGGGCATAGTAAACAAAACGGCCCTCTTGACGAGAACTCACCAAGCCCGCATGCGTAAGTTCTTTCAGGTGGAACGATAGCGTCGCGCTGGCCAGTTCCAGCTGCTCTTGAATGACCCCCACGCTCACCCCGTCCGGACCTGCTGTTACCAGCAGGCGAAAAATCCCCAAGCGCGTAGATTGTGCGAGCGCCGATAGTGCTTTGATTGCGTCTTTTTCCTTCATCATGCCATTGACTCGTCGGATCCAACCAACGATTCTACAGCTATCGAGATGTCAATTGCACGACACTTTTGTTTAAGCTGCTTTTGCAACACTTGCAGCCACCGGGAGCGCTGCTGACAGTCGATATCCGGAGCCTCGCACGGTCTCGATCAGCGCTTCGCCGTGCGCTGGCCGAAGCGCGGCTCTCAAGCGTTTTATGTGCACATCGACCGTGCGTTCTTCGATGAAAACGTGGTCGCCCCAAACCTGGTCGAGCACGAAGGATCGCGAGTGAACCCGTTCCGGATGCGTCAGGAAAAAATGCAGTAGCTTGAACTCTGTCGGGCCAAGCCGCAGCGGAACCTCAGTGCCATCTATTACTCCGAAGACCCTACGTGTTGCCGGGTCCAATCTGATCCCGTGCATGATGACCGGATCGTCGGTCGATTGTGGTGCCCTTCTTCGCAATACGGCCTTGATCCGCGCCAGCAGTTCTTTCGGCGAGAACGGTTTCGATATGTAGTCGTCGGCGCCCGCTTCGAGACCTTCCAGGCGGTGGTATTCCTCTCCCCGGGCAGTGAGCATAATCACCGGTAGATCGCGTGTTCTGGAATCGTTGCGGATATCTTTCAAGAACGTCAGACCTGATTGGTCCGGAAGCATCCAGTCCAAAATAATGATATCGGGAAGCACGTCCGAGATAATCTCGTTGGCTTTGGCCACGGTGAACGCCGCGAGCGGAAGATAGCCCGCATGTCGAGCATTAATCGAAAGTATTTCGGCGATCGCCGGTTCATCTTCAACAAAAAGTATAGTTGCGGGCACTACCTTTCCCCTTATCCTTAGCCCAACGCTTCGCGCTCCAACTTCTCACGCGACACATGGCGCACGTCGGTGCCTTTGACGACATAGATGATGAACTCCGCGATGTTCGTCGCGTGGTCACCAATCCGCTCAATTGCCTTCGCGATAAACAGATAGTCAAGTGCGACCGAAATTACACGCGGGTCTTCCATCATGTAGGTAATCAGCTTCCTCACAAACGCTTTGAATTGCTGATCGATCGCGTCGTCCTCACGGATGATGTGGGCTGCTGCGACGGTGTCCAAGCGAGCAAACGCATCGAGCGCACGGTGAAGAACGGAAATTGCCATCTCACCAGATAGTTTGATTTCGGCAATGTTGATGGCGCGGGCCGCTGGCTCACTCGAGATACGTCGGGTTCGCTTGGCGATTTTCCTCGCCTCATCGCCCGCGCGTTCGAGATTTGTGATCGTCTTCGAAACGGCCATTAGTAGACGCAAGTCCCTCGCGGCGGGCTGACGACGTGCAATGATGTTGTTGATCTCTTCGTCAATGTCAATTTCCATCGCGTTCAGTCGCCGCTCGTCGTCCATGATTCGCTCTACCAAATCGAGATCGAAGTCGTTCAATGCCTGCATAGCGAAACCGATTTGTGATTCAGCCAGTCCTCCCATTGCAAGCAACTTGGTCGAAACTTGATTCAAGTCGGCATCGAACTGGCTCGACAGATGTTTATCGGTCATGGTGACTCCTTAGCCGAAGCGGCCAGTGATGTAGTCTTCGGTCGCACGTTGGTCTGGCTTCTTGAAGATCTTTTGTGTCAGCCCGAACTCGACGAGCTCCCCCATGTACATGTACGCGGTGTAGTCCGAGCAACGTGCGGCCTGCTGCAGGTTGTGCGTGACAATGACCACCGTATGGTCATCCTTCAATTCGAGAACCAGTTCTTCGATACCCGCAGTCGATATCGGATCAAGGGCCGAACATGGCTCGTCCATTAACAGTATGTCCGGACGCATGGCAATGGCGCGCGCGATACACAGCCGTTGTTGCTGGCCACCAGATAGGCCGTATCCACTCATGTGGACTTTGTCTTTCACCTCCTTCCACAAGGCAGCTCGGGTCAACGCCCACTCGACGCGCTCGTCAAGATCTGACTTGGAGATGGACTCAAATGCTCTCGGTCCAAAGGCAACGTTTTCGTAGATCGACATCGCGAACGGAGTGGGTTTCTGGAACACCATTCCGACGTTAGCCCGGTGAAAGGTCACGTCCGCTTTCGAGGTAAGTACGTTCGCACCGTCTATTCGAATTTCGCCGTCAGCTCGTTGCTCTGGATAAAGGACGAATATCTTGTTGAACGTCCTAAGAAGTGTCGACTTTCCACATCCCGACGGGCCAATGAAAGCGGTCACACGCTTCTCGGGTATAGAAAGATTAACGTTCTTGAGCGCATGAAATTTGCCGTAGAAGAAGTTAAGATTTTTAACTTCAATCTTCGTGGCAAGCTCTGCATCAACGCCGGGTGCGCTAGCAAGCTCAGCCATAGAGACCTCGGACGTAGCCTTCGGTAAGCTTCTCACGGGGTTTGGTGAAAATTTGCTCCGTCGCTCCAAATTCGATCAGCTTACCCAGATGCATAAATGCCGTGTTTTTCGACACCCGAGCGGCCTGCTTCATGTTGTGTGTGACCATGATGACCGTGTAGTGTCGTTTCAACGTCTCTAGCAACTCCTCGATGCGGCCTGTGGCGATTGGGTCCAACGCCGAGGTTGGCTCGTCCAGCAGAAGCACTTCGGGATCCACTGCGATGGCGCGGGCGATGCACAGGCGTTGCTGCTGGCCACCCGATAAGGCCAGAGCGCTTTGATCAAGCTTGTCCTTCACTTCGTCCCAAAGCGCACCTCGGCGCAGAGCGAACTCCACTCGCTCGTCCATTTCCGCGTGGTTGAGTGACTCGTGATGGTGGATGGCCAGGGCAATGTTGTCGTAGATAGACATCGTGAAGGGCGTCGGCTTTTGGAACACCATGCCGACCTTCAGACGAAGCGCACTCAGTTTGAAGGTGGGGTCAAGGATATTCTGGCCGTCAAGCTCCACTGCACCTTTTGCGGCCTGGCCAGGGTAAATCGAATACATCCGATTCAGCACTCGCAGCAAGGTTGACTTCCCACAACCGGATGCTCCGATGATCGCGGTGACCTCTCTGTCGGGAAAGTCGACGTTCACGTCGAATAGCGCCTGACGGTGGCCGTAGTGGAAATCGAGGTTGCGTACGCGAATACGCGTCGTGTTTGTACGGGCTGATGGCATCTTAACGGGGGGCATGACCGCGGCCGAAGAAGGTGCGCGACAGGATTGCCAGCGCAAGAACGAAAATCGTCATCAAGAAGGCTCCTGCCCAGGCTAGAGCGTGCCAACTGTCGTACGGGCTCATCGCATACTGGAAAATGACCACTGGGA
Organism: Caballeronia sp. DA-9; assembly: GCF_051615025.1. Taxonomy (NCBI): domain Bacteria; kingdom Pseudomonadati; phylum Pseudomonadota; class Betaproteobacteria; order Burkholderiales; family Burkholderiaceae; genus Caballeronia; species Caballeronia sp. DA-9. Next base: position 118,046 of record NZ_CP195134.1, on the reverse strand, counting down.
TATTGGCCATGGGGCCGTTCGGCGTGGTCGTCCAGTACTGGTTGTTGAGCGCCGTGAACAGAAGCGGCGCCGTTTCACCGCTGATGCGCGCTACCGCAAGTAGAACACCGGTGACAACGCCCGAACTTGCTGCTTTCAACAATATGCGCGAACTGATCTTCCAGCGGGGGATGCCGAGTGATAGTGCCGCCTCTCGCATGCTGTCCGGTATTAACTGAAGCATCTCGTCGGTGGTCCGAATGACAACCGGGAGCATGATGATCGCAAGCGCCACTGCCCCCGCCCATCCCGAGAAATGCCCGACTTGCCTGACGATGATCTCGTACGTAAAAAGACCAATGACAATCGACGGCGCGCTCAGCAAAATGTCGTTCACGAAACGGATGACCGCGCCGAGGCGGGTTCCGCGCGCGTATTCGGCCAAGTAGGTACCGGCCATCAATCCAAGCGGCACCCCGATGACGGTAGCGATGCCAATCATGGTGAAACTGCCATACAGCGCGTTGAGCAAGCCACCATCTTGGCCGGGAGGCGGTGTCATTTGCGTTACCAAGCTCGGCCGCAAGGCAGCGGCACCGTTGATGACCGTCGTGACAAGAATCCAGGCCAGGAAGAAGAGACCAAAGAGCGTCGAGCCGACCGACAACAGAAACACCACATTGTTGGTAAATCGCCGCTTGCGAAGTTTTCTCATGTCGAAGCCTTGCATCATTTAGCTCCTTCCATTCGGTTTAATCTCAGCAACAGCAACTTCGCGAACGCAAGCACGATAAAGGTCACAACGAAGAGGACAAATCCCAGCGCGATGAGGGACGACAAGTAGATCGGAGAGTCGGCTTCCGTGAACTCGTTGGCAAGCGTCGCTGCGATCGAGTTGCTCGGGTTCAGCAAGGACACGCTCAGATCGTGCGCATTACCCAAGACGAACGTGACCGCCATGGTTTCTCCCAGCGCCCGCCCCAATCCGAGAAAAATCGCGCCAATGACCGCCGAGCGCGTGTACGGCAGAATCACTTTGCGCATGACCTCCCAACGTGTCGAACCGAGGGCAAATGCCGACTCTTTCAGTACCTGGGGTGTCGCCGAGAACACGTCGCGCATCACAGCACTGATAAACGGGATGATCATGATGCCGAGGATGATGCCGGCCGGAAGCATGCCGAGGCCAATAGGCGCGCCCGAAAAAAGCGGCCCGATGAGCCACTTGTTACCGAGGTGATCAATGAGCCAAGGCTCCACATGGTCGGCCAGGACGGGCGCGAACACAAATAGGCCCCACATCCCGTAGATGATGCTGGGGATAGCGGCGAGTAATTCGATCGCCGTGCTGATTGGATTTTTCATCCAGGTCGGCGCAATCTCAGTGATAAAGATCGCGATACCGAAGCTGATCGGCACCGCGATAACGAGTGCAAGCAAAGAGCTGACCAAGGTCCCGTAGATGGGAATGAGCGCGCCGAATTTATGCGCTACCGCGTCCCAGTCAGTACTCACGAGGAAGTGCCAACCGAAAGTCTGGAAAGCCAAGCGCCCACCCCACAACATCGAGATGGCAACTCCGGCCAGCAGGGCCAGCACGAAAATCGCTGCTGCTGCAGCCGTATAGCGGAATAAGCGGTCCGCCAGCTCGTCGGGAAGACGCCGCACGCGGGTTCGGAAGGTTAATTCGGTGCCTATCATGTCGCCGGCGCGACGCTGGCGAGGGACGTCGTTTGCTAACTCTTCAGCAGTCGGGGGCATGGCTCATCCTTGACGGCCAGCGCCGAGCGAGCAGCCGGCACTGGCTGAGTTCACTAGCAATTAGAACTTGAAGTTCGTAGACCAGTACGTTTCAATTTGCTTGACGAGCGGAGGGGGAAGCGGAACATAGTCGAGCGACTGCGCTTGGGACTGCCCCTTCTCCAGAGCCCATTTAAAGAACTCAATTGCAGCTTTCGACTGCGCAGCATTCTTCGGCTGCTTGTACATAATGATGAACGTCGTGGCCGTGATTGGGTACGCTTCCGGCCCGTTCGCATCGGTCATAACGAGATCGAAGTCGGTCGAGGTCGACCAGTCGGCAGTCGCGGCGGCAGCCTGAAAACTTTTGCCGTTGGGTTCAACGAAGTTTCCTGCCTTGTTTTGAACTGAGGCGTAAGTCATCTTGTTCTGAACGACGTACGCGTACTCAACATATCCAATCGAGTTTTTCAGCCGATTCACATACGCAGCGACCCCCTCGTTGCCCTTGCCACCGACACCCACAGGCCATGAAACCGACGTGCCCTCACCTACCTTCGATTTCCAATCAGGACTGACCTTGGACAGATAGTTCACCCAATTGAAGGTCGTGCCTGATCCGTCCGAGCGGTGGACCACCGTGATGTTCGCACTTGGGAGGGTCACACCTGGATTTACCTTCACGATCGCCGGATCATCCCACTTCGTAATCTTTCCGAGGAAGATGTCAGCCAACAGTGCCCCCGTAAAGCGGAGCTTTCCTGGGGCAACGCCTGCGATATTTACGACTGGCACTACGCCACCGATGACGGAGGGGAACTGGCCCATCTCCTTCTCCTTCAGGTCGGCCACCGACATAGGCATGTCACTCGCACCAAAGTCGACAGTCGCCGCCTTGATCTGCGCGATACCGCCGCCCGAGCCGATCGACTGGTAGTTCACCTTGTTGCCAGATGATTGGTTATAGTCGGACGACCATTTGGACAAGATCGGGTAGACAAACGTCGAACCGGCCCCCGTTATATCTGCCGCATGCGCGACAACTGCGAATGTGGCAGCGAGCGCAGCGCCTGCGAGACGTTGCACGAACAACTTCTTCATTTTAGTCATCCTCAGTGGTTGCTGATATCTCGATAACTCTAGATACATTACGACTGTCGGGATTCTGAGTATAGTCCGTGACAAAGATGTGACAAGCTGGGCCTTGATGAAATTTTTATGACGGCGAGCCATAACTGCAGTCTTTGAGGCATCTTCTCGATGGTGCATTGCCAAAAAACGTCATTTCGATTATATTAGAGATGTTGATATGTTGCCAATGGGCGACTTTTACGCTTTCAGGAGCATTCATGACCGAAAACCAAAAACACGCCGTTCTTTTCCTGTGCACTCATAACTCTGCGCGTTCGATTCTTGCAGAGGCCATCTTGAATGACGTGGCCGGCGACCGGTTCACTGCTTACAGCGCGGGAAGTCATCCTGGCACTGCGCCTAATCCTTTTGCCCTTGACCTGCTGCGCTCACGGGAAATCAACGTCGACAATCTCAGAAGCAAGAATTGGGATGAGTTTGCGGAAGAAGGCGCTCCCAAAATCGATTACATTTTCACGGTGTGCGATAACGCTGCAGGTGAAGTCTGCCCAATCTGGCCAGGACATCCCGCGAAAGCGCATTGGGGCATCCCCGACCCGTCGATAACTGAGGGCACAGACGAGGACAAGCGCAAGGCTTTCATAACTGCGTTCATTCAGTTGCGCAAGCGCATCGACTTGCTGGTTAATATTGCCCTTAGACAAGCTGGACAGGCTTGATACGCGAGAACAACTTCAGCGCATCGGAAGCGATTTGGCGGCAAAGGGCGAATGAGGGTTCGTGGACGCGCGTCGGTTGCCTACGACATAGACAGAACAGCGGCTACGTTGCTGCCTGTTGAGCTATTGGCGCATCATTTCGGCGGTTTCTACTCGCGTTCCAACATCGTCTGCAATGGCGCGGGGCCGTTCGGCTTCGCAACTTTAGGAAGTCTTTAATGCTTACCGCGGTACTAATATTTATCCTCACCATCGTATTCGTGATTTGGCAGCCAAGGGGTTTGGGCATCGGATGGAGCGCAGTCGGCGGTGCCGTCCTCGCGCTGCTGACTGGCGTGATTCATATCTCAGATATTCCGGTGGTTTGGCATATCGTTTGGAACGCGACGCTCACGTTTATCGCTGTGATTATCATTAGCTTGCTTCTCGACGAAGCCGGCTTTTTCGAGTGGTCAGCACTACATGTGGCGCGTTGGGGCAACGGCAACGGTCGGAAGCTTTTTGCGTTTCTGGTCCTGCTCGGCGCGGCCGTTGCCGCGTTTTTCGCAAATGATGGTGCCGCGCTAATTCTTACGCCTATCGTCATGGCAATGCTGCTTGCACTACGATTCAGTCCGGCCGCAACCCTTGCGTTCGTGATGGCCGCGGGGTTCATAGCGGACACGGCTAGCTTGCCTCTTGTCGTTTCAAATTTAGTCAACATCGTCTCGGCTGATTTTTTCAAAATAGGCTTTGCTCACTACGCGAGCGTTATGATTCCCGTAGACATCGTCGCGGTCGCCGTCACGCTAGCCATGCTGCTATTTTATTTTCGCCGCGATATCCCGACCACCTACGACGTTGCCGAGCTCAAGCAACCAAGCGAAGCAATTCGCGACACATCTACCTTTAAGGCCGGCTGGTGGGTGTTGGCGCTGCTGCTGATTGGATTCTTCGGGTGCGACGCCGTGGGCCTCCCCATTAGCGCTGTTGCGGCCGTTGGTGCAGCCATTCTTCTGGCGGTCGCTGGACGAGGTCACATCATCTCCACGAAGAAGGTCCTCAAGGAAGCTCCGTGGCAGGTTGTTATCTTTTCCTTGGGCATGTACTTGGTCGTGTACGGCTTGCGCAATCAAGGGCTCACTGGATACGTTGCGCGAATTCTTAATTATCTCGCTGCTCACGGCGTCTGGGCGGCAGCGCTGGGCACCGGACTTCTCACCGCTTTTCTGTCATCTATCATGAACAACATGCCAACAGTGCTTGTCGGAGCGCTGTCTATTGATGCGAGCAGCGCAACTGGTGTCGTGAAAGAGGCCATGGTGTTCGCCAACGTCATTGGAAGTGACCTGGGCCCAAAAATCACGCCAATCGGGTCCCTCGCGACTTTGCTATGGCTGCATGTGCTGGCTCGCAAGAACGTCACTATCACGTGGGGCTACTATTTCAGGACCGGCATCGTTCTGACACTCCCTATTTTGGTTGTTACGCTCGCGGCGCTTGCTCTTCGACTGCAGGCTTAACCTGCCGAGCTGGTCAGGTTCATAACAGAGCTCAAGAGACGCGCGGGAAACGAATCCGCGGGGCTTCCGTCTAAGACGAATTGAACGCGGCAGAATACCTGAATCTGTAGGTAGCGGCGGTCGCCTTCAAGATGGCGACCGCTTAGTTTTTAAGCCGAGCCTTCCTGCCCAGCAATCCGGTGCCGGCGCATTCGCTCCCACAAGCTTTTGCGGGAAATGCCAAGTGCGGCTGCTGTTTCCGCGATTCGGCCGTGGTGCTGAACCAATGCGTTGTTGATGTAGAGCGCCTCGCACCGGTCCATGTACACCGACAACAAAGGAGCTTCGGCGACCTCCGCATCGTTGAAGGCTGATGGGTCCGTGAAAACGTCCGACGGCATCAAAACGTTACCCGCCGACATCAAGCATGCTCGCTCGAGCCGATTTCGCAATTCACGGACGTTTCCAGGCCAGTTGAAACCAACGAGTGCCGCCTCGGTAGCGGGATGAAGCTGTTTCACGGGCTCACGATTACTTTCGGCGTAGCCCGACAAGAATCGGCCTGCTATCCACAGGACGTCATCGCTTCGCTCGCGCAACGGCGGGACACGCAGCGTGACGACATTTAGACGATAAAACAGGTCTTCCCGAAAGTGTCCTTCCTTCAGAAGCTCTTGCAGTTCCCTGTGCGTCGCGCACACGAGACGGAAGTTGCATTCAATATCCCTTTCCGCGCCAACTCTTCGAACACGTTTTTCCTGAAGGACGCGCAGAAGCTTCACCTGCATTGCGAGGGGTAGGTCACCTATCTCATCAAGAAACAGCGTGCCACCATGGGCAAGCTCAAAAAATCCCTTCTTTTGACGGTCCGCGCCGGTAAAGGCCCCACGCTCAAAGCCGAAGAACTCCGACTCCATTAATGTCTCAGGTACGGCTCCGCAATTGACGGCAATGAATGGCTCCTCGTGGCCGCCTGCGGCAATTTCATGGATGTGTCGAGCAAGAACCTCTTTGCCGGAACCTGACTCGCCGTTGATGAGAATGGACGACGCTCGTTTCGCTATTTTTGGGACAGCTTCCGCTAATCTGCGCATCGCGAGTGAAACACCAAGCGGCCCGTGAGCCGGCATTGCTTGTTCAGGGATGTTCTGCACAGACAGCGCCTGTATTTTCCGGACTAATTCGGCGATGTCGAACGGTTTCGTCACGTAGTCAGACACGCCCGATTTCAGCATCGACACGGCGCCATCAATCGAGGCATAAGCCGTTACCAGAATATAGGGGGGCACCGTCGGCATTGCGTGCCGTAGCCGGCTAAACAACTCATCGCCCGCAAAGTCGGGCAATCTCACGTCGCTTACCACGACCGAGTAACCCTTCTTCGGAATCGCTGCGAAGGCATCCGCAGCGCGCGTGTGCCAATCGACCTCAAAGCCTTCCAATTGAAAGCGCTCGACCATCGATTCGCCCATGATGGGGTCGTCTTCGACCAGGCATATCAGAGCTTCGCTCATGTCTTGTCTCCTGCCGTTATAGGGAGCACAACCTCGAAGGTCGTTTGGCCGGGCTGGCTGCTCACTGATATCGTCCCGCGAAGCTGCGTGACGATTTGATAGCTGACCCATAAACCGAGCCCATAACTGCGCACGCCTGCCGATTTCTGGTTTGGAGAATATGGCTCGAAAACATGGTTCACCACGTGTTCAGGTATGTGTTCGCCCGTGTTAGATACCAACACACAGACTTCCGACGGCGAAGCGGTCGCTGTGCACGAGACCGTTCCACCTTCTTCGACTGCTTTGACCGCGTTCAGCAAGAGGTTGAGCACGAGTTGCCTAAGCAGGTGCGATGGCAAGGCTACGGTGTCGGCCGGCACGGACCACTGCATCTGAAGATTTTTCGTGATGACTTCGGGATGCACCAAAATTTGCAAGTCATCCCAATCGGCTTGACCCATCGCAGGCGAATCGAGTCTTGCCTCTATCAAAAGCGCCCCGACGGTCGACCTAATTTGCGTAAGGCCACGCTCCAAGAGGCCCAGAGTGCGGCTGGTGAGCCCGTCAGGCGCCCCATGCTTGGCCAAGGTATCAACAGCGTTAATGAGCCCGCCGAGAGGATTGTTAATCTCGTGTGCGATTCCAGCGGCGACACGGCCGACCGCTGCCAATCGTTCAGATACAACCATCTCACGTTCAAGCTGGCGTTTTTCTGAAAGCTCGTCGAGCATCCCGCGAAAACTCGCCGATAAGGCTCCGATTTCATCGCGCCCCCGCGCATCGACTTCGCTCTTGAGAATTTCGGGAGCCGCCGTATGCACCCGCTCCATCGCATCGCTGAGCCGGTGAAGGGGCGTTGCCATCCGCTTTCCCCACCACCACGCAATCGGCAGCAGCAGTAGTAGGCCGAATAGGCTCAATAGGACCATCCGAATGAGTAACGTCGCAATTTCTCCGCGAACCTTACCCGTGTCGTAAGTAACCACGACGTAGCCAAGAAAACTGCCGTCCTCAGCCAGAACGGCTTGGGCGGCCACTACGTCGTCAAGGGCGAAGACGCTGGGGAAGCTGAGGTAGAAGAATTCCGGGTTGGCATGGACTTGACGTATCGCGACAGCCACCGGCTCCCCAAGGGACGATGCCCGAGCCCACGTCGCTGAGAATTTCGGGTTGGTTGATGCGTAAACGCGGCCGGCCGAGTCCAAAACAATGACCTGTTTTAAGGGGTTGCCAAGCTCCCTTGCGTCAATTGGTGCCCGGATGACCTCGAAGACTCGATATAGGTCATCGCGCATCAACGAATCGCGTATGGACAGCGTCGTTACATTTGCCAGGTTGCGCGCACCGCTTTCCACGTTGCGCCGTGCATCCGACAGGGTCAGCGCAACAAGAGCGGCAGTGACCGCGAGTTCCGTCAGTAAGATAGCCAGCATTAGAGCGGCAGGAATCTTGTAGCGGTAACTCACATTTTCTAGCACGACGCCCTCACCCGACAACGGTGTCGGAAAGCTGCACAAGTCCGCGAACGCCGTCGAATAACGAATCGTCGCCGGTTACAAAGCGGTCAAGATTGAGCTGCTGTAGGACGTCTCTGCCCGCAGCATCGGCGTTCATTGAGACTAACGCAGTTTGCAGGCTGCTGAACATATCTCCAGCGAGATTGCGGCGAGTGACGATAGGTGGAAACCCATACTGGGGAGAACGCCATGCAATCCTAACGCCAACAGTGGAATCAGGAATTTGTCTGACCAGCGTATCGAATATGTACCCGTCGATTTCTCCAGCTGACGCCAGGCCCGATGCGACCGCTTCAACCACCTTGCGATGTGCAAAAGTGAAGAACGTCTTGCTGAAGAAATGTCGCGGGTCCAAGCCCATTCGTATGAGTTCCGTTCTCGGAACGAGATAGCCGGAATTAGATTGCGGGTCGCTGTAAGCAAAAACTCTCCCCTCAAGGGCTGCGATGCTCGTGGTCGATGTGTCGGATGCCGGAACCAGTAGGTACGAACGATATAAAGGCTTTCCCTGATACTGGGGCACTGCGAGCAATTTCATCTTGTCGCCGTGCGTCACATAGGGATAGCCGCATACCCAGGCCAAATCAAGCTGGTCTGCGAGAAGCAATTCCGTAATCTCGCCGTAGCTGCGGCGTTGCACGAAAGCCACCTCCGCCCCCAACTGTTGCTCAAGCCGCGCGCGCCATTTCGCAAGCAACCGTACTTGGTTATCCAGAAAGACAGCAGTAGTCCCGAAAAGTATCTTTTTGCGCGGGGCTGGGACAGCTGCAAGCGCAGGACCACAGGACGAAGCAGCTGCGCCCACGGCGAGTGCGCCCAATACTTTGCGGCGTGCGTTACTGAACGGTAACCCCTCCATAGCGCTGTCCCCTTCAGCCGTTACCAAACGGAAACTCATTCTAACGTCTCTAGGAACGTGGAATAGTTGTATTCCAAGCTGGCCGGCATTCTTCGTGTTTTGGCATAGAGCTTGCCATTGATGCCCCGATGGTAACGGTTGCCCACGCGGGTATCAAGGAGCAGAAATGCCAAACGAGAATATATCGAGACGAACGTTTTTGAAGGTCGGTGGAACGAGCGCCGCGGCAACCGCTGCCGTGATTTTGAAGCCCGCATGTGCAGCGACACCACCTGCTGCGCTCGCTCCAAACACCAGCCATACCTTGCTCCCATACTTGACGAAATTCGTCACGACCGCCAGCCAACTGAACCAAGGAACACCGCTCACCTTTAGCTATCCGGACGCTTCCTCACCATGCATGGCCATCAAACTCGGATTGCCTGTTCCCGGCGGCGTCGGTCCAAACAAGGACATCGTCGCTTACAGCATGATGTGCACCCACATGGGGTGTCCTGTCATGTTCGATGGCGGAACCAACACCTTTAAGTGTGGTTGCCACTACAGCATGTTCGACGCAGAGAAGGCGGGGCAAATGATTGCAGGGCAAGCAACTGAAAATCTGCCCCGCATCCGACTTTTATACGACGAGAAGACAGGAAAGATTTCGGCAAATGGCGTGGACGGAATGTTGTACGGCCGTCAAGCCAACGTTATCTAATCAGGGGGAGATATGGACAATCAAAGCGGCCGCATCACGTTACCACCCGTGACTGCGCAGCGAACAAATATGACGTGCCACTTCTGCATCGTTGGTTGCGGATACAACGTTTATAAATGGCCTGAGAATGAAGAAGGCGGTCGAGCGGCCAATCAGAATGCGCTCGGTCTCGACTATACGAAGCAACTTCCCCCGCTGAGCATTACCCTCACACCGGCGATGACAAATGTCGTTGAGAATCGGGACGGCAGCCGCCATCGAATCATGATTGTTCCGGACAAAGAATGCGTGGTGAATAGCGGGTTGAGTTCAACGCGCGGTGGCAAGATGGCGACGTATATGTACGCGCCCGATGGACTCACTCGCGAGCGCCTACGTAACCCTCGCATGTACGTGGGAGACCAATGGGTTGATACCGATTGGGACCGTGCTATGGCAATTTACGCTGGCTTGCTCAAGCGCACGCTCGACAAAGACGGGCCAAGTGGCATCGTCTTCTCCGCGTTCGACCATGGTGGTGCCGGAGGCGGTTTTGAAAACACGTGGGCAACCGGCAAGCTAATGTTCACGGCTCTGCAAACGCCGATGGTGCGCATCCATAACCGGCCTGCATACAACTCGGAATGTCACGCGACGCGCGAGATGGGAATCGGCGAGTTGAACAATTCATACGAGGACGCCGAAGTCGCCGACGTCATTATGGCCGTCGGAAACAACGCATACGAATCGCAGACAAATTACTTCCTGAATCACTGGATTCCCAACTTGCAAGGTGGTACGACAGACAAGAAGAAACAGCGGTTTCCAGGAGAGGCGACGCCTGCGACCAAGATTATCTTCGTCGACCCCCGGCGTACGCCTACTATCGCGATAGCAGAGCAAGTTGCCGGCGCTGCCAACGTGCTGCATTTGGACATTCAGCCGGGAACCGACGTTGCATTGTTCAACGGCCTCTTCACCTATGTAGTCGAACAAGGTTGGGTCGACAAAGAATTTATCGCGCAGCATACAAATGGCTTCGATGCTGCGGTCAAAACGAACCACATGACCCTGGAGGATTCCAGCAAGGTCACTGGCATTCCCGTGGACAAGATTCGTACCGCTGCCGAATGGGCATATAAGCCCAAAGCTGCGGGACAGATGACGCGAACGATGCATGCATATGAGAAAGGCATCATCTGGGGCAATGACAATTACCTTATCCAGTCCTCATTGGTTGACCTTGTACTTGCCACCCACAATGTCGGTCGACGCGGTACTGGCGTGGTTCGTATGGGCGGTCATCAAGAAGGTTACACCCGTCCGCCATACCCGGGTGATTCGAAGATATATATCGACCAACAGCTCATTCACGACAAGGGTCGCGTGATGACCTGGTGGGGTAGCAATAATTTTCAGACTAGCAACAACACTGAGGCGCTACGCGAGGCCGTCCTGCGTCGCTCACAAATCGTGAAACAGGCAATGCAAAAGGCCAAGGGCGCGACGGACGCCGAGATGGTTGATGTAATTTACGATGCGACGAGCAAGGGGGGGCTGTTCGTTGCGTCAGTGAACCTTTATCCCACGAAACTTGCAGAAGCCGCGCACCTGATGCTCCCTGCTGCCCATCCGGGCGAGACAAATCTGACATCAATGAACGGCGAGCGGCGCATGCGTCTTTCTCAGAAGTTCATGGATGCGCCAGGCAGCGCGATGGCCGACTCGCTTATCGTGGCCCGCGTGGCAAACACGTTAAAGACCATGTACCAGGCGGAAGGCAACACCGCGATGGTGACTCGTTTTAGCGGCTTTGATTGGAAAAGTGAAGAGGACGCGTTCAACGACGGATTTCGGCAAGTGGGGCAGCCGGGCGCAGGGAAGATTGATAGCCAGGGAGGTGACACCGGGCATCTCGTGACTTACGAGCGGCTGCGAGCCGCAGGAAATAACGGCGTGCAACTTCCCGTTAAGTCGTTCGACAACGGAAAGTTTGTTGGCACGGAGATGCTGTATACCGACTCCAAGTTCGATACGCCTGACGGCAAGGCCCAATTCAAGCCTGCACCGTGGGGTGGCCTGCCTAAAACCGTCGCTCAGCAGAAGGAAAAATTCCGGTTCTGGATTAACAACGGACGCAACAACGAGGTGTGGCAGACGGCTTATCACGACCAATACAACGAGTTCATTCGGGCGCGCTACCCGATGGCCTATATCGAGATAAATCCGGACGACGCAAAGGAACTGAAGCTGGAAGCTGGCGATGTCGTCGAGGTCTACAACGACTTCGGTTCTACCTACGCGATGACCTACCCGACGGCGGATATTAAGCGCGACCAAACCTTCATGATGTTCGGGTACGTCAATGGAATCCAGGGAGATGTTACGACCGACTGGGTCGACCGCAATGTCATTCCATACTACAAGGGCACATGGGCCAACCTCCGCCGAGTGGGCTCGATGGAAGATTACAAACGAACTGTGAGCTTCAAGAGCCGCCGTTTTGCATAACCTTCACCACGCCGCGGACAGGGATGCACGCGGCGTTCTTTTTCACGGGACGATTCGATGAAACGATTGCTCGCTATTTGTCTGGCCGCATTTGCCACTACCCACACACTTGCGGATGTTGACGCAGCAAAAGCACAAGGCATCGCTAGCAAAAACATGTGCTTCAGCTGCCACGCTGTCGACCACAAGGTCGTCGGTCCGGCGTACCACGATGTCGGCCTAAAGTACAAGGGGGACGCCGACGCTCTTGCCACCTTAACGAAGAAGGTCAAGAACGGCGGCTCCGGTGTTTGGGGCCCAATGGCGATGCCGCCGAACCCGGGAATAAGCGACGCCGATTTGCGGGTTGTTTTGACATGGGTGTTGGCCGGTGCGCCGACTCAGTGACGCGACGAGGCGGTTCTATGTCATCAAGACTGTACCGTGTTTTTTCCCGATCTCAGACATGCGACTATTGCGGCACGTGATGCCAGTCGAACCGCATTTGGAAGGACTCGCAATTGACCAATTGCGTCGTCCCATGCGAGACCTGAGAATCTCGCTGACAGACAGGTGCAACTTCCGCTGCTCGTACTGCATGCCGAGCGCCGTGTTTGGCAAGGAGTACGAGTACTTGCCGCGCGAGCGAATTCTTTCGTTTGACGAAATTGAAACAGTCGCGACTGCGGCGATCGCGGCGGGTGTCGAGAAGCTCCGATTGACCGGCGGAGAACCATTGTTACGCAAAGACATCAAGCTATTGGTGGCAGAGCTTAGCGCGCTTCGCACACCGTCTGGTCATCCTGTAGAAGTGACTCTAACGACCAATGGTTCGCTTCTACGCCGTAAGGCGCGCGGCCTACATGATGCGGGAATGAACCGTCTCACGGTTAGTCTGGATGCGCTCGATGCGCAGGTGTTCGCCACCATGAGCGGTTCAACCGTTGACGTAGACGTGGTGCTCGATGGAATTGATGCGTAAGCACCCGGCAATCTCATCTGGTTTTCTATACTTTGGCGTAAGAGCATACGTTTCCACGATCAGGAAGCGGACACGTGCACACTATTTCCCAAGACATTCCGACCGGGCGCACACGGCGCACCTACAGCACCTCGTTCAAGTCAGAGCTTATCGAACAATGTCGCCAGGTCGGCGTCTCATGTTCAGCCGTGGCGATTTCGCATGGTCTGAACCCCAATGTGCTGCGGCGTTGGATTAAAGATGCCGCCGATTCCAGCGACGCTGCACTGCCTGCACTCAAATCGGTTGTTGTCGACGTAAAGCCTGCCTTCGTCGCGTTGCCAATGACCGTGCCGACACCACAAGCGCCCGACGCGGCGCAAGCGAACGTGCGTATCGACATTCAGCGCAATGGCACAACCGTGTCAGTGCTGTGGCCGCAGCTTTGTTTGAGTGACAGTGCAGCTTGGGTTCGGGAGGTGCTACGATGATCCGCATCGACGCCATTTGGCTTGCGACCGAACCCCTCGATATGCGTGCCGGCGCCGATACCATCCTTGCTCGCGTGGTGAAGGTATTTGGGTCCGCACGGCCACATCATGCATATCTGTTTGCCAATCAGCGCTCGACGCGCATGAAGGTCCTGGTGTACGACGGATTTGGCGTCTGGCTTGCTGCACGACGCTTGAACAAAGGTCATTTCGTTTGGGCCAATGGTCATAGTGATATTTCTGAGACGTTAAATCTCGAGCAACTGCGCGCACTCGTGATCGGGCTGCCCTGGCAGACGTTGGCGCACGACCACGTAATCGCGGTGGTATAGCAAGTGACGTAAACAGTTCCGATTCCCCCGGCGTGCAAGTGCTGGCAAACTTGGGGGCATGAATTCACCCACTGATCTCGATGCCCTGAACCCCGATCAACTGCGCGCGCTCGCGCGGCAGTTGATGACTCAGGTCGACGAGAAGACGCGTGAATCGCACTACCGCCAAACGCGCATTGACCAGCTCACCCACGAGCTCTCGGTCATCAAACGCCTGCAATTCGGCAAACGTAGCGAACAGTTCACCACCGAGCAGTTGAGCTTGCTGGACGAGGCCATTGATGAGGATTTGGCCGCGCTTGAGGCCGAGCTGGATGAACTGCGCTCGGACGCGCCGCAGGAGAAGCCTCGCAAGCAGGCCAAACGCTTGCCGTTGCCGCCCCAGTTGCCCCGCACCGACATTCATCACGAGCCGACAGAGTTGAACTGCCCCTGTGGCTGCCAGCGCGTGCGTATTGGCGAGGATATCAGTGAGAAGCTCGACTACGCTCCGGGCGTGTTCACTGTTGAGCGCCACATCCGTGGGAAGTGGGCATGTAAAGCGTGCGAGACGTTGATCCAGGCGCCGGTGCCACCGCATGTGATTGACAAAAAGATTCCAACGAATGGCTTGCTCGCACAGGTGTTGGTCGCCAAATACGGCGACCACCTTCCTCTGTACCGGCAGGAACGCATCTTCGCCCGCGCGGGCCTGGCAATTCCACAATCGACGCTCGGCGGCTGGGTGGGCATATCTGGTGTGCGTTTGCAGCCCTTGGTAGACGCGCTTCGCGAGGAACTACTGCGCCACAGCGTCCTACATGCAGACGAAACGCCAGTGCAGATGTTGAGCCCCGGCAAAGGGAAGACACATCGCGCCTATTTGTGGGCGTACTCCTCGACCCAGTATGCAAAGGTGCGCGCTGTCGTGTACGAGTTCGCCGACGGCAGATCTGGCGAACATGCCCGCGCCTTCTTGGGCAACTGGCGTGGCAAGCTGGTCGTCGACGATTACAGCGGTTATAAAGCAGGATTTAAGCTGGGCATCACGGAAATTGGCTGCATGGCGCACGCGCGGAGAAAATTCTTCGATCTGCATGCGAGCAAGAAGAGCCAGATCGCCGAGCAGGCATTGAAATTCTCGTGGCGCTCTATGACGTCGAGCGCGAAGCCGCCGACTTAGACGCTGAGCAGCGACGAGCAAGTCGTGAAGAGCGAGGCCGGCCAATTGCGCAGGCGTTGCATGTCTGGATGCTCGCTCAGCGCAAACTTGTATCCGAGGGCTCGCCGATCGCCATAGCACTGGACTACAACCTTAAGCGTTGGCAGGCGCTCACGCGCTATCTCGACGATCCTCATGTACCCATAGACAACAACCGAATCGAGAACCTGATCAGACCCTGGGCAATCGGACGGGCGAACTGGTTATTTGCAGGTTCTCTACGCGCTGGACAACGAGCTGCGGCCATCATGAGTCTGGTGCGTTCCGCTCAGCTCAATGGGCACGACCCATACGCATATCTGAAAGACGTCCTCACGCGACTGCCGACACAGCGGGCCGATAAGATCGCCGAATTGCTTCCGCATAACTGGGTACCACCTGTCCCCTGATTGAGCTCACCCCTGACTTTGCCGGGCGCTTACATTGATGCGGCCGTCGAGGCGGGTATGGAAAATATAAAGATAAACACGGTCGTCAAGCGAGGGGTGAACGAAGACCAAATTATTCCAATCATTCATCGATTTCAAGGAACAGGCGTGACGCCTAGGTTCATCGAGTACATGGACGTTGGAGCCACGAATCAGTGGAACCTGCGGGACGTGGTGCCGTCCTCAGAACTCGTCGAGCGCATCGACCGCGTCTTCCCTGCAACTGATGGCTTCCGAACGGAACGCACCACATCGCGACTGTTTCGGTTCGCAGACGGCATGGGCAGTGTAGGGTTTATTTCAAGTGTCACCGAGCCGTTTTGCGCGGATTGCACGCGGCTTCGGCTCACAGCAGATGGGCGACTCTTCACGTGCCCTTTCGGTGCTGAAGGATTTGACCTGCGACCCGCATTGAGGCGATGCGCGAGTACGGAGCAGACTCAGCAGGATATTCGGAGCGTCTGGAGAGCGCGCAGTGACCGATACTCGGAGGAGCGAGGAACGGACACTGGAAAGGTAGAGCAGCGTCATGCTGAAATGTCGCTGCTCGGTGGATGAGAACGCTTGATCAGCCGACGCGTTTTCCTTGAGCGTCGATGACTACCTCTCCGTCCTCCTTCGTGAAAGGCTTCATGAGCGCTTCAGGGAGGATGTCGAGAAGGATCTCCGACGGCCGACAAAGTCGTACTCCAACGGGGGTGACGACGAACGGCCGGTTGATCAGGATCGGATGTTCCAGCATTGCGTCGATAAGTTGCTCATCGCTGAGCATCGGGTCGTCCAAGCCGAGATCCGCATAGGGAGTTCCTTTTTGCCGTATCGCATCGCGAACGCTTAGACCCGATTCCTTGATCAGTTGGGTTAGGACTTCGCGGCTCGGAGGTGTCTTCAGATACTCAATGACCGTCGGTTCGATGCCCGCATTTCGAATCATGGCGAGCGCGTTACGCGAAGTGCCACATTCCGGATTGTGATAGATGGTGACGCTCATAAAATTTCCTTTTCGATTGAGTTCAAATACTCGGTAATCTGTGCAACCGTCGACCTTGCAGTTCGCATGACACCGATGAGTGTTGCTGAGGCGAAACCGCACCAGTCGCCATATCCGACCAGCCAAAGCCTCGGCTCCTGCGTCGCTCGGCCATCAAGGACGTCCACTTGGCCGGCGTCATTTATAAGGTGCAGCGGTCCTAAGTGTTGCAGCGCAGGTCGAAAGCCCGTACACCACAATACCGCGTCAACATGCGCGCGTGCCCCATCCGCCCAAACGACACCATCCTCGACGAATTTGGAGAACGGCCGCACCGAGTGCATGACACCACGTTCGCGCGCTTCCCGCACGGGCGGAATCATAACGATGTGTCCGAGACCGCCGCTTGGGAACGGATCAGGCCTCCCCTCCGCTCGTGCCTTCCACCGCAGCGTTGCGCGCTCAAAGAGAACGCGCCCATCCACGTCATCTGGCAGAAACGTCGGGGACTCCACTGTCACCCAGGTTGTGTTACAGACCTGCGACAGTTCGGCTTGAATTTGTGCTCCTGAGTTGCCTCCGCCGATCACCAGCACATCCTTTCCCTTAAACCGCTCCGGGCTTTTGTATTGCGCCGAATGCATCTGGATGCCTCCGAATGTCTCTTGGCCCGGATATGTCGGAATGAACGGGGCGCTCCACGACCCAGTCGCGCTGACGACTGTTTGTGCAAGCCATTGGCAGTCGTCCGTCGAAACGAGCAACCCGTCGTCCTCACCGGACACCGAGATCACCCGCGCGTTACGACGCACTGGGATTTCATAGCGCACTTCGTACTGGGCCAGGTAGCGCACAACGTGATCGCGCGACGGATACTCGTCTTCCATTGACGGCATCAACCAACCTGGAAGTGAGCTCCATTGCGCCGGTGAAAACAAGCTAAGTGAATCCCATGCGTGCTGCCATGCGCCGCCGGGGGCCGGCTGATCATCTAGGACCAGATAACTGACAGCCGCTCGGCGCAGAAAGTAGGATGTGGCAAGTGCCGATTGTCCGCCGCCAATGACTAAAACATCAACTGGAATCGGTAGTGTTGTAGTTTCTTTCGACATGGAGTTTTACGGATCAATTACTTCGATAATTCGGGACACATCGATATTTATCATCGTTGGAAGGATGCTACAAGTTCGACGTCTGAAAGTCCTTAGTCGGGCCAAGTGCAGCGACTGGGTTAAGGCGATGTCGAACTCATATGAGAGCTTTCGCATTGCCAACAAGACATGCCGCTGCATACGACGCGCTCACTACTATCCGATCTCCTCGGATTGCACAATATCGTCCCGACTGCTTTCGCGCACCCGCCGGCGCCCACCGCGAAACGAGCAGGCAGACAGCAGCCCGATCAACAAAATTCTCGCCTTGCTATCCCACAACTCCCGCGGACTATCTGTTCGATGTCCCAACGTTCAGACATGCCCCAAGACGAGGGTAACTCAGGGCTAAAGAACTTTCTAACATTTCCGTTATACCGGATATATCGAGATAAAGGGCGCCTGCGACCGTTGCGTGAAGACCAACCGATGCTGGTGCGAATACAACCAAATCGGATAGCACAATGAACATCGTGAACAGACTCACTGTGGCTTTTTGCGTCTGTACCGCCTCGTTGGTGGTGACCGGCGCCTACGGGCTCTTTCAACTGGCAGAGTCGCAAGATCGATTTGAAAGCATTTACTCGGATGTTTTGCCGTCTATCAAGACGCTTGATGCGGTAACCGCCAACCTCACCGAAATCCGCATTCTCTTGTACCGTCATGCGCTGATTTCCGACGCTGCGGGAAAGTCGAAGATCGAGGCCGTTGTTGCCGAGAAGAAAACCGGCTTGGATCGATTGCTCTCTGATTCAGGGAATACGCACGACCTTGACGAAAGTGGCGCAAGTCTGCGTAACGCCGACAAGTCCAATCTCGAAGCCTATAAAGCCGGAACACTTAAGCTGATGGAAACGTCGCGCGCAGGTGACCTGGAAGCGACGAAAACCATGCTGTATGGAGATGGACCGCTTGATGCCGCGAGCAAAAAACTGCGCGCGGGCATTGCATCGCATATCGAACATGAGGTTCGACTTGCGGACAATCTGCGAATGGCCAATGCCGCTGCCTACAAAAAATCAGTGACCACCTTGGCCGTCGGCATTGCATTGATAATGCTTTTCACTGCTGTCACGGCCTTTCGCATACTCACACATATTCGAGCAAGCCTTCGTGGTATGAAGGCAGTGCTTCTCTCAGCGAGCGAGTCATTGGATCTGACACGGCGGATACCGGTCAGCGTGATGGACGAGATAGGACTTGCAGCATCAGCCTACAACGCCCTAATTGCTCGAATTTCCGGCGTCCTCGCGCTCGTATATTCATCGTCGGATTCTGTCAGTACTGCGAGCAAGCAAATCGCGGCCGGCAATGTCGACTTATCGTCGCGCACTGAAGAACAGGCAGCTTCGTTAGAAGAGACTGCCTCTAGCATGATCGAGCTGACAGCAACCGTCAAACAAACCGCCGAGAATGCTCGCCAAGCTAGCGCTCTCGCTTCAGACGCCGCCACAACCGCGGGAACTGGCGCAACTTCCGTGCGATCAATGTTAGACACAATCGGCAAGATCAGTGACAACTCGACAAAGATCTCCGAGATCACTGGATTGATTGAAGGCGTTGCATTTCAAACGAACATCTTGGCGTTGAACGCGGCTGTCGAAGCCGCTCGAGCAGGCGAGCACGGCCGCGGTTTTGCGGTTGTCGCAAGCGAGGTTCGCAGTCTTGCTCAGCGATCGTCTGCCGCAGCCAAGGAGATTAAAGAGCTCATTGAGTCGTCAGTCGCCACGCGTAGACCGCATTAAAACTGTCAACGTTGCATCAATAAAATTGTCACTTCGCCCAGTTTTCACTTGCGCTCAAGGCGCCAAGTCATATTTGAAGGGGAATGCTTATGCGAAATAAAGATGTCACTGGGGCCGGATTGCGACGACGGTCGTTGGCATCCTTGCCCCCTCGAAAGCAAACGCATAAACCGTTCAAAGACGCGGGGGGGTCCAGCCGTTCGCGAAGAAATGATTTGCGCTTATAGGGAGCGGAGTTGGGCTTGCACGACGGGGTGGAAAATCGCGTCGCCAGAACTAATTCGAGGCATCAAAGTTACCGGCGACCCGGTATCGTCATTCGGTATTTTGTTGAGCGGCGCCTGCGGACGGAGGATCAACGGCCGGTAGTGTGCGCCCAACACGCGTTCAAGTTTCAGCACTAAACAACATTTGTGGGTGCCAGCCGACAGAGATACCCCGGATCCCCTTCCTCAATCTGAAAGGTTGCATGGCCAATCGCAAAGCGCTCCTCTAAACCTTCGCAGGCATGGTTCAGAAAAGCATCATCAAGACCGTTGTTTGGGCGCACCAGATGCGCCGTTAAGGCGGTTGCGGTCGTGCTCAGGGCCCAAATATGAATGTCGTGCACATCCCGGACGCCGGGAAGCGCTGCAAGATAGGCGTGCACTTTCTCTGCGTCCACGCCCTCAGGCACCTTGTCGAGCGCAAGATTTACACTATCGCGCAGGAGACTCCACGTCGAGACCAGGATTAACGCAGCAACAGCAAGGCTTACGACAGGATCGAGCCAAGACCATCCACTCAGTATAATCACGAGCCCCGATATCACAACACCCGCTGACACGACGGCGTCAGACGCCATATGCAAGAAAGCGCCTTTCACGTTGAGATCGCCCTTTCGACCACGAGCGAACAGCAGAGCGGTGACGCCATTTATAACGATTCCTGCACCGGCAACGATCATGACTGTTTGGCCACCGACCGCACCTGGCGGAACCCCTTCGACAAGACGACGTACGGCTTCGACTGTAATGCCGCCCACCCCAATCAGGAGCACAACAGCGTTCGTTAAAGAGGCAAGGATTGAGCTCCGTCCGAAGCCGTAAGTGCGATTGCGAGTGGGACTACGGCGCCCAAGCCACGCAGCCCACCACGCCAATAACAATCCAAGCACGTCCCCAAGGTTGTGGGCCGCATCCGCGAGCAGGGCGACTGAGTGCGCGCTCAGACCGTAGATGACTTCGGCGATGACAAATGCTGCATTTAACGCCGACCCGATAGCGAATGCACCGTCGAAGCCGGCAGGTGCCGTATGGTGGTGATGGTGCCCTCCCGCACCGTGCTCGTGATCCGCGTGATCGCTGTCGTGGTGATCATGTTCAGCCATGGTTAATCCTAGCGCCTCGTGAGAAAAATGCGATGATCTATGCGAATCGATTCATGCCAATCTATTGACTTTTGTAGTCAATCCCCACGATTTAGAACGACCGCGCTTTGGGATTTCTCGGTACGAGTAGCGCGTACATCTGCGAAACGGCCATCGCAAAACACCAGCCGCTTATGCGAAGGCAGCGCATATCGTTAACCAACGTGCGAATGTTTCATACGCGAGGGCATAACGTCCATGTTTGAAAGCTCCCGAACAATTCCGCAGTCCCCCACAGCCTGTTCCGCTTCACACCGGCTCCTCAAGTCAATGAGTTGCGCTCGCAATTCCATCAGTTCTGCAATGCGATGGTCGACATGGGAAATATGTTCGTCGACCAGTAAATTGATGCCGCCGCACGGCCCCGTCGGCGCATCCGTTAACCCTAGCAATGCCCGTATCTCATCATGTGCCATATCGAGCGCTCGGCAATTTCGAATAAAGCGTAGTCGATCCAAATGCGCCGCCGAATAGTCGCGATAATTTGCAACGGTGCGATCGGCGTCAGGCATGAGCCCCTCTTTTTCGTAAAAGCGAACCGTCTCGGTGGTGCATCGAGCAAGCTTTGCGAGTTCTCCTATTTTCATTTGAACCTCCGAATATCGCTTGACCTTGTAGTGACTTCAAGGTGTTTACTAGAACACAAATCTAGCCAGGAAGCCACAGATGTCCGACTCAACCAAAATCGCGTCCGAACGTGAATTGCAAGAATTACCGAAGTCTGAGCGCGGTAATTGCTGTGGGACTCAAGCAAAAGCTCCTCGAAAAGAGGCGCTTGAAGGTCCAGGCAGGCGCGACAATGGCCCTTCGTCCATGGGCGCCCCTATCCATTCTTCCTGCGCGCCCGCTCCGGATTCGTTCGCTGAAAACCACGCCCATAGTCAATCGCCTTTGTCCGCTGAGCACGCCCACCATCATGAGTCGGAAGGTGCGGCACACAATCACGAAGCGCACGCCCATGGTCATGATACCCACGGCGATGACCATAGCTCATTCGTCTCGCGCGCCGAGCACGCCCACCATCACGGACCCGAGGACACGTCACACGAGCACGGAGCGCACGCGCATGGTCATGATGGACACAACCATCACCATTCCGAGGCATGTTGCGCCACGGCCCTGGCCTCGCTCGAAAGCCTTTCCGGAGCGCAAGTAGTCGGTAAAAACATTCGCACGCCGATTCGGATCATGCAGATGGATTGCCCGACTGAAGAAGCGCTTATCCGCAAGAAGCTCG
The DNA here is from genome assembly GCF_051615025.1 of Caballeronia sp. DA-9. Classification (NCBI taxonomy): domain Bacteria; kingdom Pseudomonadati; phylum Pseudomonadota; class Betaproteobacteria; order Burkholderiales; family Burkholderiaceae; genus Caballeronia; species Caballeronia sp. DA-9. The sequence goes on along the minus strand of NZ_CP195134.1, from coordinate 96,070 downwards.
GGACGATGAAAACCGTGGAAGGCATGGAATTCAATCTCATGCAGCGGGTAATCACAGTCGAGCATGCTCCTGACGCGCTGGACTCCGTAGCGGCAGCAATCCGGTCGCTCGGATTTACGCCAGAGTTGCCGGGCACGACCGGTCAACTCGACACTGCCGTGGCTGAACCCAAAAAGCCGTGGTGGCCGCTCGCGTTGGCAGGGGTTGCGGCAGTCGGGTCGGAAGCGGCCAGCTGGCTGGGTGCACCCGTGTGGATACCTGCCGCTCTGGCTATCTTTGCTGTCGTTGCCTGCGGCCTGACTACTTACAAGAAAGGTTGGGTTGCGATCTCCAATGGCAATTTGAACATCAACGCGCTCATGAGTATTGCGGTAACGGGTGCGCTCGTGCTCAGGCAATGGCCAGAAGCGGCGATGGTGATGGTGCTCTTTACCGCTGCCGAACTGATTGAGGCCAAATCGCTTGATCGCGCACGCAACGCCATCCAGGGGCTTATGCAACTGACGCCGGCGAAGGCGACTGTACGCCAGGCGGATGGAACATGGGCGGATATCGATGCAAAGTCGGTTGCTATTGGCGCCGTCGTGCGGATCAAGCCGGGCGAACGTATTGGACTAGATGGCACGGTCGTGGCAGGACGATCAACAGTCAATCAGGCTCCGATTACCGGTGAAAGTCTGCCTGTTGATAAGGCGGAGGGCGACACCGTGTTCGCGGGCACGATCAATGAGATAGGCTCGCTTGAATTCAAGGTCACCGCGATCGCCAGTAACACAACCCTTGCACGAATTATTCACGCTGTGGAAGAGGCCCAGGGCGCCAAGGCTCCGACGCAGCGTTTTGTCGATCAGTTTGCACGCGTCTATACGCCAGTCGTATTCGCGATTGCGCTTGCTGTGGCGATTGTGCCACCGCTTCTCGCGGGCGGGAGTTGGCAAGAGTGGGTCTATAAGGCGCTTGTCTTACTCGTGATCGCTTGCCCATGCGCACTCGTCATCTCGACCCCGGTCACGATCGTAAGCGGACTAGCGGCAGCGGCCCGAAAAGGTATTCTCGTCAAGGGCGGCGTCTATCTCGAAGAAGGACGCAAGCTTGCGTGGCTCGCGCTCGATAAGACGGGCACCATCACCCACGGGAAACCAGTCCAGACCGATTTCGAGTTGCTCAGTGACGACGTTGACTTCGAGCAATGTAGGCGAATTGCTGCCAGTTTAGCTGGCCGATCGGATCATCCCGTCTCTCAGTCAATCGGCAAGGCAGCCGACAGTTCGGGCGTTGGTCGCTTAAATGTCGACGGCTTCGAAGCTATTCCGGGGCGGGGCGTGCGCGGCATAGTGGCCGGAAAGGCGTATTCACTTGGCAATCACCGGCTCGTTGAAGAACTCGGGCAGTGCTCCGCTGCGCTGGAGACACACCTTGAATCCCTGGAGCGGCAGGGCAAGACCGTTGTCATGCTGAGCGATGCAGTCCATGTCCTTGCCTTGTTCGCCGTCGCCGATACGGTCAAGGAGACGAGCCGGGCAGCAATCGAAGATTTGCACACGCTCGGCATCCGCACCGCGATGCTGACCGGCGACAATCCGCACACTGCGCAGACGATCGCCCAGCAGGTAGGGATTGACCAGGCTCGTGGAAATCAGCTACCGGAACACAAACTCAAGGCAGTCGTCGATCTTTCCACTAATGGTTCGGTAGTCGGTATGGTTGGCGATGGTATTAATGACGCGCCTGCGCTTGCGCGTGCCAACATTGGCTTCGCGATGGGCGCAATGGGAACCGACACCGCTATCGAGACGGCCGATGTTGCGCTCATGGATGATGACCTTCGCAAAATCCCCGCCTTTGTGCGTCTGTCAAAAGCAACGCATTCTATCCTCGTGCAAAACATCGTACTAGCGCTTGGAATCAAGGCTGTGTTCCTGACGCTGACGCTGATTGGACTGGGCACGATGTGGATGGCCGTGTTCGCTGATGTGGGGGCAAGCCTGCTTGTGGTCGGCAACGGACTCCGGCTACTGCGCAAGTAAGCTGAGCCTAGTTGGATACGCACGTTTCTACGACGTTATTCTGGAGGCAAAATGGGACTTTTGGACCGGTTTTTGAGCGGACACGGCGGAGGGCATGGCAGCAATCACGGCGGTGGGCACAGCGGCGAAGGACGCAACCGTAAAGAACACCACGGCTCTGGTCACGGATCAGGGCATGGCGACCGACACAGACCGGAGTATCAAGAGAACTACCGTACCCCGGACAATTATGGCCGAGAGTCCGGTCAAGGTTGGGGTCGGGGTAACGCGTCAACCGACCCCAGCTTGGCGTGTGCCAAATGCAGCGCTGCGAACCCGCCGGATGCGAAATTCTGTTCGCAATGTGGCGCTTCGATGACTCCTGGGGCATGTTCCCAATGTGGGGTCGCGCTTGCTGCTGGCGCAAAATTTTGTGGCGGCTGTGGAGCCCCGGCAAATTAAAGACAGCGAAGCTTCGCTACAAGTTCGCTCCACTGAAGTGTGGGTTATTGAGCCGATAGAGCGGTGAAATTGCTTTCGCATACGACGTCCGCCAAGGCGCATGAAGCGGCTTTTTTGGCTGATCAACGAGAAAACCGAGTGCCGCCATCCCTGAAACTTGCGCTATATACGTTGCCTCCAGTACTGGCCGCCATTGTCGGGTCGGCGCTCGCATCGGCTAGCCCACCTGGTCCGCGAACAACTAGTGTGATTCAGCACTTTACGGCCGGCATTGTATTTGCCGCCGCCGTGCTCGAGTTGTTACCACAAGATCGTCTGCACGCAACCGCGCCCGTAATCATGGGCTTCGCGTTGGGACTCGCATTAATGCTTCTACTCCGAAAAGTCTCGGAGTGGATTGAAGTGCGGTTCGGTAACTCAGCTTTTCCCACTGGCTTGTTGCTTGTGACGGGTGTTGACCTGGTTGTTGACGGCGGCGTTTTGGGAATTGCATTTGCGGCCGGCGAGCAAACCGGCATCATCCTCACTATTGCACTCACGTTGGAAGTGCTTTTTCTAGCCCTGTCAGTGAGCGTTGCCATGAGCGCAGCAAAAGTCGCTAAGCGCTGGGCGTTGACAGTGCCTGCGGGGTTAGCACTGTTGCTGAGCGCCTCGGCGATAGGCGGACACGAGGTCTTCGCGGGAATGTCTCCCAAACCCTATGCCGTGTTGCTGGGGTTCGGGACGGTGGCGCTCCTCTATCTGGTCACCGAGGAACTTTTAGTGGAAGCGCACGAGGTGCCGGAAACGGCACTCGCAACGGCGTCGTTCTTTTTTGGATTTATCGTGTTTTTCGTCATTGAAGCGGTGGTCAAGATCCAGTAACGACCAACCATCTACGGCGCGGCTTAAGCACATTACGCAACGGGATCCTAGACAAGGCCGCGCGTCACCCGAGATTGACACGCTGAAAATGTGCTCGCCCCTCCAGATCAATCCGAACGTAACGGCATTCCCGAAATGAAGGTGCGATTGACGAACCAAACGGCAATCGCCAAAAGTAGATCGCGATAGGGAGCGTACAAGGTGTCGCGATGTGGTCGGACCACAGCTACCTCGCCGCGCCCCGCGGCAAACTAGACTTTAAGGAAATGTGTGAACCTTTGGCTTGAAGAGGTAGGGTTGACCATCCAGCAAGAGTTTCACGATCTTGGCGACGCGTTTTATATTACCCAGGTTGTGATGAGACTCGGCATGGCGCTGATACTTGGAGGCGCCATTGGCTTCGAACGGGAATCGGCTGGTAGTGCCGCTGGTTTGCGCACCCACATGCTGGTCGCTGTCGGATGCGCGCTTTTTATTCTCGTTCCACTACAAGCCGGATTCTCACAAGACAACATGAGCCGGGTGATCCAAGGGCTTGTATCGGGCGTCGGGTTTCTAGGTGCGGGCGCCATTTTGAAACCGGCGGATGATCGCGTGCGGGGCCTCACGACTGCGGCCAGTATCTGGCTCAGCGCTGGGGTTGGTATGGCGGTCGGACTGGGCCGAGAAGCCACGGCAACCCTCAGCGTCGTCGTTGCCATAGCCATCCTGTCAGGCGCAAAACTGTTTCGAAGCGCTACGCCTGCAGCGAAACGGAGCACGGAGCAGCCGAAGAGTACGCGAGGGGCAAAACAATAAATTGCTGCCGGTTCTGATTCAGCTATCGACAGTTTCGCGAGTCACCTCGATTATCCAACGCAGCCGTAAAAGCGGTTAACAGACCAAAACAGAAATTCCGGCATACCTGATATATCCCAAGGACTGTAGCACCCGTCAAATGACCCGAATGTACGACAGCGTGCGCCGCGGCGTCGATGTTAAAGATCTCGCTTAATCAAGCTGTCGATCGTTCAATAGCGCATTCCGAGCGCTTGCAACAAATGTGGGAAAGTCGTTGCGGCAGGAGGTAACGACTGCAAACCGACCTAGCAAATCACATCGAAGGCAGATAATTCGTAAGACCATCGCGACCGCCGTTGGCAGTCGGGAAGCAGAGCTTGAATGTCGTCCGGACATTCGGGATACTGGTTACAGTGCAATCGCCTCCATGCTCTTGCATGATCGATCGTACGATGGCCAGCCCAAGTCCCGTTCCCGATGCGGAACCGTGCCGCGAGGGATCAACACGGTAAAAGCGATCAAAAATGCGACCAATGTGTTCCGCACTGATTCCTCGACCGAAATCGGTAACGCTCACCTCACTCGATGTGCCGTAAGCCTGACACCGTATCTGCACGCTTGAGCCTTGAGGTGCATGAGCGATGGCGTTGGAAACCAAATTACTGATGGCCCGTTGAATAAGCAGCGGATCACCGTTGAAATTTGCCTCACCTGCGACATCGATACTGACACCCGCATCCTCCGCCATGATCTCGTAGAAGCCAGCCACGCGATCAGCTTCGCTTCGACCGTTAATAGCCACAAAAACCGGCTTTTGTTGCGCGTTGTCGCTGCGTGCCAAGAAGAGCATATCGTCAATCATGCGCGAAAGTCGCTGGCACTCGTCAACACTTGATTCGATCACTACGCGATATTCATCGCCGCTACGCGGTTGCGACAACGCCACCTGTGCTTCAGCGAGCAAGTTTGTGAGGGGGGTCCTCATGTCATGCGCGAGATCGGACGAAAATCGGCTGAGGCGAGTGAACGAATCGTCAAGTCTTGCCAGCATGCGATTAAACGCGTGGCTAAGATCCTTGAGTTCGCCCGCCATCTCCGCCTCAGGCAACGGTTGCGCAAGTCGGCTGCTTGAGACCGCTTCGGCCCGGGTTGTTAGCTGCGCAAGCGGACGAAGGCCAAAGGAGGCAATCAAATAAGCCACCGCTGCCGTTGCCATGGTACCGATTACGACGACGAACAGCACACTAAGAGCGTAGGCCCGCAAAAGTGCGCGCTCGCTTCGTGCGTCGTACTGAACCGCCACGCGTACGATCGGGCCTTGTGGCCCATCCAATGGAACAATGGCAACGAGATACCTTAGCGTCGTTCCCCGCATCAAAATCTTTGTAGGCGTAGTGCTTGCTTTTGCTGCGAGGACGGCGTTGCTTGCTCGAAAACCGCTTGTTCCCGCCAGCCGCCGACCTTGCGCGTCATAGAGCGCAAGATCCATGTTTTGATGACCATGGAGGGGGTCGTAAAGCGGAGCACTGTCGGACGCCACTTCCTCGACAGTGCGCACATCGCTTAAGTGCGATTGTGCGGCCGTCAGCGTCGTCATCATTTCTTTCTCAGACATGGACGCGACATTGGTCTTCAGCGCTTCGTACAGCAAAAGGCCACTGATCGCCAGCAACACAGACGTGGACACCGCGAACAATATCGTCAGACGCGCGCGTAGGGTGCGGGGAAGCAAAGTTATTTTCATTCGGAGGCTTGCGCCCGCTCTTCGAGCACGTAACCCATGCCGCGAACCGTATGGATAAGCTTCGGGTCGAAATCGTCGTCAACTTTTGCTCTCAATCGGCGAATGACCGCATCCACAACATTCGTGTCGCTGTTAAAATTCATATCCCAGACCTGCGACGCGATGGTGGACCGTGGAAGGATCTCGCCCGTGCGTCGCATCAGTAACCAAAGCAGCGCGAATTCCTTGGCAGTCAATAAGATCGAATGGCCATGACGCGTGGCTTTTCGTCGCGTAACGTCGAGCTCCAGGTCCGCCACACGCAAGGAGGTCGAATCCCGGCTTTGTCCTCGCCGCAAAATTGATCGCACTCGAGCAACCAACTCAACAAAATCAAATGGCTTAGCGAGATAATCGTCCGCACCCAGCTCCAGTCCCTTGACCCGATCGCCCACGTCATCGCGTGCAGTCAAAAATAAAACGGGTGTCAAGTGCGTTTTACGCAACTCGTTAATGACGGCCCATCCGTCGCGCCCGGGCAGCATCACATCTAAGATAATGAGGTCATAGTCCTCAGTCTGAGCTTGGTGCAAGCCGCTCGCGCCATCGGTTACCCAGTCAGTCACGAACCCTGCTTCATTCAAGCCTTTGCGGAGGTAGGTACCGGTTTTTGCTTCATCCTCGACGATCAAAATTCTCATGCGTTTTCCCCCGCGGACTGATCGAACCGGCGACGCAGCCGCATTGGCAGGAGCGGACGAAGCACGTTGAGCGCTGAGGCACGGAAAGATGTGGAGTGGCAGACCCGGTATAGCACGGGAAGCACGAGCAAGGTCAACGCAGTGGACGAGATAATGCCTCCGATGACGACCGTTGCGAGAGGTCGTTGCACTTCGGACCCCGTTCCTGTTGCAAAGGCCATCGGCAAGAAGCCAAGTGAAGCCACCAATGCCGTCATCAGCACCGGTCGAAGCCGGGTGAACGCACCCTCGGTCACCGCCATATCAAGCACCCGCCCATCCTCGCGCAAGTTGCGAATAAACGAAATCATCACTAAACCGTTGAGAACCGCGACGCCTGAGAGCGCGATAAATCCGACCGCCGCAGAGATGGATAACGGGATGCCGCGCGACCACAACGACAGGACGCCACCGCTGAGTGCGAACGGAATCCCGGTAAACACCAGCAGGCCGTCCTTCACGTTATTAAACATCATAAACAGCAGCAAGAAAACAAGCAGCAGCGCAACGGGGACGACCAATTGTAGCCGTGCGGTTGCAGTTTGCAGCTGTTCGAACTGCCCACCCCAAGACACCCAATAACCGGACGGAATCTGGACGCCTTGTTGGAGCTTATCCTGTGCCTCGGCCACAAACGATCCCACATCGCGCCCACGCACGTTCGCGCTGATCACAATCCGGCGCTTACCGTCTTCGCGGCTGATTTGATTCGGGCCGGGCGACACATCAATGTTCGCCACTTCCGCGAGCGGCACATAGGGCGCCTGGGCCGGAACCGAGCTTGCGCCCGCTCCAACAGCCGCAGTTGGCAGCGCAATCGGCAAGCGCTTGATCGCTTCGATATCGGTACGCAGCTCATCGGGCAGGCGAACCACAATGTCAAAACGGCGATCGCCTTGAAACAGCGTGCCTGCCGTCTGACCACCCACTGCGGCGGCGACCGTGTCCTGGACATCTGCGATATTGACCCCGTAGCGCGCCAGCCTTTCCCGATCCAGATTGACCGTTAGCACAGGAAGGCCTGTGGTCTGTTCGACTTTCACCTCCGACGCGCCAGGCACCTTTTGAAGGATCGCCGCAGTTTTCGCCGCCGTCGCGTTGAGCACCGCCATATCATCCCCAAATATCTTCACCGCGACATCGCTTCGCACGCCTGAGATTAGCTCATTGAAGCGCAACTGTATTGGCTGCGAAAACTCGAAGTTGTTGCCCGGCAGCGTTTCGACCACCGCCTGCATCTCCGCAAGAAGTGCATCGCGCGATTTCTTTGGGTCTGGCCATTGATCAGTGGGCTTGAGCATGATGTATCCGTCGGAGATATTTGGCGGCATCGGGTCAGCGGCAATCTCTGCCGTACCAGTTCGTGCGAACACGCGGTCGATTTCAGGAAACCGTTCTTTCAGCGCTTTCTCGACCGCCTTTTGCATCGTCACCGACTGCGACAGGCTCGTACTTGGAATGCGCACCGCCGCCAATGCCATGTCGCCTTCGTTCAAACTAGGAATGAATTCGCTACCCAGCCGCGTTGCGAGCAGCATGGTTAGACCCACGATGACGACTGCGCCGCCCAACACCCGCTTGGGTCGCGCAAGAAACGCGTTCAGCGACGGCTCGTAAGCGCGTTTGGCCCATCCCATCACGCGGCTTTCTTTCTCCGCTACGCGGCGCCCGATGAACAACGCAACCGCGGCAGGAATAAACGTAACCGACAAGACCATGGCGCCGGCCAAAGCGATCACAACCGTAATCGCCATGGGATGAAACATTTTCCCCTCTACGCCGGTTAAAGCGAGGATCGGCAAGTAGACGACCATGATGATCAATTGACCAAAAATCAGTGGCCGACGAGCTTCCTGAGAGGCTGCGAAAACCTCGGCGAAGCGCTCTTCCCGAGACAACGAGCGGCCCGCTACGGTTTGCGCGTGAGCCAAACGGCGCACACAGTTCTCAACGATGACTACGGCACCATCGACAATAATGCCGAAGTCGAGCGCACCCAGGCTCATCAAGTTCGCGCTGATTTTTCCATTCATCATTCCCGTGAACGTGATCAGCATCGAAAGCGGAATGACAGCCGCAGTGATAATGGCTGCACGAATATTCCCAAGGAAGAAGAACAGTACCGCGATTACAAGCAATGCGCCTTCAAGCAGGTTCTTTTTGACGGTGGCGACAGCCTTCTCGACCAAGACCGTGCGATCGTAGACTGCAATTGCGCGCACGCCTTTGGGCAGCGAGCGATTTACATCATCCATCTTTTTGGCAACCGCTCGCGCGACCTTACGGCTGTTCTCGCCCATCAACATGAACACGGTACCAAGGACGACTTCCTGGCCGTTCGCAGTCGCGGCGCCCGTTCGGAGCTCGCGCCCGATTTCGACCTGCGCCACGTCCTTGATACGCACAGGCACACCACCCACGTTTGCCAGAACGACATTGGCAATGTCATCAAGCGATTTAGTCTGCCCGGGCGCGCGCACGAGATATTGTTCACCTCGTTTTTCGATATACCCCGCGCCCACGTTCGCATTGTTGCGCTCAAGCGCGCGAACAACGTTGCCAAGGGATAGGCCGTAGGACATGAGCTTGGCGGGGTTTGGCGCAACCCTGAATTCTTTGACGAAACCGCCGATTGAATTGACTTCGGTAACACCCGGGACGTTGCGCAGCTGCGGCTTGATTACCCAGTCTTGCAATTCGCGAAGGTCTGTCGGCGTGTATGAGGTTCCATCCGGCTTACGCGCATCCGCATTTGCCTCGACCGTCCAGAGATAAATTTCTCCCAGCCCGGTGGACGTCGGACCCATCGCGGGAGTCGCGCCGGGAGGCAGCTTATCTTTCGCCTCTTGCAGCCGCTCATTCACCAGTTGTCGCGCAAAATAGATATCCGTGCCTTCTTTAAAGATGACGGTGACCTGCGACAAGCCATAGCGGGAAATAGAGCGCGTTTGCTCGAGATTCGGGAGACCGGCCATCGCGGTTTCGACCGGATATGTAATCCTCTGCTCGGCTTCCAGCGGTGAATAGCCAGGTGCCGACGTATTGATCTGCACCTGTACATTGGTGATGTCTGGAACCGCGTCGATCGGCAGCTTCTGGTAGCTGTAGACGCCCAGCGCTGCGGCCCCGGCGACGGCTATCATGACGAGCCAGCGGTGCACGATAGCGAAACGAATCAAGCGCTCAAACATAAAACGTATCCTTCCCGGGGGCGTCAAACATCAAGGTGTTGTTGTGATCAATGACTGCAAAGCGGATTAAAGCTCAATGCCCTTCGGCGCTGCCCTTTTCCAGCTCGGCTTTCAAGACGAAGCTGTTTGCAGCCGCGTACTGCTGTCCAGCCTTGAGCCCTTTCGTAACTTCGACGAAGCTTTCGTCGCGCCGACCCAGTTCCACGGGCTGCGCGACGAATCCCTTCGCTGTTTGAACAAAGACCGCCGGCTTCCCGTCGATGTCGTGCAGTGCTTCGGTCGCTACCGCAACAGGCGCGTCCTTCGAGCCCGCGTTGACGGCGACGTTGACAAACATGCCCGGGCGCCATGAGCCGTTCGGATTAGTCAGCACCACGTGTGCGGGTGCTGTCCGGGTTTGCTCACCCAGCAGTGATCCAACGTAAGTGATCTTTCCTGTGGCTCTGGAGTCGAATGCCGCAGCACTCACGGAAGCCTCACGACCCACTTGAACATCGTTGAGTCGCTGCGCCGGAACGGCCATCTCGGCCCACACCGAAGCAAGATCAGACAGAACAAGTACGTTCGCATCGGCGGCAACTGCCTCGCCCGCTGTGACGTGTTTTTCGACAATCGTGCCGGAGAACGGCGCGCGCAACTCGTAGCGGTTCAGCACACCCGTTGCAGCGGAGGCGTTGAGCGCTTGGAGTTTTTGACTAGCGTTCGATGTTGCAATTTCCGCCTCGCGCAGCTGGGTTTGAGCCTGGAGGTAGTCCTGCTCAGCCGATATTTTTTCCTGCCACAGGGTCCGCTCTCTCGAATACGTTGCTTGGGCGGCCGAGAGCCGGCGCTGCGCTGTCAGCAACTCGCTCCGGCGATCTGCCAGGTCGGTGCTGGCGATCACAGCGAGCACCTGGCCCTTCTCAACACGCTGCCCGAGCGACACGGACACCTTTTCAACAATGCCGGCCACCCGAGGCACGATGTGCGCGGTCGTATCTTCGTTGAATCGGATTTCCCCCGGAAGGACAAAGGAACTGGCGACCGAGACTGGTCCGGATTGTTTGGTAGCAATGCCTGAAGCTTTCAACTGCTCTGGCGCCAAGCGGATTGCACCATCGGCTCGCGATACCTCGTAGATTGCGTCCGCGCCGGCGGAACGGACCTTTAACGAAACGTCGAACACATGCGGCTTTGCAATCGGCTCGGGCAAGACGAATTTCTGGCCGGACGTGATCAGGTCAACCGATTGTTGATTTCCGTCATAGCGTTTTACGACGCCGGATATGGATACACCAGCAACACCGATTGGTTTGCCCTTGGAAAGAGGATGTACCTCGAGTTGGACGCTTTCCCCTTGCTCAGCGAAGACGACCTCAATGGATTGTGTCCCGCTCGTGAATACGGTCCCTCCTCGGGGTCCCACGGATGCGTCGGCCGAAAGTGCGGCATTCGCCGTTGTTGCTCCGTTGATGTCGATGCCAAAGTAGTTTGCCGATAACAACAAGACTGCAACAAAGACAGCGGAACCGCCAGCCGCCACAACCAGATTCTTTTTGCTTGCCATGACGTGCCTTAGGGATGGGTAAATGAGGATGCTTGCGAAGCCAGATCGACGTTTCCGACGACGCGCTCGAGGTCCGCATAGGACTGACGGGCTGCGATCAGAGCTCTGATGTACTGCGAGCGTGTCTGAAACAGCGTGCGTTGTGCGTCAAGCACATCTATAAAACTGAACTTACCCAGGTCGAACCCGCGCGACATGGCGTCAAGGGCCTGGCGGGCAGCAGGCAGCACATCGCCTTTTAAACGCTGCGCCTCGATACTCGCAGCGTCATAGCTGGCATAGGCTTGAGCGAGATCCACGCGCATTTGGGCAAGTTCACCGTCGCGATCGGATATGGCTTTCTCCGCGCGATGCGTGGCCTCGAGCAACGCGCCCTTGTTGGTATCGAAAATCGGCAACGGTATCGAAATTCCGACCACTGCTTGATTGCTCGGCATACCACCTGTGACGATGCGTTTCATACCAGCACTCACGGTGATATCCGGCGTGCGCCTCGCGCGCTCAAGGGACACGATCGCGGTCGATCGTCCTATTTCGGCCACTGCTCTTCGGGCGGTGGGTGTTTCTTCGATTCTTTGTTGAAGCACAGACATTCCGAGAGGCACCTGAAGTGCTTCGGCATCGCCGGTTACGACCCTCTCTCGCAAGTCGAGCGTGCCTAGGGTCGACGCCAGCTTCACCTGCGCGGCGGAGACATAGGCATTCGCGCTCGCAAGCGCGATCTGAGCTTCGGTTGCGGCGACCTGCGCACGCGTCGCCTCCACGGGGGACACTTTGCCCGCCGTTGCGCGCCGCTGAACCAATTGTGCTGAGCGAGTTGCGATATCGGCCGAATCACGCGCGAGTTCGACCTGCTTTTGCGCAAACAACACCCCATAGAATGCGGTGCTGACGTCAGCGTGCAGAATGGCGGCCCGCTCATCAAGTGACGCGAGAGCACTTTGCCGCGCATATGACGCGGCGTCCAAGCGGTAGGATCGTTGACCCGCGAGTTCAATGCGCTGGTTGATGAGCCCTGTTGAAGTACGTTCGTTACCCGTAAACCCTTCTTGCAAGAATGACACTTCTGGATTTGGTCGAACACCGGCCTGAATATATGATCCCATCGTTGCGTCGGCTTCAGAGCGAGCACTGCGCAGCAGCGGATTGTGTTCAAGCGCGATGCGCTGTGCTTCTTCCAGCGTCAATGCCATCGCTCGACTAGACTCAGTTGTTTCACGCGCGAACGCGTCAAAGCGCAGCGGTGGCGAAGCGTCTGCCGATATAGTTTGTGCCGCGACCGTACCGGCAAACGTGGCCAATATGGCTGCTCCTAAAAAGCGTGCGCGCATCTTTTTTACTCGATTAGATCGTTGGTATGTGGAGGAAATCATACGAATTTGTTGCGTCGCAAACATGAGACGAACATGAGATTTTTGTCATGTTCATGGGCAAGTACAGAAGTACGCGTTGCTGCGAAGTTCTCCACTGCACGTTTAACGCGAAGGACACGATGGAAGCTTCACGTGGAGGTTTTGACACGGATAGTCCGGCTTCAATCGAGGCGCACGTTTGGCAATCGGACTCGCCAAGGATGTAGGATTTTTTTGATTACCCCCATCTACAAACGAGCAGCCCGTCAACATGATGGTCGCAGCCACGATCGCGGAGACGCTCAGCGCGTTGATTAAGTGAGGTAAACGCAGCCCTGACGCAGCGCCACTTTCTCGACTTTTATGCCTCGCGAATACATTCATTATTGATACCTACCGCTAATAAAGACGAGTTGAGGGCGTGTTCACGACGTCCAGGCGAGCACCAAAGCCTACAGAGTTGAGTGAAGGGCCCTGACTGTGCCGTGTAATCGGTCTAAAACGGTCAACGTGCGTCAGCGGCAGCGGCAGCCCGTGCTTCAATCACGGTACAGAGAAATCCTGTGAAATTGGCTTGGCTAACCGCTGAGACTAGCCGGTGCAGTCGAGGACAATTTCGGCTCGAGCGATTACGGGCCTGCTCGGTGAATTAAGGCGCTAGTTGCTGGTACGGAACGGGTGGGGTTCCTCATGTCCTGATCCGCATCGTCGGACGCCCGGCGCGCAGGTGCTTTCTCAACAACTGCGCCTTGTTGGACCGTTTCTGATTTGATCTGCGCTTGATAGCTTGATCTGTCGAGCTCCCATGACGGATAGTCATGGTCACCATCCGCAAATGCGGTCGGGGAAGGCGTTGCGGCGAACACAGCAACCAAAAGGAGGGCATGTTTCATCGGAAATACCTCCGAAAATATCGCGGATCGAAGTGATCTTCGAGTGCTCCCATTTTGAGGAGACAGGTCCGATGAGGACATGACGGCCAGATGATATTTTTATCATCCGGGTTGCTGGTGATTCCGCGTCATTTCCGGTTGGGAGAGAGAACTTCGAGTTGGTCGATTAGCCTCCTTTGCCGACGCAAAGCTCAGTTCGTCGTATGACACCGTATGCGATGAGGCGTCACGTCAATAGGTTAGGGACGGGGGCGCCTCACTCGATGCGTGGAGCAGAGACTGGGAACCGGCCCACCGTTCTCCCCCTTCGTCAGCGCTGAAGGTTATCTGAGCTTGTCCAGCGCCCCCGCAGAAATTGTCAACGCCAGCATGACGGCGGGCGAACCCGCGAGTTCTTGCATCGCGCATCGGACTCGGCCGGGAACGTAGGTGTCGTTGCTGCGGCACCCTTCATCCCATCTTGTTTGGCCGCCCCATCAACTAATGCGCAACCCGAGAGAAATGCAATAGCGGTCACAATAGGAAAGACGCTCACCGCGCTGATTAGTCGCGGTGAACGAAAGAATTTTCCGAAAATGGCTCTACAAGTCTTAATTGCTTTAATGAGGCACACAATTGTCTCCGCCAGATAGAAAGTTATATGATTTCAACGATCGAATGTCGCTGTTTGGTTTCGAAAGATAAGCTGGAAGCGTCGCAGATGCCCTCTTTTTTTGATTTCATTTTGAGGACGTGATTCATACATGAGCATGACCGCTAGATGATATTTCTATCGTCCAGGTTGAGCTTACGAGGTGGAATTGCTCCCTCATCGACCGATGACGGGCTATCGACATCCAACAAAGGTAGACACAACAACACATGAAAAAATTTTTTACTGTCGACGGTTGTATCTCGATATTCAATACCAGTTAGCCCTTAATGGATCTCGACATTTCCATGTAGGAGCACTAGCTGGTTGAAGCCTGCGAATCTAACAAAATTATCATCCTGCCATCATGGTCGCGCACCATCGAGCGTGCAAACTTCTCTCCAAGCCGCCACATCGGCGGTTCTTAACCGAGAGAGATTTGACTATGAAAGCTTCTAAAGTTTCGGCATTTGTGGTCCTCACATGTGCTTCAGCAGTTGCGCTTGCGCAGACGCCATCGACGGGAAAGACTCGTCAGCAAGTGCAGCAGGAACTGATGCAAGCGCAACACGACGGTATTGTTCCGGTTTCAAAGCATGATTACCCGCCCAGCCCCGCCCGCATTGCGCGGAATAAAGAGCTACATGCACTAACAAAGCATGCCGGCGAGCAGATGCCGGTGCAGGACCATCACGACAATCTAGCGTCGCGGTAAGCGTTCAATCGCGTCAACGCTAACGAAATTTTTTATAAGTCGCGTTGGCTGTGGGCAGGGGCGGTCTCAAATGTTCACGCGTCGTGATATTTGAACTTTCGTTGGCCGGTTTGACGATTTCGTTTCACAGACCGCTCGCCCGGCTTCAATTAGCCCAAGGTCGGCGATTGTAAAAGTACAAGCCGTGCGGCGAACGGCCCACGTCGATCACCGAAACTAACTTGTTACTAGTCATGTCAACGACGCCGACGCTTTTTGAAAACCGGAACGTCACCCACAAAAAACGATTGTCCGGGGTCAATTCCATGTCATCCGGGCCCGGCCGCAACCCCGTGATGTCTTTCACTTTCGTGAGTGTGATTTGATCGATTTGGCTGATTGTGCTTTCCACGCGATTGCTCACGAGGACATGGCTACCGTCATTGAGCGGCCGAAAATTGTGCGCGCCTTTGCCAGTCATAATGCGTTTGATGATGGTGCGGTTATGCCAGTCGATCACTTCGACGTTGTCCTCACCCGTCATACCAACCAAAAGGTATTTGTCCTGCGGTGTCAGCCAAAGCCCCGCGGGTTGTTTGCCCACCGGCATTTTCCAAAGAATTTTTTGACTTTCAAGGTCGATCGCCGCTAGTTCGTCTGAATCTTGAAGGGTCACAAACACAATCTTATTGTCCGCGGTGAAGATCATGTGACTGGGTGTCTGCGAAAGCGGAAGGCGTTTCACAATCTTTAAGGTTTGCCCGTCGTATTCGTAAATATCGACACGGTTCAGCCGCAAGCCGTTGGCTACAAACCACTTCCCGTTGGGCGAAAACCCAAGTTGATATGGGTCATCGATGCCTTCTAACGTTTTCGTGACCTTACCCGTTTTCGGATCGACGAACATCAAATTGTTGCTGACGGAGTTGGCGACAAGAAGTGTCTTTCCGTCTGGTGTCGCCATCAAGTGGTGTGGCTCTTTGCCCACCTGGTAGGTATCGATCACCTTGCGCGATGCTTGGTCAATCAAGGTGATCGAGGCGCCTGCGGAATCAAGTACAACGACCGGATCGTTTGCCCAAGCATGAGAAGCGGCAAGAACTGCCAAAACAGCGCCAGCCATTTTAGCGATCATAGAATTTCGATTCATAATTTTCATCCTTCATATATTTACAAGCGTCTGCGTGCTTGCTCGACTGACTACCGTTCTCTAGTTCTGTAACTGACATTCACGCCTTGGCAGAGTGCTAAAGGCAACAGCTTCAGTGCGATTTTAGGTACACGATGGTCAAGATACCGAGCGACAAACCCGCCATCCAGCCGATCTTATAAGGCATCGGCCTATTTTTGACGGGTATCGCAGCTCGAGCGAACAAACGACAAATCAACATAAATAGCAAATTTTCCATGGCAAGATCTGCGCAAGCCCTGTTTTCAAAATTTAAAGACTATGTCCTGTTGTCGGCTGCATTGGTTCGGACTGGCTATATTTTTGCGTGTCAAAAACCCCAACCCAATAGCGGTCATCAAAACCGCAATCCACCAGCCGAACCACCTGCGCCGTGACCATTGTTGCGCCGCGCGCGTCGGTTTCCACGCTGCTAACCCGGCGATCGACGTTGGTAGGATGAACCCTACGATACCGATCAGTTTGCACAACCCAACCGTTGCGAGCAACCCTGCAAACCCCATGCGGTTATATACACGTCCGCCTGAGTCGGAGATAGGCTGGTACGTTCGCGTTCTAATGTGGCCTTTTTTCTTCGCAACGCCCGCGAACCCTTGTCCCTGTTTTCTGGCGTCGGCTACGAGCTGACCTCATGCAATGCGTTCCTCCAAGGCCGCGCTCATTTTCAACATGTATTTGCCGACTGGTCCTTTGACCTTGCACATAAAGCTTACTACGCAGGCGTCCACACTGATGTTTGGGGCGGCGGATAATCGGAACGAGCAGATTTGCGATATATCATTTCTTGGCTGACCAAAATCAGAGATTTACCTGATTTAACCCCAAGAGCGCCTACTGGAACCTCGATGGACGAAGATATGTATTTTGAGAAGTGTCTCACCGACGTCGCTTGCAAACGTGCGTTTACCGCACGATTGGACATGTCGCTGAAACGGGCAAAGATGCCTTCGAATCGCGTGGCTCAGTACCTCGGTGTACCGGAGAACGACGTAGCTCTCTGGCGCGCCGGCGTGATCGTGCCAAACGCATCCCAGTGTCGACGTTTGGCCAACCTGCTTCGGGTCGACGTCACATAGCTTTGCGTAGGTTAGGCATAACGCGCGCCATGTGTTTCAGACTGCATTAATGTGGCTAATTGGCAGGACACCGCTGTCTTACTCGGGTACAGGGCTAGCGCTTTTGCGAACGAGGTCATAACGGCTAAATCGGCGCACGTTTCTAAACATAGCCTTTTGCTTAAGTTGCTGATGTCATTCCGATCGCTGTACTTTGACTGACAACAGATGGAGGCAACAGGACCGCAGGATCGTAGTAACGCGACGAACCTGCAGGTCGGCCTCAAGGCGTTATCACTGCTTTTCCAGCTTTACGATGGTCATTGTTCCATCGACGTTTTCGACGCGGACTTTGACCGTGTCGCCTTCATGAACCTGCTTGAGCATCGCTGCGTTCCCGGCTTTGAAAGCCATCGTCATTGCCGGCATGCCGACGTTCGTGAGCGCACCGTGCTTAAGCGTGACCATACCGGAGGCCGGGTCTACCTTCTTGACCTCGGCGTCGGTCAACGCGGCGCGGTTGGACGCTGGTGCGTTCATCGCACCAGCGTCCATCTTCATGCCGGCCATAGCGTCGGCGGCTGAGGCAGTGCCTGCAAAAGCGCAAGCGCCAACGAACAAAGTTGATACGGCGATAAGTTTCTTCATTTACTTTCTCCCGAGAGGATAGATGGCACGTGCGTGCCGGTAGTTACGACTTGAGCTTGATGTGCCAGATGTTCACGGCGCACGCGTCGGCGTTGTAGCAGCAGCCATGCGGCGGGAATGACCAGCATTGACAGGATTGGCGCGGTCACCATGCCGCCCACCATCGGTGCGGCGATGCGCTGCATTACTTCGGAGCCAGCGCCGTGTCCGAGCATGATGGGTATAAGACCTGCCAACACCACTGCAACCGTCATTGCCTTGGGCCTGACGCGCAACACCGCGCCTTCTCGAATAGAGTCGACAAGAAGTGCTTCCGTTAGCTGCTCACCAGCCTCCAACCTGCGATTGAGCGCCCCCTTCAGATACAGCAACATGACCACGCCGAACTCTGCTGCAACACCTGCCAGTGCGATGAAGCCGACCGCAGTCGCAACCGAGACGGCGTGACCGAGAATCCAAATCAGCCAGAACCCACCGACCAACGCGAAAGGGACGGTCGACATCAACAGCAGTGCATCCGCAGCAGAGTTAAACGTCAGGAAAAGCAGCACGAAGATGACGACGAGCGTCACCGGAATGACAGTGCGCAGCTTGGCGGCAGCACGCTCCAGATATTCGAACTGTCCGGACCAGGCGATGGAGTAGCCTGCTGGCAACGCGACCTTTTCTGCTACCACGCGCTGCATTGCCGCCACGGCCGACTGCAGGTCCGTATTCCGGATATCCACATAGACGTAACCGGACAGCCGAGCGTTCTCGCTGCGAATCATCGGAGGGCCGTCGGCAATCTTGATGTCCGCGACATCGCCCAGTTGGATTTGTGCTCCCCGGTCCGTGACAATCGGCAACTGACGCAGCTTTTCCAGAGAATCGCGTACTTCCCGTGGGTACCGGACGCTAATCGGAAAACGCTGCCGACCGTCGATGACCTCGCCGACGTTGTCACCACCAACCGCCGAGGACACGACCGATTGCACGTCCGCAATGGAAAGCCCGTAGCGAGCGATCGACGGTCGATTGATGTTCACGTCGATGTAATGGCCGCCGTTTAGCCGTTCGGCCAAAGCAGAGGTGACGCCGGGTACAGTCTTTACCGCTGCTTCGACCTGCGTCGCGATTTTGTCGATTTGCGACAGGTCGTTGCCGGAAATCTTCACGCCGACAGGCGTCTTGATACCGGTTGAGAGCATGTCGAGACGATTGCGAATAGGTGGCACCCAGACATTCGACAACCCCGGCACTTTGACAACTCGGTCCAACTCGTCCACAAGCTTCTCGGGTGTCATACCAGGTCGCCACTGGCTGCGTGGTTTGAACTGAATTGTCGTCTCGAACATTTCGAAAGGTGCCGAGTCAGTTGCTGTGTCGGCGCGGCCCGACTTGCCGAAAACGGTCTCGACCTCTGGAATAGTCTTGATAAGGCGGTCGGTTTGCTGCAGAAGCTGGGAGGCGGTGTCTGCAGAGATGCCTGGAAGCGCCGTCGGCATGTACAACAGGTCGCCTTCATCGAGCGGTGGCATGAACTCGCCACCGAGGCGGGACACCGGTATCAGCGTGATGGCTAGCGCCACGACAGCCAGACCGATGGCGACCCAGGGACGCCGAAGCGTCGCTTCGAGCAATGGCCGGTACAGCCGAATCAACGCGCGATTGATGGGGTTTGAATTCTCATGCGGAATACGCCCTCGAATCAGATAACCCATCAGCACCGGCACGAGCGTCACCGACAGTCCAGCCGCCGCTGCAATCGTGTAGGTCTTCGTGAACGCTAGCGGGGCAAACAACTTCCCTTCCTGACCTTCGAGCGAAAATACCGGAATAAACGAGAGCGTGATGATGAGCAGCGAGAAGAACAAAGCAGGCCCGACCTCAGCTGCAGATGTGGCGATGAGTTCCCAACGCTGCGCTGTCGTAATTGGTGTATTGGGATGCTCGTGCTCGAACGCTTCCAGATGCTTGTGAGCGTTTTCAATCATCACGATGGCGGCATCAATCATCGCTCCGATGGCAATCGCAATGCCGCCCAGCGACATTAGGTTCGCGTTGACACCTTGATAGCGCATTACGATAAACGCGGTCAGAACACCGAGGGGTAGAGAGAGGATGGCTACCAACGCGCTTCGCAGGTGGAACAGGAACACCGCGCAGACGAGTCCAACGATGATAAATTCTTCGATGAGCTTGTCTTTCAGGTTGTCTACGGCGCGTTTGATAAGCTCGGAGCGGTCATAGGTCGGCACGACCTCGACGCCCGCCGGTAGCGACTTTTTCAAGTCAGCAAGCTTGGCTTTGACCGCTTCGATGGTCGTGAGCGCATTCTTCCCTGAGCGCATCACGATAACGCCGCCAGCCACTTCACCTTCGCCGTTCAACTCGGCGATACCTCGACGCATTTCGGGGCCGATTTGTATGCGGGCGACGTCTCTCAGCAAGACCGGCGTACCGGCATCATTGGTGCGCAACACGATGTTGCGGAAGTCATCGAGCGAGTGCAGATACCCGGATGACCGGACCATATATTCGGACTCCGCCAACTCAACGACCGAGCCACCAGACTCCTGGTTCGCCTTGCCGAGCGCATCCGTCACCGCAGCTTGCGTCATGCCGTAGGCGCGAAGCTTGTCGGGGTCGAGGACCACCTGGTACTGGCGCACCATGCCGCCAATACTGGCCACTTCGGAGACGTCCGGAACCGATTTGAGTTCGAACTTCAGAAACCAGTCGTTCAGGGCTCTCAGTTGTCCAAGGTCGTGTTTGCCGGTACGGTCCACCAAGGCATATTCGTAGACCCAGCCGACGCCAGTCGCGTCGGGTCCGAGCGATACGGTTGCGCCTGGCGGCAAGCGGCTCTGCACCTGATTGAGGTATTCGAGTACCCGCGAGCGCGCCCAATACTGGTCGGTCTTGTCATCGAACAGCACATACACGAATGCATCGCCAAATGACGAATATCCGCGAATAGTCTTTGCACCGGGCACGCCCAGCAACGTAGTGGTTAGCGGATAGGTCACCTGGTCCTCGACGACCTGCGGTGCCTTTCCCGGGTAAGACGCCTTGATAATGACTTGCGTATCGGAAAGGTCGGGCAGCGCGTCTAGCGGCGTTTCTGTGAGTGAGTAGACCCCCCATGCCGCGACAAGCACGGTCGCGAGCAGCACGAGAAACCGGTTGTAAATGGACCAGCGAATGAGGCGTGCAATCATTTGGAGCCTCCGGCGGGTTCAATCTTCGTCAACTGATACCCATCGTCGGACTGCTTGAACACGAAGTGCACGACTTGGCCGGCCTTTACCTCCGGGAAAGCCGTCGGCGATGGCTTGCCGAACGTCATGGTCATCGCACCCCAGCCCAACGCGGGCACAGGCTGATGCGAGAAGGTGATGTCGCCGGCTGTTACCTTTTCGACCTTTCCCGTCGTGTCGTATGTCGCGGCGTCGGCGGATGGAGCCGGCGCAGCAGAGGCAGCCGTTACGACGGGTGCGCTGGCACCCGTTGCAGGAGGTCCTTCCAGCCTCGGCAGTACCGATTTCAAGCTGGCCTCGGAGTCAATCAAGAATTGGCCAGACGCGACGACCTGCTGTCCCTCGCTCAGGCCACTGGTCACCTCGACATCGTCGCCCAAGTCGTTGCCTGTGGTCACGGCGACAGGTTGCAGTCGCCCGTCGGCACTTTTCACAATGACAACCGACCGCTTACCCGTCGTGATGACCGCTTCGGACGGTACGACGAGTCGCGACGCCGTCGTCGCGGCGCCGATGCGAGCACGCATGAGCATGCCAGGGGTGAGCTTTAAATCCTTGTTATCAATGGAAAGCCTCGCCTGCAAGGTGCGACTGCCCGCGCTGATTCCCGGCAGTATTTCCCGGATGTGCCCGGTGAAGTGCTGCGAAGCATCTCCAGCAAACACAGCGTCGACGCTCATGCCGGGTTTGACCTGCAAGGCCAACGCTTCCGGCACTTCGACCACGAGCCACAACTGATTCAGCCCCGCCACTTTTGCAAGCGTCTGGCCCGGGGCGACCATCGCTCCGTCGCGCACGTTCAGCTCGGTAATGACGCCTGCCGCTGGCGCCGATAGCGTGACGTGCGTCTGCGCCTTTCCAGTGCGGTCCAGGCTGGCAATGACGCCATCCGGTATCGACAGCGCACGCATGCGGGCGCGCGAAGCCGCGAGCATGGTGTCGTCCATGCCGCTGCGCTTGAGCTCCAAGTATTCTTCTTGCGGTGCTAGCCACTCCGGAACAAACAGCGAAGCAATTGGTGCTCCCTTCGCAATACGTTGCATCGGAGCGCTGGCGTACAGGTGGTCGATGTAACCCGTCGCGCGAGACTGAACAACGTCAGAGAGCGACTCGTCGAACTGCGTCGCGCCCACTGCGTCAAAACCGGCCGCAACGTTGACGCGACGAACTTCAGCGTAACGAATGCCGAGATTTTGTTGAAGTCCCGAGTCAATCTTGATGCCAGTCGAACCACCTTCGTCCGCGAATACTGGCTCGAGTTGCATGTTCATGAAAGGCGATTTGCCGGCCTTGTCGAAGTGCTGATTCGGCACCATCGGGTCATGCCAATACAGCACCTTGCGCCCAGTCTTCGTGTCTACATTGCTACCGGGTGCCGGGGCCGCCATCGTGTTCGCATTACCATCGGAGTGGCGGGTCCCGGCGACGTATCCCACGGCGAGTAAAGCCGCTGCCGCGAACAGTGCGAGGCCAGCACGAGTCAATTGATTCTTGTTCATGTTCTTCTCACTGTCCGAAGGTCATTGAGGGCGGTACGACCTGATACTCAAGTTGAGCCCAAGTAAGGGACACTTCGCGCTGAAGGTCGAGAACCTGCAGACGTGCGTCGAGCAAGCCTCGTTTCGCAGCGAAGGTGTCGGCAAGCGAGCCTGTGCCCGCTTTGTAGGCCGCAGTAGATAGCTGAAGGCGCTGGTCTGCCGCTGGCAGGAGAGACACGGTAAGGTTCGACACGCGCTCGCGCCCGCTGGTTAGCGTCGCCGACAAGTTGTGGATGTCTGCATCGACTTGTCGCCGCGCGTCTTCAAACATCAGTCGTGCCTTAGTGCCCAACTCCGCTTTTTCCGCGGTATCGCGGTCTTGACGGTCGCGTTTGTTCAGGGGAATTGGGATGCTTACACCGACCGAGACCATGTTCGAGTACTGGCCGCCGCGCTGCTGGTAAGACACCCCCCATGTCCAATTCGGGCTCTGGTTGCTATGGGCGACAGCAGTATCGGCATCAGCGACCGCTATTTCGGAGGAGGCGGAAATGAGCGCGGGCTCGACGCGCTGAAGCTCTTCGGGCGGTAGCGACGCAACGACCGACTGCGGAGCGGGCGGGTCGCCTGAAATGTCCGCCACGGGTGAAGCCGTCCATCGCGATAGCCCGATAAGGGCGCTCTGAAGCGACTGCTGCGCCTTTAGAAGCTGGTCACGTGTCTGCGCGAGCATGAGCTGGGCTTGCGTCACGTCGCCAGCGCTGGATTTCGCCCCTCGGTAGGACGCCTGCGTCGCCGAGAGTTCATGCGTCATGTGGTCGACCAACTCCTGCTGCAAAGACAACGCCTTCTTTGCATAGGCGGCGTTAAGCCAAGCGGTCGCAGTTTGCTGCCGCACGTTGACGAGTTGTGCGAGATACCCGGAGCGCTCCCGGTCGACCTCCTGGTTGGCGAGCGCTGAGCGGAGCCGCCGCTTCTCGGGCGACACCCACTCTTGCTCGATGCCGATGCGGCGCATCGTCATGAAATCTTGGCCAATAGTGAATCGTTGCGACCCGTTAATAGGCAAGTTATCGACCCCTGCTTTCAGCATCGGGTCGGGTAACAGGCCAGCCCCGACCGCTGCTTGCGAACTTGCTCGGACTGAAGACTGCGCGGCCTGCATTGAAGCGGACCGGTCCATCGCAGATTGCAATGCCGCGTCAAGTGTTAAAGGTGTTTCCTGAGCCTGGGCGGCAGCGCTAACAAAAAGGACGAGCACAGCCAGCGCGCAAGCACTCGCAGATGCACGCCGGAACGCCGGCATGCCAGTAGTTGAATGCATATTCCAACCCCAAACGGTCGAATCCCATAGGGAATCACGTCCTAGATGTAGGACGACCTCACCGCGATAGCGGCGAACTGGCGAAGGGAGTTAGCTTGCGCGAGGGGGTTTCCACAGGCCGTCAGGCTCGCGGACTAATAGAACTTGAATATATTGGAAGACAACTGGTCGGTATGCGCCTGCTGGTCGTGCGACCTGCGGCGTGGAAACCGGGTGGTACAGACTGCCCATTTGGCATTGCGCCGTTACTTTACAAAGGGTGCCCTTCGGTTTGGTGTCCGGGCTTCTTGGGGCTGCCATTGATTCGCAGCCGGGCATCGACTCGGACATTGCATTGCCAGGGTCGGCGACCGTCGCCTGCATGGGGCATTGTCCGGTCGTGCCGCTCGCTGCCAGCCCGGTAAGGGGCAGCACCGCGCAAAGCAACACGACGAACAATGTACGCAGGAATTTCATAGCGAGAATTATAGCTCAGCGTTTGTTACTACAACTGGCCAACAGCCAGGAACCTCGAGTGGTTGCCACCCAGTGCCGACCTTAGTTCGCGGGTGCAGAGCACACTTCGCTCGCACCAACATGGAACAATAAAGATTACCAAGGTGGGAAGGTCAAGGCCCACGCGATGTTCGCACAGTGAGCGGCACTAACTCCGCGCGGCTGACTCTGCGGTCTCCTGCGTCGCCGGCTTCTGAAGGAAACGCCGGCGTATCTTGTCTCTTACCGGCGCCACCACGCGCTCTTGAAAATACACAGCGGCAATAACCGCCCCGATTAAATAAAGCGGATACGTAGCCATGCTTGGTAGGACGTCTTTTGACGCTGCGACGCAAGCTGAGAAATGCGCGGCGCAGGTGAGCGGTGACTGTCCCAGAGAGGACAGCTTTAGAATCTTTATCAACACGAGAAAGATAGGCGCATGAATCGCAAATATCGACAGTGCGGCGTTACCGAGTCTCACCGAGAGTTTCGCAAACCCCACGGGTAGCGCAGCAGGCGCGCACACAATGACCAGTGCCATCTCAGCAGGCATCAATGCGCCATTGTGGACAATGTATCGCCAGTACAAGGCGCCGTCTGCGACGAGCCATGCGGCAGTAGCGAAACTGACAGCGACGAAAACGAGGGCAAGGAATCTTCGACCAGGGGTCTCAGTGAACAAGCTTAGCTGTTGTTCGCGATATAGACCGTACAAGACAATTCCGCTCGCAAATTCTGGCAAACGCAACACCGGGTTTCGCGTCACAATTCCCACCGCAACTGGGCCGAACCAATGCATGCTACTCGCCACAATGGGCGGAATCATGTACGCCACCCACAAAAGCAATAACAGCAGCGCCTTCTTTCGAACCGCCAGCATGCGCGGCGCGAGGAAGGGAAAAGTGATGTAAAAGAAAAGCAGCGTTGCCAACGACCATGACGATGGATTCACCGAACCGTAGGGCGGGTTCCATACCTGAACCATCGCGAGATTTAAAACGAAATTGAACGCTGTTTCTACATGACCCAAATAAACCAGCTCGTCGGCCGCGTCACTCAGTGAAAGGGTCGCAAATTCGTTGAACGCGCGGGTGCCCGCTACCGAAACGAGTAGCAGCAGCGCCAGCGAAATTAAATGTATGGGATACAGATTGGACAGGCGCTTAACAAAGAACGCCCGCGTTCCACCACGAAGCTCCGATGTTTGAGCGAAATACACGTGCGTCAAAATAAATCCAGACAGCAAAAAAAACGTGCTGGTTGCGAAGCCGCCCAGATTCAATAATTCGACAAAAGGAATCTCTGCGCTTTGCGGGTACTGATGAATCGAGTGGAAAACCATCAAATAGACGGCTAAGAGAAATCGCAGGAGGTCGAGACCAACGAACTTGTTCTTCACATTGCCTCTAGGAACGTTGCCGCGCGGGGCGTTGGTGGTGCTTCATCAAAATCCGGCGGTAGTTTGGGAACATAGGCCATCTTTGAACGCTTTACCGTACACCGTCGCCATACTTCGTGTTGTGCGCCGGGCCACAATTTTCGCCAATGTGTGACGTTGACCGTTTACGATGCAGTCCTATTTAAATAGTGGTCATCCCACTCATTTTGCGGAGGTTGCCGGAAGGCTTCTCCAGCTTAAGCCATCACTGAACCAAATCTTTCTTTCTTAGTGAAGAGCTACCGGTCTCAATGACAAACAAATGACCAAAATGTAACGTCATCGTCATTTAAAAATGAGCTGTCATGTCAAGGCATTTACGTCCCCCACTTTGAAGAGCGATGCGAACTCGGTCGTCGAACCAAGACTCAACGCATGAACCGCTCACATCGAAAAGCGAAGAAAAAGAACCCGAGCACAGGGCTCGGGCAAAAAGCAAATACCTGTCAGCAGCATCTTCTGCAACACGATGCATAAGACAAGCATTTGCCGCGTGTTAGAAAGATTATGCGTCCCGCCTCAACTTACTCTGTTCCGGGCAAAGGGCTTGATACGAGTACAGCTGCGATGGCGACAACGCCAATCAGCACCCACGATTCAACGTGCAAAATGGTAGAGAATCGTTTAAGGGGTCCCTGATGACTGACCGCTGTGTTTCTTAGCGACCCCAGAAGCGATGGCATTTCAAAGAAACGATTGTGTCCACCCAATCCGGCCGCTATCAGCACGAGAACGAGCTTCAGAACGAGAACCTGCCCGTACCAGGAGCCCAGCAAGTTTTCGGGAGCATTCACGCCGCGCCAGCCGTTGTACGCGCCCGTCGCAAACAAGGCGATAAGGGCGACGGTGGCGGCATCCGACATCGACTGAACGAACGATGCGCCACCGGACAAGTCCTCCCGTCCTGCCTTCAACATTGCCGGATTCACGATAAACGTTGCGGCGAGCACAATGCCGACCCAAGAACTGATGGCGATGAGATGGACCCAGTCGGCCCACACTGGAATGCTCAACATTCCCGCATCGACTGGATGACCGCCGTTACTTTTCGCCAAGGCGACGCAAGCAACCAAGAGCCAGATAAGGGGCTGAAATCGAATTGTCCCCGCCCGTGTGCAGATGACCGACAGACCGATAAGAAGGACCAGTAGCCCGGCACCGATTGCCCAGACGTGACCGAACTGGGTCGACCTCAGCATCGAAACGACAGCGGGCCACGCGTCGAGTATCGGTAGCTCACTCATCAGGGCGCAGTGCACCCAAAAGGCACCGGCGCCTGAAGCTAGAGTCAGGATTGCCGAAAGCGTGAACGCGGTGCTGAGGCGGCCATTGACGCGCAGTCGCCAGCCCGACTCAGCTCCCCGCAGCCATCGCGCGCTCAGCAAAACACCCACCAAGCTGGCAAAGCTCAGACTCTGCAGCGCAAGAAAGACCAAGCGCGCGATTTCGAGAGGCCCAAAGCTCATTTACTTCACCGAAAATTTGTACGTGCCTTTGGACTTGTGACTGTCGCCAGTCATCACGGCCCATTGCACAGAGTACGTGCCGGCGCCAAGCTTCGGAACTGCAAGCGTGAGTACCTTCTTGTCTGCCGCGTCGACTTTTGCTTTGGCTTCGCCAACGGCAGTGCCGCTTGCGTCTGCAACTTTAATAGTTGAGAACGCAGGCTCAAGGTCTTCATTGAACGTGAGGCGCAGATTTGGCGGCGCAGTGTCGACGGTAGCGTTGGCAGCAGGCTCCGCGCTCTCAAGCTTGCCGTGCGCGAAGGCCATTGCAGGCGCGAAAGCGACCAAGGCAGCGGCGGCAAGGCTAACGGCCGTTTTCTGATTAAAAAAGGTCATTCAGATTTTGTCCTGTGAGTAGGTGGCGCATGGCACGCCGCAGGAGACGGGCCACGCGAACGAGGGCTTCACTTCTTTTCGAGCTTGGTCACGGTCAACGCGCCGTTCACCTCTTCGGCCACAAAGTCGATTTTGTCGCCGACCTTGACCTGCGAAAGCATCGCCGGGTCCTTCACCTTGAATGCCATCGTCATGCCTTCCATGCCGAGGTTTTCAAGAGGTCCGTGCTTGATGGTCATCTTCCCGGTCGACGGGTCGACTTTCTTGACTTCACCGTGCGACATCGCTGAACTTGCGGCGCCGCTTTTCATGGCGCCGCTTGACATGTCCATGTTGCCCATCTCGCCAGCGGCATAGGCCGCGCCCGAGGTCGCCAGAACAACGCCCACCATCATCGATACGATTGCTTTTTTCATCTCGTGCTCCATCCATTGCGTTAAAAGGACCCGCGCATTGCGCGAGGCAAACTACTCATGCGTCAGGCATCTCGCCCGTGTACTCGAATGCAACCGTTCCTTTAGGGTGCTTAAACCAGCCTGGGTCACGGTAGTCGTTGCGAGCCAACCCCTCGCGCACCTTGACGACACTAAACATTCCACCCATTTCGAGCGGGCCGAATGGACCCGTACCTGTCATCATCGGAATCGTGTTGTCTGGCAACGGCATCTCCATTTCACCCATCGCACCGCCGGCGCTCCCCATCGCCATGTAGTCGGGAACCAGCTTGTTGATGCGCTTAGCCAGGTCTTTTTGTTGGACGCCGATGAGGTTCGGCACCTGATGACCCATCGCATTCATTGTGTGGTGCGACTTGTGGCAGTGAAACGCCCAGTCGCCTGGACGATTTGCAGTGAATTCGATTGCCCGCATCTGCCCTACTGCAACGTCAACGGTGACCTCCGGCCAACGCGCGCCAGGCGGTATCCATCCGCCGTCGGTTCCTGCGACCTCAAAGTGATAGCCGTGCAGGTGGATGGGATGGTTGGTCATCGTGAGATTGCCAAACCGAATCCGGACCCGGTCACCCATACGTACGGGAAGGTGGTCAACGCCCGGGAACACGCGTGAGTTCCAGGTCCACATGTTGAAGTCCGTCATTTCATTCACGCGCGGCGTAAAGCTGCCTGGGTCGATGTCATAAGCCGACATGATGAAAACGAAGTCGCGGTCGGCCCGCATGACATTCGGGTCTTTCGGGTGAACAATGAACGTTCCCATCATCCCCATTGCCATCTGCACCATCTCGTCAGCGTGGGGGTGGTACATGAACGTCCCGTGCTTTTCCAACTGGAACTCATAGACGAACGTTTTCCCCGGAGGAATGTGGGGTTGGGTCAAGCCGCCGACTCCGTCCATGCCGGACGGCAACAACATGCCGTGCCAGTGAACGGTCGTGTGCTCCGGCAGTTTGTTGGTGACGAAAATGCGAACCTTGTCGCCTTCTACCGCCTCAATGGTCGGTCCCGGGGCCTGGCCGTTGTAACCCCAAAGATTCGCCTTCATGCCCGGTGCCATCTCGCGCACCACGGGCTCCGCCGTCAGGTGAAATTCCTTCCATCCGTTGTTCATGCGCCAAGGCAGCGACCATCCGTTAAGCGTCACGACAGGGTTGTACGGCCGCCCGTTGGGGGGAGCAGGCGGCGGTTGCGTGTTGACGCTCGACATCGTCGCTGCCTCGGGTAACGACGCCGCTCCGGCCTTACTGACAAGTGCAGCGCCAAGCAGCGCCGCGCCGGAACCGCCGATAAAGTTTCGACGAGAGACCATTTCACTTACCTTCTGAATTTGTAGGGGACGCTGGTTGCGTTGCGGATTCGGGCATAGATTGCATTTGAGCGACCGCAACCGACGGCAAGCGGCCACCCACTGCTTGTTGCAGGTCGGTTTCCGCTATCCAATATTCCTTCAACGCATCGATGTAGCTGTTGACCGCGCCGACTTGCTCGCGAGAATCAGCGAGCAGCTCGAACACGCTTGCCAACATGCCGTTGTAGCGCAGCAAGAGCTCATCTGAAATGGTTTTGCGAAGCGGCACGACCTCGTCTCGGTAGTGCTTTGCGACGTCGTAATCGCTGACATACGCGGAGTACGATTCGCGCACTTCGGAACGCGCATTCACCGCCGTTTCCGCAAGCCGATTGGCGGATTGCATGTACACGGCTTGTGCTCGCCCGACCTTCGCACCACCCCAGTCGAACAGAGGAATCTCGACGCTAATGTCAAAGCCGTGCAGGCGTCCCTTATCGGTTTCGAAATTGTTTTCGTAGCCGACGTCGAGTGCGTTGATAAAACGGGTCGCCTGAGTCAGCCCCAATGAAGTTGCGACCGCTTGGGTCTGTAGTTTCGCCGCCTGGATGTCCAGGCGGTTCTGCATAGCAAATCTCTCAAGGTCGTGCAGCTCGGGACGGTCCTTCGGAAGGTCCGGCAGACGCTCGGGTAACTGGAACTGTGCGCCGGCGCCCCACAAGCCCATCAGGCGGGTCAATTTCTCTCGCGCGACGACGCTTTCTTGCCGGGTCTTGGCGAATTGAGCGACCGAATCTGCGTAGAACGCCTGCTCACGCGCGTAGTCAAGCTTGCTAAAGTTGCCTGCTTGCTGCATGCGCGAAGCCAGTTCGGCGACGGCTTCCGCCGAATCCTTGACCTGTTTAGCGTAAGCGACTGACTGTTGCGCCGCGACCGCGCTCACATAGGCGCGCCTGGTGTCGGCTGCGACTTTCAGCATCGCATCGGCGGTCAACAGCTTCGTCTGCTCGAAGCGTCGGCTTTCGATACGTGTGGCCAACGGGAGCGTGAAGATACTCAGGATGCCAAGCGAGAACGTACGATTGATACTCAAATCGTTGCTGGAATGCGTGCGACTGAACGAGAAGCCTGGGTTCGGCAACCGCCCGGCTTGCACAAGGTCGGCCTCGGAAATACCCAGGTCACCATATGAAGCTTGCAAACCGCGGTTGTTCAAGAGTGCGACCTGTACCGCGTCATCCATGCTAAGGGGCTTCGCCAACAATTCCTTGGTGCGCTTAAAGACCGAATCTCTATCGGCGGCCGTTTTGACAATGACCGCATCCTTCCCAAGCCGGTCAGACGCGACATTGGAGACGGTATTGAACCCTCCGTCCTTGGAGAATGTTGTGCAGCCAGCAAATAGGGCAACGACGCCGACGGCCGCAACAAGCCGACTAGAGGCAAAGAGCTGAGGCTTCATTCGCCCATCTCCCCGTTGTTCGTCTTCATTCCCTGCTTTCCGGCAGGAGCTGGCTTTAAATCGCTGTCAGGAGGCATCTTCGAATGGTCCATGCCTGGCATGCTGTCGCTGCCTGCCTCCCCTTTCATATCACCCTTACCCTTCATGTCGCTCATGCCCTTCATGTCACCCATGTCTTGCATGTCCATGCCCTCCATGCCCTCCATGCCTTTCATAGATTCGGGCTCGGGTGAGCCGATCGGCATTTTTAAATGGTCCATATCCGCCATGCCATTTCCTTTTGCGGAAGAAGGCTGAGGGGTTTCTTTCGAAGGCTGATTTTTATTCATCCCTTGCATACCGCTCATTCCGCCCATGCCGGCCATCCCCGACATGCCCGTGCCGTTCTTTTTAGAAGGTGTGACAGCGCCGTTCAAGTCGCGCCACGAGCCGACGGGCTTATCCTGAAAAGGCTTGTAGTCATCCGTTGCAAATGGAACAGCGACCGCTGGCACCGGTGCGCCCGGGTCGGTCGGGTCTGGGGTAGCAGCGGGTTCACTTGCGAACGAAGGCAAAGCCACCGCTGCGCTAAGCAGCGCGGCATAAATAATTCGCATGAAATTTCTCTCGGCAGAGTTCAGCTGACAGCAACAATTGCGGTCAGAAACAGGGAGCGTCACGCCAGCGGCGGGACGACCAAACTCAGGCGAGAATGAGGCGGGGAGGTCTTTCAATACCACCCGTCAAGAAACGCTCGGAGCCAGCCGACGC
The DNA here is from genome assembly GCF_051615025.1 of Caballeronia sp. DA-9. NCBI lineage: Bacteria > Pseudomonadati > Pseudomonadota > Betaproteobacteria > Burkholderiales > Burkholderiaceae > Caballeronia > Caballeronia sp. DA-9. The sequence continues at coordinate 64,538 of NZ_CP195134.1, read as the reverse complement.
ATTGTCCACAGGGACATCACGCACAGCCTGGCTGGGAATCGAGATAGCGGCGATAGGAGGCAGAACGCCGCCGACACAGCAGGAAACGCAAGTACTGCAATGCCCACTGCCGTGATGGTGCATGGCGCCCTGAAGATTATGTTCTCCATGGACAGAGACGGTTGTCATCGCTTCCGACGGGCGACTCGCCATCTCGTGCATGTCGTGCGCGCTGGACATAACTTCTCCGCTGCCCTGCGAAAGCTCGCAGGTCAGGGGGGCGGCCCCAAATGCCCGAGCCGACAGGCTCAGCATCAGCAACACGACCGTGAGAAGTTTGCGCCAGTTAATCATAGGGCTTGAGTCTAGCACGCAGTTTTAGCCCCTTGTAAGGTTCGCAGGGCTGATAAACAGGACATTACCAACACCCCCATGACGAGACAATGGCTCCAAGATGACCGTTCAGTCATCCATGCATCGAACATGGCAAAAATGTCATTTTGCCGCCATCTTATTGATCGCTCTAAATTGCTACCCTGTCCGCAACACTAAAATAAGAGGCTCAGTATGCGCATACTTATCGTCGAGGATGAGCAGAAAATGACGTCGTATCTGCACAAGGGTCTGACCGAAGCGAGCTTTAACGTTGACATCGCAAGCAATGGCAAAGACGGTCTTTTCCTCGCGCTGCACGAAGACTTCGATGTAATGGTGCTGGACGTCATGCTTCCCGAGATGGATGGCTTCGAGGTGCTGCGGCGTCTTCGGGAGCAAAAGTCCACCCCTGTGCTACTGCTCACTGCGCGCGACACCGTCGAAGACAAGGTAAAAGGGCTGGAGCTTGGCGCTGACGACTACTTGTCGAAACCATTTGCCTACGCCGAATTTCTGGCTCGCATCAGGTCGCTCCTGCGACGCTCGCCACGCGGCGCTCGCGACGTCATCATGATTGCCGACCTCGAGATCGAGCTCTTCAAGCGCCGTGCGAGACGAGGCAACACGCGCATTGACTTGACCGCGCAAGAATTCGCGCTCCTTCAACTATTGGCCGAGCGTCAGGGCGAGGTGCTCACGCGTACCTTCATCACGTCGCAGCTCTGGGACATGAACTTCGACAGCGACACCAATGTCGTCGATGTCGCGGTCAAACGACTCCGGGCAAAGGTAGACACACCCTTTGAGCGCAAACTGTTGCACACAGTTCGCGGAATGGGATACGTCTTAGAGGAACGCACATGAACACCACCGGCCGGCACTATTCGCTTTCCGGCCGCCTCGCGCTCGCATTCCTGGTGGTCGCTGCCGCCGTGTTCGCGCTCATAGGCGCATTTTTATATAGTTCCCTCGATACCGAACTTCAGCGTCGCGACGACATCGAGATTGATGGCAAGCTCAATCAGTTCGCACAACTTGCACGCGACGCCAACACGGTCGCAGGGGTGCATGGCGCCCAGACCATGTTTCACGAAATCTTGCTCTCCCATCCTGGCGTCTACCTGACCATCCTGGACCAATCTGGCAAAATCGTTGCCAACCACTCCGAGACACCCGGGGCAAACCTTCCCTCTGCATATGGCTCGCGAATCGCGCAGCGCGTGCCGTACGCCTGCCGCCCATTTCAGATTGGCGCCGCGCGTTGTGTTTTTGCCGACGAAACCCTCCCCTCAGGTGAGGACATCCGCATTCTTTTGGCGAGAAGCGCATCGGACCGTGACTCGCTTCTCCGAAGCTACCGCCTCGACATCTTGTTCGCAGCCGCCGCCGGCTCCGTTTTGGTTGGATTTCTCGGGTACGGCGTCGCGCGCCGCGGACTTACCCCGGTTAAGAGCATCGGGCGACAAACTTCACGCATTGAAGCCGACAATTTGAGTGAGCGATTGAATGTCGAAGGTGGACCACTTGAGCTGACGGACATCGCTGTATCGGTCAACCGGATGCTGGACCGCCTTGAGCGCGCTTTTACGCGACTATCGCAATTCTCGTCGGACCTGGCGCACGACATGAGAACGCCACTCGCGAACGTCATCAGCTCTTCGCAAATCACATTATCAAAGACGCGCAGCATCGAGGAATACGAGACGCTTATCGACTCGAATATCGAGGAATGCGAACGCTTGCAACGCATGATTGAGAATATGCTCTTTCTCGCGCGAACCGACAACGTCAAGCAAGCAGTCAAGGTGACGGCGCTTGACGTCCAATCGGAATTTCAGCGGCTCGCCTCATATTTTCAAGGTATGGCTGAAGAAAGCCGACATGCCATTGGCATTGAAGCCAGCGGCATCGTATATGCAGACACGACCTTGTTTCGCCGCGCGGTCAGCAACCTCGTGAGCAACGCGCTGGACCATGCAGCTCCCGATTCAGTCATTTCGCTAAAGGCTGATGAGCTGCCAAACGCAACGGTGATCTCCGTGAGCAATGTCGGCGTAGCAATTTCCGAAGCGCACATGGAAAAAATCTTCGACCGCTTTTATCGCATTGACCCGTCGCGCCATGAGTCCGGAAAGAACTCCGGACTGGGCCTTGCAATCGTCAAGTCCATTATGGAGTTGCATCGCGGCAAGGTCGACCTGACAAGTCATAACGGACTGACCACGTTCACATTGTTATTTCCGAAATCCAGCTCTGCTGTGTTTCAAGAGGCTATCACCACATGAAGACCCTATTCTTGCTGACGCTCTCCGCGCTCGTCTGTTCGACCGCGGCCCACGCTGAACTTGTGACTGTGCTGAATTCGTCTGACGCCAACGTTAGCTTTATTGACATGGCTAGCCAAAAAGTGACCGACACCCTCCCCGTCGGCAAAGAGCCTCACCACCTGATGGCGAGCCCAGATAACAAGTCGCTCATCGTGGCCAATTCAATAAGCAACAGCTTGGTGCTCCTTGACCCAAGAACTGGAAAAGTTCAGCGCTGGATTGAGGGTATCGAAGACCCTTATCAACTCGGATTCTCGTACGACAAAAAGTGGTTCGTCACGGCGGGACTCCGGCTGAATCGGGTTGACATCTACCACTACGACGGAAGCAACTTTGCAATCGCTAAGCGTGTACCCCTAGCGGACACGCCAAGCCACCTCGCATTCACAAAGGACAATAAAACTGTCTTCGTCACGCTGCAGGAATCCGACGAACTCGCGGCGCTTGACCTTGATACGCAAACCGTCAAGTGGAAGATGAAGGTTGGCAAGGCGCCGGCTGGTCTTTTCTTCACGCCCGACGACAAGTACCTTTTGGTTGGCATGACAGGCGCCGATTACGTGGCCGTCGTCGACTGGCGTACGCAAAAGGTCATCAATACTATTCACACAGACCGGGGAGCCCACAACTTCCGGTCGATGGCCGATGGACGCCGTGTACTCGTTACCAATCGCGTAGGGAGCACCATCAGCGTTGTCGACCTTCAGTCGCTCACGGTGCTGAACACGATTACAGGGCTCCTGCCGGGCCCCGATGACATGGAACTGACACCGGATAAGCGATACCTCTGGGTCACCTTCCGCTTCACTCGATTCGTCGGTGTGATTGACCTGCAGACAATGAAGCTGGTCAACACCATTCACGTTGGAAAGTCTCCGCACGGCATTTACTTCCCCGATCGCGCACCGCTTGGTTGAATGTAATCGCCTATAGGTCAAGGAGAACGAGATGAGCGTCTTGATGGCAATCGGTCACGCGCTGTGGATGTCTTTCACGATGTTCTGGGACATCTTCTGGGGCCTCTGCCTGGGTTTTCTGTTCTCGGCGATTATCGAGGTCGCGATTTCGAAAGGCGAGATGTCGCTGCTGCTGCCTGATGACAAGGCAAAATCGATAGTGAAGGCGAGTGCGTTGGGTGCGGCTTCGTCGTCGTGCTCCTATGCAGCCGTCGCGATGGCGCGTTCCATTGTCCGCAAGGGCGGAGATTTTACGGCTGCTATGGCGTTCCAATTTGCGGCCACCAACCTGGTGCTAGAACTGGGAGTGCTGATGTGGGTGTTGATTTCCTGGCACTTTGCAGCCGCCGAGTTCATTGGCGGTCCAATCATGATTGCGGTCTTAGTCTTGCTCTTTCGCTTGACTCTCAAAGATTCACTGAAGAAGTCTGCTCTCGAACAAGCTGAAAAGGGTATCGCAGGTTCAATGGAAGGCCATGCAGCGATGTCAATGGGCGAGCAAAGTGGCACTTGGAAGGACCGTTTGTCCAAAGCGGGCTGGGTCAACATCAGCCATTCGTTTGTGATGAATTGGGCCATGCTGTGGCGTGACATCGGCATTGGCCTGCTCGTTGCGGGTGCGCTGGGCGCCTGGGTGCCAAACGAATTCTGGAAAGCGTTCTTTTTGGTGGACCATCCCGTCGCGGCGATGATTTGGGGCGCATTTGTCGGACCGTTTATCGCGGTAATCTCCTTCACTTGCTCGGTCGGTAATGTTCCGCTTGCGGCCGTCCTATGGAACGGCGGCATCAGCTTTGGGGGGGTTGCGGCCTTCATCTTTGGCGACCTCATCATCCCACCCATCCTGAACATTTACCGGAAATACTACGGTGGCAGGATGACATGGTACATGCTCGTGACCTTCTACATTGCGATGGTAGTGGCCGCGCTCGCGGTCGAACTCATTTTTGGCGTTGCCAGTCTGATTCCTCATCAGCGCAATGTCAGCATTCTGACCGAGACCATTACCTTCAACTACACGACGGTTCTGAACATCATCTTCGCGGCCGTTAGCGCCGTGCTTGTGCTCGTGTTCTTTAAGAGCGGTGGTCCGGAAATGATGAAGATGATGAACAAAGGTGGTCGCGACCGTGGCGGCCATAATCACGCTCAGAATAACGGCCACGATGCGGCCCCTTCAAGCAGTGCTTCAGCCTCTAACGAGCATCACGGGCACCGCAATCATCAGTAGCAGAAAGCAGTTCTGTCGAAAGCCAAAAGCCTCACATTTCCGATAGTCCACCCGCCACTTACTTATAGAGGTTGTCGTGAAAAATAATTCTTCTCTCAAAACCGTCGTGCTGAGCATCGCCGTCGCTATCGGCTCGTTAAGCGCCATCCCCTCACAAGGTCAAACCCCGGCGAGCGGGGCGATGGCTGGAATGTCGATGGGCAAGGACGCGGCTGGTTCAAGCAAGAGTCCCTCCACCGACGCTTTCATGTCTGGTCGACAAACCATGATGCAACGCATGGACATACCGCTCTCGGGCGACGCAGACAAAGATTTCATCGCCGGGATGATTCCACATCACCAGGGTGCAATCGACATGGCACAGGTAGAACTGAAATATGGCAAGGACCCGGAGGCGCGAAAACTGGCGCAAAACATCATTTCGGAACAGGAGAAGGAAATTGGCGTCATGCAACAGTGGCAGATCAAGCACGACGCTAAGTAATTGGTTGGGAGTGAGCTGCGTTCAGGAGATGTTGCAAACGGATTGCGCGCGGTCGGCGAGCCCGACAGTCGTGTTAGCCGACATGGCGATTGGCCCAACGAGATTTCGTTGTTTCAGCGCGGCTTAATCGCCTTCACCCGGAGGCCTTGCTTCGGAGGTTTATCCCAGCTTTTGCAGCAGCCACAATCTGTGTCTTTTAGACGGTCAGCCCTGCCGCAGAATTTGCTCGCCATCGTGGCACTGAAAAGGCGGTGGAACAACGTCAAGGCAGGACAATAAAAGGTTTCATTTGACCCCACGCTAGCAACCGAAAGTGCGGACCGACGAACACTTGTTGTACTTGTTGGGGACAAATTTCGAGTCTGCATGCTCGTATTCTGTCGCCATGCCTGACGATGATATGTGCCGATCGGTTTTCAAATCCGAGGCGCGCGGCGAGGGGTCATCCACATGACCGAATGGTCATCTCGCGGCCACTGCCGGTTCATTGAGCAAGAAGCAAAATGGCTTTGAGCGCCGAAATGCGGCGCGTTAAAAAGTCATGGAGAATAAAGATGAAAATTTTTCTGCTCACCGTTAGCGCGTTTGCCACGATGGTTTCTTCTACACATGCGTTTGCTGACGGCGACCACCATTATCCGGACGCTAATTCCCAGAGGTACAACTCATCGAGCCGGAACGCTGCCTCAAGCAAGGACACCACCTCAAGCACGAACACCACCAATAGACAGGTCAGTACCGCGATTAGGAAAGAAGAGAGCGAAGCATGCCAGAATGGGCGAACCATAGCGTCTAACTGTTAACGGCTAAGACGCGAGATGTCGACAGTTTGCGAACACAGAATCCCAGTCATTGCCAATTTAAGGCTGCGGCAGCGCCGAAAGAACCTGAGTTTGCGGACTGAGTGCGTACCTCCTCACGACCCGCAAGCAACCTAAACTATGCAATTGTAGAGATGGAAGCTGAGGAGTTAGTCTTTAAGGCACAAATAGAGCGTTCTAAGCTGGTGCTCGTGTTCGAATAAATTGACGCTGTTGCGATAATCCTTCTTATCGCGTTAGCTGTATTTCTGACCTAAACTGGCGTTTATGAAATCGCGCTTAGCCCAATCGTCCGCGCCCGATTCCTCATCGGCCTCGTTTCCCGATGCAGATCGGCTCGCTGCGCTGCGCGGTTGGTATGCGGGACTGTCCTCCCGGGCGGCAGTGGACCGTTACTTACCGAATGATCGGGTTATCGGTGCGTCTGCACGCAGTCTTATTGGCAGCATTCGGCATCAACTGATTGAATTCGCCCGACAGCGCCAGCGTAGCGATCTAGGTGCACTCCTAGAGCACGCCGTCGGCGAGCGGATGACTAGAGCCAGCGCGGTCGCGCACGCGATCGAGCTGTTGCGCGCACTCCCTGTTCCGCAGCCGCAAATCGCAGACAACGTCAGTCTGTGGCTAACGCCACGTGCGGCGCGTGTGCTGCGCAACCACGGCATCCGGACGCTGGCTGACTTGACCCTGCGAGTACCGCGCAGGCGAGGCTGGTGGCGCGCAATAACCGGGCTCGGACAAACAAGCGCCCGAAAGATCGAGGCGTTTTTCGAGTCCCATCCTCAACTGACGGAACGCGCACGGGCGCTAATTGCCGTGTCCTCGCCTACCAATGTTGTCCCCTGGGAGAGGTTGCAATTGCCACATGAGGTCGACGGGTCACGCGGCAGTTTCCGGGCACCGCAGAACGCATGCATCCTCGACGCGACAAACGATCATGAGGCTGTGCAGGCGTGGCTCGCTTTGCACGAGACGCCGGCGACGCAGCGCGCCTATCGAAAAGAGGCAGAACGTCTGATCCTCTGGGCCATCGTCGAACGGAGCCGTGCGCTTTCGTCCCTCACGACGGAAGACGCGATCACTTTCCGCAGCTTTCTGCGTCGGCCCACGCCACGCGATCGGTGGGTTGGACCGCCCCGACCACGTCACGCCCCCGACTGGCGCCCATTTGTGGGTTGCCTTTCAGCGAGGTCCGCCGCGTATGCGCTGTCGGTACTCGGCGCGCTATTTCGCTGGCTGATCGAGCAGCGCTACGTGCTGGCCAACCCCTTTGCCGGGGTTAAGGTTCGAGCGCGTACTCGCGTCGTCCCCCTTGACGGTTCTCGCCACTTTAATGAGCCGGAATGGTTGCTGGTGCGCATGATCGCAGATGGCCTCGAATGGTCGTATGGCTGGGAGGCGCCCGCCGCGCAGCGGGTTCGCTTCATGCTCGACTTCGCATACGCCACAGGCCTGCGCGTAAGCGAGCTTGTTGGCGCATCGCTCCGAGACATCCGTGTTGACGAACATGGCGATCACTGGCTACATCTGATCGGCAAAGGAAGCCGGCTTGGCACGGTGGCGTTGCCTCCGTTAGCCCGCTCGGCGCTCGATCATTATCTTTTGCAGCGCCAACTGCCTGTTACACGGGTACGTTGGGATCCTTCGACGCCGCTGATTGCCCGCAACGAACAGGACAGCATGACCGGGATTAGCGGCTCACGGCTATGGATCGTGATGCGTCGCTTCTTTACGCTGGCCGGCGATGTCATCGGCACGGACAATCCTGCGCTGGCCGAAAAACTTCGGCGCGCCAGCCCCCACTGGATGCGGCATACCCATGCATCTCATGCTTTGGCACGCGGGGCGGAACTCACCACCGTGCGTGACAATCTTCGGCATGCCTCGATTGCAACCACGTCGATCTACCTGCACAGCGACGAGGTGAAACGCGCTCGGCAGATCGGCGCTGCGTTTGGCAAGCGATGAAAGTAGCGAAACGTCCGACTGAGCAGCGCTGCATCACGTTAAGTACCGCTCGAAATACCGCCGAGTGATCGCGACTCTTTCGCTTTTGTCCATCGGTCGTCGCTTTAGAATGGAAAACACGTTGTAGCTGTAGCCAGCGCGACAGTACGAACAACGGAACGGCGTCTCGAGAAATCTCGCGCTCAGCACGCACTGGGCCTCAAAACCGCAGCGCCGGCACGCGGTTTCCAAGGGCCTTTGATGAGCCGGGCAGACAACCTCCGTCTCCAACTGATGCAGCACGCTATGATACCCACGCATCACACATTTCCTGCAGTATCGGAAAATGGTGCAATAACGACGGCGCGGCGCCCCAATGAACAGGGAGGCACGTAGCGCCTTCGGCGACATCAGCAGCGTGTCGCATACACGCCGAATATCGATTGACTCCGCCAGTGGCGCCACGCCTTCGTACGGGTCGGCGTCAGCACTTAACTGACGGGCGACGATGTATCCTGGCAAACCGTTCGCTTGGCCAAACTTCCATAGGATCGACACTAGCGACTCACAAGGATCGAGCCATTTGGTGCTGAATGCGTAGCCCAACGCCGGCGTGAGCTTGCGCTCGTCGAGCGAAAGGATCGGAAACCGTAGCGGCGAACTTGCCGCTTTACGCGGTGATGAGGACGCGACCGGTAGCATGACGAGACTGAACATAGCCGCAATGCTGGACCGCATGGGACCAAAAAGCTTCCTCTGGGCAATAACCTCGGCTATCGCGCACTTCGCTCTCCTTCAACAAAATCTCTACGGCACGGACGAATGATTCCATCGGAATTTCCAATCGCCCGGGCAAGTTAGCCTTATGATGCGCGGTTTCAAACGCACGCCATAGCACGTGCGCGTCGCTCACCAGCCGGTATCCAGAATCAAACGCCTGCGGAAGATAGAAGCGGGTGAATGTCCATGCGCTGCCTTCCGGATAGGTGGTCTCGTCGTAGCCGAGGAGGCACGTTGCAACGTCCTCAGCGTTTCGGATGCCATAAAACGGTAGTTCCTCCACCATAAGCCGCGAGACGATCTGAGTCTTGCCCGTAATCTGCAAACTTGTTTTCTGCGCGAGCAGTTCCTCCTGACCGACAAGGAAGGTGAACAGCTTGATCTGCTGACGATCGAGCGCGTCGTGTACGTCTCGGAGCCACTCGTATTCGTTCTCGTTGTAACGCTGCGCCTCGTCGCAGAAGAGCAAGACGGTTCCGCTGCCAGCGCGGGCTGCCGCCTCCCGGATTTTGGCGGTCAGCCGCATCCGCTTGGCGGGGTTGCTGCCCGCGTTAGGCTCTGGGTGCCTGACGGCTTCGAGGAGGTTGGCGAAGAATGGCCCTTCGGCATGTCGCGGTTTGTGCTCGCATTGTGCGTGGTAGCTGGTGACCTTCGGATAATTGCGAGCGAACAGCAGTCGCACGTATTCGATCGAACGGGTCTTGCCGATTCGCGATGGGCCATAGATGAGTGCGCCCATGATTCGATATCGCAGACAACGACTGACCAAATCGTAAAACTCCTGGATCGCCGGCGTTGCAATCCGATAATTGCCGGTGGCTAGTGGATGCAATGAAGGATCAATCGGACGCGGAACCTGGAGCGACATGTTGTACCTCCCGAAATAAGCAGTCGACTAGAAGACCTGGCCTGTACCGATCGACAACTTGCGTGGCCGAGCCGGCGCTTGTTGCGTGGACGGCATGTCTGCTGTGCTAGCTTTACTGCTCCCCGACGTTCCGCAGTCCGCGGCGGATGCGATCGTCGGCGCATCACCACGCGTGCTTCTGATTGGCCGACGTGGACCTGCAGGGGTTCGCGCGGTTGGCGCGTCCGCTAAAACCCGCACCACTTGCGCCAGTTCGGTCGCCGCCTTGCGCGTCTTTTTCGCCTCTGCGAACTTCGCCTTTACGTATGCTTCGATCGGGTTTGCATCGCCCGCGTGCTGAGGACGCCGGCTTCCGCGCAACTTCCGGATTTCTTGTCGCAATTTGAGGTTGTGTGGCACAACTCGCCACGCTCCCTGCGCGTCAAGTATCCCCAACTCAGTGCCGTCCGCGAGAAACGCTCGCACGCATCGCAAGTCGTCCGCGTTCATATAGACAAGCAAATGGCGGCCAATCAAATGTGTGCCGGTTGCGAGCACATAATTGGTATAGCGCACGCCGTGCAAGTTAATGTGTGGTCGTATTCCGCGATCTAGATAGGCGCGCACCCGACAGCGACGAGCCGATTGCATCAGGCACAACGTGCGGCGATGATGCTCGACCAGCCATGTCACAAGCGTTTGTCTACCGCGGATGAAATATTCCATCGCTTCGAGCGGCGTGACGTTGTTCAACCCATTGTGCGGCGTGCCGTTGTAGCTCGCCATCGTGTATTCGACAAGCTCTTCAAGTTCGTCGAACGACACGAATAGCCGAAGGTCCCCCTTCGGGTCGCCCAGTGCACGGCGGAGGTCTTTTGGGTGAGAACCTGTATAACCGGGCATTCGCGACGAAAGCCGACTTGCTATCGTCCCGAAAAATCGTTCGATGTAGGGCCGTTCGTCTGGACTGTATTTCGGCCCGGCATCTACGCAGCAGCCGACAAACTCGCACAACGCACTGAGCGTTTCATTGGCAAGATTCGCCTTCGCATTGTCCAGCTTCATCCACTCCCACGTCACATAAGCGAGTTCCAATAGTCGCCCAGAGGGGAATCCATCGTGCGCGCCGTAAGCAAGACCAGAAATCGTGAAAGAACGCGGGCGGTGCGGCTCAAGCGCCTTCTCAATCGTCTTGACGACGTCATAGCGGCTATATTCGCGGGCGAGCACCAAGTGATGGCCCAACACAGCGCGCGTGCAGACATCGATAATCACCAGCAACCACACCCGTTCGATTTCGAATTCGTGTTCAAACCCAAGCGGATCGCGCACGACCACCTTGAGACGAATATCCAGGCGATGCCCGTCGAACTCCACGACTTGGTAAGGCCGAGTTGCGACCGGCGCCGATCGATCATTGGGCTCTTGTGGAAGCCCTTTCAGATGTGACGCACCCGCCGAATGCGCCGCGACGCTAAAGCGGCGGAGCATCTCAGCCTTTACGCGTACGGAGAGTGAGCGAATCGCACGACCGGCGGTATCGAACGGATAATCCGCTGCCGTTAGCCCCACTGCTCGGCACTGGTTGAGAAATTCGTCGTGCAACGACGTAAGTCCGCGAAGGCGAGTTCGTAATTGGCCGTCGGTGTGAATCTGTTCTAGCATCACGCGCCGGCGCTTAACCTGAAGTTGCAACCACACCGAGAGCGTCGGAAAGCGTTCAAATAGCTGAGAAAGTGCACCGGCTGTACCGCGGGAACCTCGTTCGCCACGAACAATCACCGGGCTGATGCGCACGTATTCGTTAATACGCACCCGGGCGATTAGCGCCCGATATCCGTAGATACGTCCATCAGCATGAAGCGCCAAGGCGCGTTCCAGCCATCGATAAAGCTGCCGCCGGTTAACGCCCGTCGAGCGCTCGATGTTCGTGACTGATTCGCCGCGAGCGTAGCCCTCGATTGCCTGCATTCTTGTCCGAAAAACGCGTCGCTCCGTTTCGTCAAACTCGGTGTATGCGACGGTCGGCCAGAGCGTCACGTCAAGCGCTTCGAACTCAGGCTTGCGGCGGTTCATGATGTTGCGTCAACCGGCGCGAAGGGAGTGAGCAATGACAGCGCTTCAGTATGCAGGTCGGGAGCGCTCAAGCGTCCCGCGTGAAGCAAAGCGAAAATTGCCGCTCGCACAAGTGTGGGGTCCCCTGTTGAGAACTCTCGCTCAATCGTAATGAGCTGCTGGGGACGATCAATGAAGCGCTCGATGCCATCCAGCAATGAAATCGGAAGGAGGCCTCGCGTCGCGACAATGCAGGGGAGCATCCGCCGCCAGTTATCGATCCAGACGCGAGCGGCGGCAAGCTCGGCGTGCTGGACGCAGCGAACCGAAAAACATAATGCTTTGAGATCAGCGTCCGTTTCGCTCTTGTCGCTCGCAACCGAATTTGCCAGGACAAGCAATTCTTCGCGGTCGCCGCTCTTTACCCAAAAATCCGCCAGATAGCGACGGCCGTCGATCAGCACGAAGGCGGGACGTTCGCAGAACGTGCTGATCGACGAGTCCGATTCGATCAGCACCCACTGATCCAGCGCGCCGCGATGATGCAAGGTAAGCCGACGCGCTAGCTTCGGGCTGAAGACTTCAAAGCGGTGTGCGCCGCGCGGACGAGCAACCGCGATCGGCTTCGAAATGTACGGAGGATTTTCCATAAGATCAAGACCTTACGGACGGGATTTGAATTCTAGGACGCGAATTGACGTATTTAATGCGGACTTATGCGAATTGACGTTTTTATTTCGTTTGGAGTGGAAATAATACTGTCAACACAGGCTACCAACCCCATGTGTGACGGGCATTCTGTGTTGACAGGATCATTGCGGTCCACGCAATTGCAGTCGGATCCGAATGGCCCAAATATCCTCGAGCTTCAGCGGCGACTTATGCCCGTTTGAGTTGCCTTTATTCAACGGCACACGCGCCGTGGCGTTGCTGGCTGTCGTTTCCATAAAAACTCCCCTTTCAGGCGAAGAGAAAGTTAGTCTGTGCCAACTGCCAACTGCCAACTGCCAATGGGCAATACTCGACCCCGCAAAGGACCTCCGAATGTCGAGATCAGATGAACAGAATTCGTCGGTAACCAGCCATCCTGCATGCACACGACCGTGGGCATATGCGCCACCGCAGGCCTGAGCAATCTGTCGTGGCAACAACACCCACCCCTCATTCTGGCTGCCAGAACTCCAGCGTATGCTTCCGACCGATCTCGCCGACGCGGTGCATGGTTTCCTCAGGCGTGAGGGCGCTCCATTGCGGAGCTTCGCGCTGTACAGTGTCGAAGAAATGCTGGTGACTGACTGATGCGATATCGAGCAGCGTCGCCTGCTCATTCGTTGCATTGCGTATGCCATGGTCGCTGCTTGCGGCAACCATCACGGAGTCACCCGCACCTAATGTGTACGTGTTGGCATTCGGCCCGTCGAAAAGCGTGAACTCGACCTCGCCGGACAAGATGTAGAAAACCTCCGCATAGCGGTGCTGGTGTCTCGGGATGCTTTCCTGCGCCGACAAGCTCTGCACGGCAACGGTGAAGGTGTTCTCAGTGTCCTCGCCGCGTGCTTTCCAGACGAGATGCGCGCCAAGCACGTCGAACCGTTTTCCTTCGGCCGCGCGGACAACATGCGAGGGCGCAGGGCCGGGAGTGGATTCCATCATCATTGCTCCTTGGTAAGCGTTGGGCATTGCAGAAACAGGTGTCGTGTTAAGTGTCAAGTGCCAGCACTACGGTCGCGCTCGGCAAGCGGGTAGTCGATGTACCCGCGCGCACCGCCTTGGTAGTAGGTTTTGGAATCCGACGGTGAAAGCGGTAATTCATGGCGCAGGCGCTCGACCAAATCCGGATTCCCGATGAACGGCGTCGCGAAAGAGACGAGATCGGCCGCCTCCGAGCGAACGGCGGCATCGGCGACATTGCGATCGAAGCCGCCATTGGCGACCAGGGTCCCACGAAAACGTGCCCGATAATACGCAACCGTATCTTGCAAGGCCGCCACGGGCGTTCCGTGGAGGTTTTCCCGCGCTCTCACGATCTGCAAGTGCGATAGGGAAAGTCCGTTCAAGCCGTCCACAAGATAATCGTAAGTTGATGGCGTTTCATGGGTTGGACCGAAACCGCCCATCGCAAATGTTGGCGCGAGCTTGATGCCGACGCGGCCCGGTCCCCATTCGGCAATCATCGCCTCGAGGACTTGAAACACGATGCGCGCCCGGTTTGCGGCATTGCCGCCGTATGCATCGGTGCGGCGGTTTAACGCGCTGTTGAGGAATTCAGGCAGCAGGTACGTAGTCGCGCAATGCAGTTCGACACCGTCGAATCCGGCGAGCTTTGCATTGCGCGCCGCTATCCGGTAGTCATCGACTGTCGCGTGAATTTCCTCGGTGGACATTGCACGCGGGGTGACGGTGTCTTTGAAGCCTCCCGGTGTGAACGACCGCAAGCCGGGATTGATCGCTGAAGGCGCGAGCGGCAAGTCACCGTCGAAGAAGTCGGGATGCGAAACCGCGCCCGAATGGGCGAGCTGCGCGAATATTCGCCCGCCTTCGGCGTGGACCGCGTCGGTGACGGCACGCCACCCCGCAAGCTGTTCGCTCGTGAACAGGCCTGGCACGTTAACGAAACCAATCGCGCGCTGACTAACCCATACGGCTTCGCTCATCAAAAGTCCCGCCGACGCACGCTGCCGGTAGTACTCGACATGGAGCGGCGTCGGCACCAGCCCGGCATTGCTTGAGCGTCCGCGCGTCATTGATGCCATGACGATGCGATTTCGTAACTCGATCGCACCGAAGCGGACCGGTGTGAAAAGGGAGGGAATTGCTGGGGACGGCATGGCTCGATGTCCTTCTCTTACGATTCTACGCAATGCGGGTGCAGTGCAAGCCACCATCCTTCCATTATTCGGTTTTTAATGGTAGTAAGCTAAACCAACTAAGTTTTATCCGAAAATAAAATGAATGATCGATTTCTGTCTATGTATGTGTTCGCATGCGTTGCACGCGCCGGCAGTTTTTCAGGCGCTGCAAGGGAGTTGGGAATGTCGCAGCCGAGCGTGTCGCGCATCGTCAGCGAATTAGAGCGGCGCGTGGGAGCCGCACTACTGACGCGTACCACACGCGCAGTCACGCTGACAGAAGCTGGTTGGGGGTACTTGGAGCGCGCCGAAGCGATCCTCGTGGCAGTGGACGAAGCGGACCACGCCGCACGCGGTAGCGGCGAGCTGCGCGGGCTGCTGCGTGTTGCGATGTCCACGTCGTTTGCGATTCGGGCAATCCTGCCTGCACTTAGTCGCTTCACGGACGCGCATCCGGCGTTGCGCGTCGAGTTCGTGCTCGCCGACCACCGGCAGGATCTTGTCAGCGGATCGGTTGACCTAGCCGTACGGATCGGCCCCTTGGCCGATTCCACCAATGCGGTGGCCCGCAAGCTCGCCGTGACACCACGCGTGCTCGCTGCTTCGCGCGCTTACCTTGCTAAAACAGGTACGCCGGATACGCCCGACGATCTGTCGCGCCACGCGCTGATCCTCGGGCCCGCGGGCCGTGGGCCGGACGCGTGGACATTCAGCAAGGACGGCGGCACCACATCGGTTCGTATGAAAGCGCGCTTCGTGCTCAACAGCAATGAAGCGGCGGTCGCTGCTGCACTCGCTGGGCTCGGTATCGTTTCGTCGGGCTTGCTTGGCTGCGCCGAAGAGCTAAAAAACGGCACGTTGCTCAGGGTGCTCAGCGGCTGGGACATCGGATCGGGCGATATCCACGTTATTCTGCCGGCGGGCCGGGCGGCCAAACCGTCCGCGCGCGCGTTCGCAGATTTCGTCGCGTCCGAATTTGTCGATTCGACCCCCAATGGACGGCTGTCAACGGGGCCGACCATGTCGGGTGATTAGACGGCTCCCGACAGGCGACATTGCGCAGGGTAGACCACGCGGTCGCACCTAAATAATGTAGAACTCCAATTCCCAGTCAGCACTGTTCGTAATGCGAACGATCGCGGACAATGAAAATTGCAAGTCGAGTGCTAGTTTATGGTGGGCATTTGTCCGACATTGATCGGCAGAACCCGACCCTCGACGGCCGCTTGACTTTCTCGACAGCGGACATTCGCAACGGGCGCGTAGCACGACGGAAACCGAGTCTCGCCAAACAAAAATGCAGTTCGTGGACGACCATTTTTAAGAAACGATCCCTCAGTCACGCCGCACCTCCGTTTCCGGTTCATGCACGCTCGAACTTAATCGCCTTCCGACACCCACTTAAGGGTGGCCAGCCACAGATCATGACCTCGGTGCATCAAGGCTTCATCGGTCTCTCGCAACCTGGTGGCATCGGCTCCTTTGCCAACCTCGTCCATCACTACAAGGCAGCCACCGCCCTGCGGTTTCAGATACCAGGTGTGATAAAAGCTCGGGGCGGCGCCGGGCGCATAGCCGTACCAGCCTATTCTTGAGTAAGGCGTGTATTCTTTAATCTTACTTTCCAGACGCAAGCCGAATGTTGTCCACCGGAACACGCTTTTCGCTCCCAGCGCTGACGTCTTCGGACCACCGGTTTGCCCCATGATCTGCACGTCGTGTGAATTTGGATACCACTTGGGCCAGTCATTCGCGTCGACGATTTGGTCCCACACGCGCTCGCAAGATGCGTCGATGTGAATCTCGTTATGCGAAAAAAGATCGGCGTTCGCTGGCTCGAAACCTTTGGGCCAGTGAATTTCGGTGGAGCGCTTTGTGAGGTCGTCACTCATGGTCCTTGCGGGAGAGTGACTCGCTGCTGCCGTTGCGGTCTGCTGATCGATGGCAGATGCGCTGCCCGGCAGTGCGCCAAAAATCAAAAGTACTGCAGCGGAGACGGCCGCCGCGATTAGCCTGTTCAAAATTGACCGGCCAACGTGGAACATTTGTGATTTTACCTTCTCGTCCACACCGTCGAATTCCACGTGTGTTACTTGATTGGATGACATTTTCCTAGCTCCTGCTCAGGGCAGCATCGCACTTTCTAGCTAAGCGTCGATGCGCCGGGTACCGGGTTGAATCGAGTCCATTCGATTCAGGAAGGTTGCACGCCCTGGAGCGGCATGTGTTCATTCCGCGTCCCAATCCGGCTCGAATGGCGGCCGTACATAGCGTTGATCCTTGGGCAAGGCGGCAATTTTCTGACGGTCTTCGTCGTCGAGAATTAGACGGGTTGCGTTGAGGTTCGACTGCTGGCTTTCGAGTCGCTGCGCTTTGGGAATTGCGACGACACCATCCTGTTCCAGCAACCAGGCTAGCGCCACCTGCGCGGCGCTAGCGCCGTGCTTTTTGCCTATTCGCTCAAGCGTTTCATCTTTTGTGGCACGCCCTTGAGCGAGAGGTGCGTACGCGACCAACGGAATGCCTTGACTTCGGAGGTATGCCAGCATCGCGGATTGATCGAGAAACGGGTGGTATTCCAATTGCAGCGCCGCGATTGGCGCACCCACGATACTCACTGCTTCGCGGATCATCGGCAGGTTAAAGTTGCATACGCCAATCGCTCGGGTTCGGCCCTCCTCCCGTAACGCGGCCAGCGCTTCCATCGCCGCCGCCATATTCATATCTCTTGCGGGCCAATGCACCATGTACAGATCGACGTAGTCAAGCTTCAGCTTGGTCATCGATACGCTCCCGGCTTACTAAACGCCCACAGGTTTGCTTCTTGCGGAATGAGAGCCGTGGTAACGCCGGGACGCTTGCTGTTGACCGATCACCGGCGTTCACCTAATGATCGACAAGGAACCCATGAGCCACTACGACGTCATCGTGATTGGAAGCGGCCCGGGAGGCGCATCGCTCGCGCAGAAGCTTGCCTCCACGGGTAAGCGAATTCTTTTGCTCGAACGTGGTGACTACCTGAAGCGCGAACCAGCGAATTGGGATTCGAAAACGGTGTTCGTCGACGGCATGTATCAGACTCGAGAAACTTGGTATGGCAGCGATGGCAGCAAGTTTCAGCCTGGGCTGCACTACTACGTTGGCGGAAATTCGAAGGTCTACGGCGCGGCGCTATTTAGGCTGCGGGAACGCGATTTCGAAGTAGTGCACCATAAGGACGGCATATCGCCAGCGTGGCCGCTCACGTACGCCGATTTCGAGCCGTACTACGCGCAAGCGGAGCGCCTATTCCACGTCCACGGACAACGGGGTGAAGATCCTTGCGAACCCCCTGCAAGTACCCCGTTCCCTTATCCTGCCGTGTCCCACGAGCCCCGCATTCAGTCCCTCAACGACTCGTTGCTTAAAGCGGGATTGCATCCGTTTCATCTGCCGCTCGGCATCCTTCTCGACGAAAAGGACGGCAAGGTCACGCCGACAAGCACGTGCATTCGCTGCGATGCATTCGACGGCTTCCCGTGTTTGCTCAACGGTAAGGCGGACGCGCAGGTGATGTGCGTCGATCCGGCGCTGGCGGCGTACCCGAACCTCACGCTGATGACGGGGGCGTACGTGAGCCGGCTTGAAACCAACGCGTCCGGGCGGACTGTAACGGGGGTATGCGTACAGCGCGCGGGCATGGAAGAGCGCTATACCGCCGCCATCGTCGTGGTCGCGTGCGGGGCGTTGTCTTCCGCGCTCTTACTGTTGCGCTCCGACAATGACAAACACCCTCGCGGCCTGGCAAATGGCTCCGACCAGGTGGGCCGCAATTATATGCGTCATAACCAGTCGATACTCATGGCGCTCATGCGCGAGGCGAACGACACGGTCTTCCAAAAGACGCTCGCGATCAGCGACTTTTATTTCGGCGCGGACGATTGGGAATATCCGCTCGGTTTGATCCAAATGTGTGCAACCTCGCACGCCGACCAGATCCGGGGAGAGGCGCTGCCGGGCTGGCTCGAATGGCTCCCGGAAATGCCATTCGAAACCATGGCGCGTCATTCGATGGACTTTTGGTTGTCGACGGAAGACCTGCCGCGTCCCGAGAATCGCATCCGCTACGACGGCGAGCGCGTCGTGCTCGATATCGAGGAAGGCAACATGGAAGCCCATCACCGTTTGAAGAAGAAACTCGAAACACTCCTCGCCGATGCGGGCGCTCATGCGACGATGATGGAACGCAAGCTGTACCTGGGAAAGAATATCCCCATCGGCGGGACAGCTCACCAGGCGGGTACGCTGCGCTTCGGCACCGATCCGGCCACATCGGTGCTCGATATGAATTGCAAGGCGCACGAACTCGACAATCTTTATGTCACCGACGCAAGCTTCTTTCCATCGATTGGCGCAGTCAATCCGACCTTGACGATCATCGCCAACGCGCTGCGTGTCGCTGACCATATCGGCGTGCGCTTGGGCGTGACGCCGGTGGCCGCATGACGCTCGCCCAAAAGGATTGAACGTGAATTTTCTCAATCTAATTGCCATCCCGTTGATCGCCCGGTTCTGTCTCGTGATCATGTTTCCGTTCAGCGCCTTCGACAAGATCGTCCACTGGAAGGAAGCGATGCAGCAGGCTACGTCATCCTTCCTTCCTGGCGGCGCCGTACTGATCGTGATCGCCATCGTCGTGGAGTTCTTAACGCCCGTTTGCATCGTGATCGGCTGGCACGACCGGCTGGCGGCGTTCGTGCTTGCGGGATTTTGTGCCGTCACCGCCCTCCTTTATCACCCGTTCTGGAAGTACCCGCACTTCTGGTCCAAACCCGGAGAAGGACGAAGCCACTTCTGGGATTTCCTGAAGAACTTCGGTCTGGTCGGCGGGCTGCTCTTGCTCGTGATCGGCGGGATACCGGTGAGCGCATCGTCGGTGCTGAATCATCCGTTATCCTCAGCACCGTATGCAGGCGCTGCGTCCATGCCGTCGTCATCCGGTTCTGCGAGCAATGCGCAGCCCTGACCCCTCTATTTCGTGAGAATCTTCATGTCATCCTCCGAATCGAAAGACTCGTCCCCGAGAATCGGCTACTGGCACTTATGGACGGACGACGCAGGCGTGAGTCATCAAGTGCGCTGCGAGCTCGATAAGTTCGATCTGAAGGGCGTAGGCAACGCGGCGCCGCAATGGAACGACAAACAGGAGCGCTCGGACGCGACTGTCGTTTTTACGGTGCAGCCCGTGGGCTGGGTCGGTGAATGGCACGAGAATCCGTCGCCGCAGTGGATCGTTCCTCTGTCCGGGCGATGGTGGGTCGAGTCCATGGACGGCACGCGTATTGAAATGGGTCCGGGCGATCTGTCGCTGGGAGAGGACCAGGGCAGCGCCGACGGTGCCGATGGCCGCAAGGGTCATCGCTCGGGCACGATTGGCGATGAGCCGGCCGTCCTCATGACCGTTCAATTGCACGTCGATCCGGTCCATCGCCCGGGACACTTCCGGTAGCCGGTGACGCATGACTACGCGCCCGGAGGTGGAAATCATAAACCCGTGTTTTAAGCGGATGGTCCTCCCCAACGCGCCACTCGAATTGCTGGCCGGCGGCTTTCGATGGCTTGAAGGACCGGTCTGGTTCGCGGATCAGGAGTGCCTGTTATTCAGCGATTTGCCCAACGATCGCATTATGCGCTGGACACCGGACGGCGGTATCAGCGTGTTCAGGCAACCGTCTGGATTCGCCAATGGACATACGCGCGATCTGCAAGGGCGGCTGATCGGATGTTCTCATCGAGACCGTTGCATTTACCCGTACCGAACTGGATGGACGCGTCGTCGTGCTGGTGGATCGCTACGAAGGAAAGCGCTTGAATTCGCCTAACGATGTGATCGTCAAGAGCGACGGGACAATCTGGTTTTCCGATCCGCCGTACGGCATCCAGACGGACTACGAGGGCGGCAAGCAGGGGTCGGAGCGTCCCGCTTGCGTGTATCGGCTGATACCCGATACGGGAGAACTCAGCGTCGTCTCGGAGCGATTCGCGGGACCCAACGGCTTGTGTTTCTCACCCGACGAAACGCGCCTCTACGTCTGTGAAAGTGGCCTGCAATTCGATCCAGCACCGGTGCAACACATCGCCTTGCTGGAAGTCTGCGTCGACGGCGCATCGCTTGGCGAGCCGCGTATCTTTCATAAGATCGATCCTGGCTTTGCCGATGGTATCCGGTGCGATGAGGACGGCAACGTGTGGTCGAGTGCAGCGGACGGCGTGCACTGCATTGCACCGTCAGGCGAATTGATCGGGAAGATCCGTGTCCCCTACGCCGTGTCCAATCTGACGTTTGGCGGACGTAATCGAAGCCGCTTGTTTATCTGCGCGTCGCATTCGTTGTTTGCGATCTATACCAACCAGCGAGGAGCCCAGCGCCCATGACATCTGCGCTCGTCACCCAGATCATACGAATCAGCCGAAATGTCGTGGACCTTGAGCGTAGCACTCTGTTCTACCGGGATCGCCTCGACTTTCAATTAAACGGCCCGGCATTTTATATGGAACGCTTGCTTGCGGCTGAACTCGGGATGGGCGCATGTAATGTCAAGGTACAGCGTTTAAGCCTCGGCAACGAGGAGCTTGAACTTGTCGAGGCTGGTCCGAACGCGCGCCCCTATCCGTCGCCAAGCACCTCGGCAGATCTTGCATTTCAACATCTGGCCCTACGTTGCGCGAACATCGATACCGCGCTCAAGCGGCTTTACTGTGAAGACAGCATCTCTGCTCGCCCAAAGGCGATTTCGCGCAGTCCCGATTCATATCCGGCGCCGGTCCGTCTTCCTGATAGCAGCGGCGGCGTTACCGCGTTCAAGTTTCGCGACCCGGATGGCCACCCGCTCGAATTGCTGCAGCCTGCCGCCGAAGGCGGCCAATCTGAAGTCCGAGCCGGGATCGACCATACCGCGATCTCCGTATCCAGCGCACCGTCGAGCATGGCTTTTTATACGGCCTTGCTGGACCTGATCATGAGCGCATATCAAACCAATTCTGGAAGCGAGCAAGGATCATTGGACGATCTCGATCACCCGATAGTCGACGTCGTCTCTTTGCAAACGGCATCGGTCGCGTCACCGCATCTTGAGTTGCTCGCGTATCGACACCCAGTTGCGTCAGCAACCCACGCGCTGGCAGAATCCACCGACATTGCCAGCGACAGAATCGTCATCCAATGCAGCGACGTGAGCAGGCTTGCAACGAACCTGGGAATGGCGTCGCGACTTATCCGAGCGCCTTCTGGAGAATTGAGCTTCTTGTTTCAAGATCCCGATGGGCATTTTTTTTGGGCGATCGAGTAGGTGTTTAGAGATGCCGAACGGATCAAAAATGCAACTGCGCGCACAGTTACGGCGCGTAACCGGGTTTAGGAGATCGCAATGTCCAGAGCGCTAACTAGCGAACCGTTCGGTCTCAAATCCCAGGCACAGCCAGAATGCGTCGACGCTCAGCAATCGCGAAAGTCGTCGGTATGCTATTCGCCCCGGTGCGGTAATGCCGGCACGCCAGTAAGAGATATCTTGTGTTGTCACGCCGATCTGCCTGGCTGCCTGCGCGGACGACATATTATTTTGCTTCAGAGAGCGGTCCAGTCGAGCCGCAAATGCCCGACGCCCGGCACGATGCGAGAGTCTATCCTCGAACAGCAAATCTGCGCTGATATGTAAAGCCATTTCAGTCCTTTCAATGCTTCTACGATTCTTAGAGCCGCAGCACGCTACAGCTCACATCGGGCTACTTCACTACACCCGCTATCACCACCCTAGCCGCTCAGTCTTAACATGCGCTTAATCTGCAGCAGGTCGAGATGCTGGTGTAAACCATAGCCTGCTCGGCAGTTGATGATTTTGGCATTGGCGCCTCTCGCATAAGCTTGATTTAAGAATGCCGACCTAATCTAATTAGGTCGACGCCCCCTTAACAATTGCTAACGTATGTCCAATACACGTTAAATAGGGCACGGGAAATCTTTTCCTTCACAAAGGCTTATCTCGGATGACTGGCGTCCTTATGCGAGTCAACTAACTCTTAAATTAGGATTACATGATGAAATTAACTCCCGTTCTCCTCGCCCTCTGCGGTGCGGTCTTGGCCAGTACCGCAGTCGCACAAACACCCAAAGAGGTCTCTCCGTCTAAAATGAAATGCAACGAGTTTGTAACGACGGATGAAGCCTATCGGCCAGCTCTTGTCTATTGGGTAGCCGGCGTCGACAAGCTGGGCGTCAGCGAAAAAGACAGGTTAATCCTCGATACCGCACACCCCGTCGATGAAATCATAACCGAGTGCAAGAAGACGCCTGACGCGCTTTTTATGAACAAGGTTCGCCAGATGTATCGTAATAAACAAATCACCTTAAACAAGACCTATGCTCATAACTGAGAACCGCTTGCGGTTGGCGCGTGTTGATGCTTAGTGCACCCTACGCGCTGACTCGTCCCGCATACGCTTTGCGATTCACCCGCGTTCCCCTCATTCAGGTTAACTGAGAGGTATGAAATCATGGACCACGTTGTTGAAAACTCGCTGCTACGCTGCGACGATACGAACCGGCGGCGGTGGTTGATTGCTACCTCAATTTTAGGCGGTGCGGGAGGCATCGCAACGGTCGTCCCATTTGTCGACTCGTTCGCACCTTCAGAGAAAGCGCGCGCTGCAGGTGCTTCGGTGTCCGTTGACCTGAGTCAGATCGCCCCTGGCACAATGACGACCGTTGCCTGGCGCGGTATGCCCGTATTCGTCGTGAATCGCACTGAGCGGATGCTGAAGGAGGTCGTAGCAGCGAATGAAATGGTCCTCGACCCATTCAGCACGCATCCATTTACGATGCCACTGCCAACTTACTGTACTAACCAATATCGCTCGCGTGTCGCCCACCCGAATTTCCTGGTCGTGATGGGCGTTTGCACCCACCTCGGTTGTACACCAAGCCAACGGTTCCAAAGCGGTCCTCAACCCAATCTGCCAAATGACTGGCCCGGCGGATTCTTGTGCCCTTGCCACGGATCGACCTACGATCTCGCGGGTCGGGTATTTAAAAATAAACCCGCTCCACAAAACCTCGACGTGCCGCGCTTCCAGTTTGATTCACCCGAGCAGCTGTCGATCGGTAAGGACGAGCACGGAGAAGCCTGAAACCGTTTTACACATCCGTGCTGCAAGCGCGTCGCTAAAAGAGGGAAGCACTTTCGTCAAATTCGTTTGACGTGATAGTGACGCAGATCCACCGCCGGATTGCAAACCCGCGCCATCCCGATCCGCAGCGTGTCGGTGGCTACCGTCTTGGGCCGGACCGTCTGCCATCATGCGTATCATTTGGGGACCGCCGGTTTAAAAAATACGATGCTCAGGGCGATGAACACGACCCCGCAAATAATATCGAGTATCGACGTGTAGTTAAATTTGATTGCTGTGCTCACGAGGGCTGTACGATGCTCTTGCGGCGACCACCCTAGCGCCTTGAGGAGAGTTTCCACAACAATCGCTGCAGCGACAATCGAAATGTAAAAAGTGACCGCCAAGATGAGTTGTACAAACCGAGACGACTGCTGTAGCCCGAACACCCCATAGTGTCGTTCACCAACTTCCACAGAATGAAAACCCACGCGCTGCTTGGGTAATTCGGCACCCGGTACTGATAGAAACACATCCTTTCCGGTATCGGCCCAAATCTTCCGACAAACGCGCCCCAAATCATCGCCGCCACTGGATGGTCAACCACGACTACTCGACTCCTGGCTCAGAGCGGTACCACTCATCGAGCCGAGGAGCCGCCCCACAGTAAGGGCCCGGCGAACCCAATGGTCGGCAGCCGACCTCAGTCTGCTGTTGAAGCTTAGACTGCCAGAGATGCGGCAACGGCTAAGCCGGCTGGCGGGCTGAGTAGGGAGGCATCTCAGGATGTCTTTCAGATAGGCATAGGGAGCGTGCCCATTAAGCTTCGCCAACTAGATAAGACTCATCACGGCGGCCTGACGCCGGCCCGCGCGAGCTGAACCCGCGAAGAGCCAGTTTCCCCTCCTAACGGCAATCGGCCTTATTTGGTTTTCGCACTCGTTATGCCGACTCCCCGCGGATTTTGGGGAAGGCGAACGCTCGTTTCGGTGAAGTCGAACAAGTGTCATCGGCACCCGTAAATTGATACACCGTCGGCGTTAAAGAGTTGATACACCTCGACGAAGGGATAATAGCCGCTTTAAGCGGCGATGATCTCGTACGAGGGATACATGCAGTTCAGGATATTGCACTAGCAGGGCAAGAGCCTGTGTGCCATTGCTTGTGAGGTTGGCTGTTCCCGCATGGTGTGACGTGCAGTTGTTGATGAGTAAAGAGGTTGGACCTGCGCCGACGAATGCTCGCTCATGTTGTTGGGATGAACGGGACTAAGAAGTCCGGATATCCGCTGTACGAATGGAGCCTTTGGCGCGCGTCTTTCATCAGGGACTACTGTCGCTACGACAGTAACAATGTCCGTTTGTAGACGCGCCGTCCATATACCTCGAACTCGTAGCAACCGCGGAAACACCCACGGGCATTTAGATTACCACTGTCTAACCGCGCCGCGATCACGTGAGTTGGGGCCGATGGGATACCGTCGCGCGGCTCTGAAGGGCCTCGTGGCGTTGGAAACCTACTATGAACCGCCCCGGGAATTGTGGAGGCTGGTTGGTTTAAGTTAATGCGGGTTCAACGGCAGATGTTTCAAGTTGCCGGTAGTAGTTTGCCTCAGCTTCAGCGGGCAAGATATAGCCGAGCGGTTCCATCAGCCGATGGTGATTGAAGCAGGCCACCCATTCCAGCGTTGCCAACTCGACGGACTCGCGTGTTTTCCAGGTGCGGCGATGAATCAGTTCAGCCTTGTACAAGCTGTTGATCGTTTCAGCGAGGGCATTATCGTAGCTGTCGCCCCGACTGCCGACCGACGGTTCGATGCCCGCTTCGGCGAGCCGCTCGCTATAGCGAATGCTGACGTATTGCGAACCTCTGTCGGAGTGGTGTATCAGCGTTCCGTCGTCGCCTGGTCGCCGCGCGTAAAGCGCCTGTTCAAGCGCATCCAGAACGAAGTCCGTGGTCATCGACGTGCTGACGCGCCAGCCAACGATCCGCCGAGCGAACACGTCGACCACGAACGCGACGTACAGCCAGCCCTGCCACGTCGAGACGTAGGTGAAGTCCGAGACCCAAAGCTGGTTTGGCCGCGAAGCGTTGAACTGGCGATTGACCCGATCCAGCGGGCGCGGGGCGCAGGCATCGGGGACCGTCGTGCGAACACGCTTGCCTCGCATCACGCCACGCAAACCCAGTCGCCTTATCAATCGTTCAACGGTGCAGCGAGCTACCTCGATGCGCTCCCGGTTCATCTACTTCCAGACCTTATCCGCGCCGTAGACCTGCATGTTGGCCTGCCAGACACGCTTGATCTCGGGTTGCAGACGTTCATCGCGTATCGCGCGAGCACAGCGCCGCGACGGATCGCGAAGCTGTGCGGCATGACGCCAATAGCCCGACGGGGCAATCCGCAAGACCTTGCAGATCGACTCGACCCCGAAGGTGTCGCGATGTTGATCGACGAAGGCCTTCAGGACTTCAGACGGCGGTCGAGCTCCGCCTGGGCGAAAAACGCGCTCGCCAACTTCAGAATCTCGTTGGCGCGGCGCAGTTCCTTGTTCTCACGTTCCAGCGTCTTGAGGCGTTCGTGTTCCGACGTGCTCACACCTTCGCGCTCGCCGCTGTCGATCTGGTCACGCTTGACCCAGCCCAATAGCGTCTGGCTCGAACAACCGATCATCGGCGCAATGGTTTCAACAGCTGCCCACAGTGACGGATGCTCGCCACGCTGCTCGCGCACCAGACGAACGGCGCGCTCTCGGACTTCGGGGGAAAATTGGCTTGGCTTGCTCATGGCTCCATTCTCAAGAGTTGGAGCCTCCATCAAATCCGAGGCGGTTCAACTATGCCTTTTTGACATACGCGCTACACCAACCCTTGGCGCTGACTTCCTTGCCGGCGAATATCGGGCAGGGACCTGCTGCGTCGCCGGCTTTTCCCTGAAAGAGCTGACAGTTCGCACACGCCTGCCCCGTCTGGTATTTCGTGAACTTAGCGTGATCAACTTGGGATGCGTCCGCTTTGTACCCGAGCGCCTGTGCCGTCGGGTCGCTCTCCACCACAGCACTCGCCGCCTGGGCTTTCCCAAGAAATACCGCCGATGAAGCGATTGAGGCTGCTAAAACAATGAACTGGCGACGGGACGATTGCATGCTGGACTCCTCATTCTAATTTCGATATCGCGCCTGCAGCGCGACTCTTTTGCGGTACGTAGATAAAAATCGAGTTCAAGGCTTGCCATTTACCGTTGTCAGATATTTCGCTAGTGCGTCGACTTGATCTTCGGGCATTGGAGCGCCGTACGCGGTGCGCATCTTGTTGATCTCACTCTTCCAGACACTCATCGACAGCGGGGGCTGACGTGTCACCATGCCGGCCGAATGGCAGATCATGCATTGCGAGTTTGCAATTTCGGCACCTGCGCCGGGCGGAAATATGTGCTGACTGTCGGGTAGCGTCGCGGTCACCGTTCGGTTCAAAATTGCAGGCGATAAGGCCTTCGGCGAGGGCTCCGCGAGCGTGATTGACACATGTGAGGTCAAGACAACCGCCGCGAAGGCGAGCATTATGGATCTCATGACGCCCTCCTCAAGAAGCTGTCACGGTGATTGACTCAACGACGTTACGCATGAACCCGGCAGGGTTCCAGTTCGCGGTGTCGGGTTGGGCAATACCGCTCGTATTCGTCGCCTTTACCCTCAATGTAAGTGGACCGTTTTTGGGTGTCAGTCGCGTCTCCCATTGGATAAAACTGTACTTTCCGTGGTCGTGGCCCAGACGCGTCTCACGCCAGGGCGCGTTGGCTCCATCGGAGATTTGCACGCTGCGGACTCCAGCATTCCCTCCGAACGCGATGCCGCGCACGACAAGTGGTTTGCCTGCAGGAACGTGCTGGCCATCCGTCAGATTCGTGACAAACGATCTCGGAACCATGCGGTTGATCGGTATCATCTTCACGTCGGTTTGTCCCGGCGTTACGTTGGCATGAGGAGTATCGGGAATGAGATAGGCCTTCGCCATCCAGAAGTTACCGTCGGGTTGGTCGAGGACCTCGATGTTGTCGAGCATCTTCACCCAATAGGTCGAGTACCAGCCAGGCACGATCAGGCGAAGAGGAAAGCCATTGAGAAGCGGCAAAGGCTTGCCGTTCATTGCATACGCAATCATGACTTCGCCGTCACGCGCGTGATCGACGTCGAGCGATTTCATAAAATCAGGAGTTGTCGGCAAAATCCCAGTTTCTAGTCCGTTAAAGCGCACTTGAACGGCACCGCGTTTCATGCCAGCGCGGTCAAGAATATCGCGCAGACGTACGCCGGTCCAAAGGGCATTGCCCATCGCGCCGTTACCCCATTGCGCCCCCGGAACGCGTGCGTCGAAAAGGCCGCGGGAGTTGCCCGAGCATTGATTGACCGCTGCGAGTTGTACCGGAGCAAATTTCGTAACGAGGTCGGTGAGGCTGAGAACCAGAGGCGTGCGCACTTGTCCGTGGACGTTCAGGCGAAATGAAGCGCCGTCGATGGTGGTCGGAATATTGGCCAAATGCCAGCGCACGTAAAACTGATCGTTTGGCGTGAACACGCCTTGATCAAACACGGAGAACGGAGTTTCAAGCAACGGCGGGCGGGTGCGCAACAGAAGCATCTCCTTTTTTTGAGGAAACGAGCTTGTGATGTCGCGCTCCCCTCCTTGAAAGGGCAGCGTTACTGGTTGCGCCGACCAGGCGCGGGTCGCGGCGCCAAGCGTCAACGCAAGTCCGCTGCTCGTCAATGTGTGAAGCACTGTGCGCCGCACGCGGTCGGTATCGTGGTCACTCGCCATCACTGTCTCCTGGTTTTTATTTGTCTTTTCAGCCCGACGCCACGAATCAGTCGGCAATCGTAAATCCGCGGCATGGTCTAGACGCTACGAGCTGAGTGTATCCCCCGTAATAATATGATCCAAATGCCTTATTGCAATGGCACCTATATCAATTAGGTATGCCATTCACACCGCGGCACCCCTTGCTAATGTCGGGGCACATACAAGATAAGGTCGTTTTCTTCTCATGTGAAGTGGGGTTTGGACTGAGCAGCATGTGTGTCACCATTCCCGTGCGGTCCTCGTGAACTAAACGCAACGCTACTTCTGAATGCCCGGAGGAAGCGATCCAATCTGGCGAAAACAGTCCATCCAATCTTCGAGATGCCAGGTCTTTTCGATCAAACCGTCGCGTATCTGGTGAAAGGAATGCACCGCGAAGACAATCGGCTTTGACGCTGGCTTGATGCCCATGAGTTCGCCGTGCTGGGTGCCTTCGACTTGCGCGCGCACGCCCACCATCCGGTCATTGACAAGCACATCGAGCACGTGGATTTCCATATCGGGCAACGCACGCTGCATCGATTCAAACACCGCGGCCATCTCATCTACACCGGTCGAGGGCATAGTCGCGGACGCGATATATTGCCAATCGTTCGTCACGACGTCTCTCAGCGCGTTCATGTCCCGGTGCTCGATCGCATGATAAAAACTGTTGACTGTCCGACGAATTGCGTCTTGTGCTAAATGTTCTGCATGTGCCATTGTCTTCCCCTGCGTTTTTGAATGGAGGTGCAAGCGCTGCGAAGCGTCTGCTATACCAAGCCTTTTGAAGGTGTCTGATTTGCCGGTACAGAAAAATCTGCTATCTCCGCTACAAACCAGAATATGCGCTACAGCGCCTTAATAAAAATGCTTTTATTTAATATTAACGATACCAAATAGGCATATCAGAAACATTGTTTTTCTCATTGGTTTGCAGTGCGGCGAAGCAGATTAACGTGTACCTGCTCGCTCATCGCCGATGCGGAAAGTTCAAGCAGTTTGCTGGAGGCTCAATTCAAGAAAGGCCTGCGTACTTGGCGAGAATGACCGGCCCTTGAGCCACAACACGTGAAGTTCTCGTTTTATATGGAGGTCTTTGACGCTCAGCGTCGCGAGGTCGCCTCGCCTGATCTCGTCTCTCACGCTCAACGATGAGACGTATCCAATCGATTGCTGGGATTGCAGCATGCGTTTAATCGCTTCGGTGTTACTGACTGACATCACCGGCTCAATTATCAGACCTCGAGCTGCGTAAGCCTTTTCAACAACGGCGCGTGTTCCCGATCCCGGTTCACGCATGATCACACGCTTGGACGCAAGGTCGCGGGCGGATACCTTTCGCCTAAGAAGGGGATGCCCAACGGCTACAACGGCGACAATTTCATCTGCTCCAATCTCCTTAGCTTCAAAAATATTATCGTCGTAAGGCCCCTCGATAAATCCAAGCGAAAACTCGTGTGCTAACAAGCCTTCTTCAACCTGTTCTGTGTTGGCAACTGTGAGTTCGACGCTTACTTTGGGAAAACGCGCGTTAAAGATGGCGATGGTTTCCGGAACAAGATAGACCCCTACCGTGGCGCTTGCGCCGATGGACAGGTGACCCGCGCTAAGGCCGGCCAGTTCCTTAATTTCCAGCTCTGCCGCCCCCGAAAGAGCAAATATGCGTTCCGCGTACGCCTGCAATGCGTCGCCCGCTTGCGTCAATGCCACACCGCGTGGCAGACGATCAAAGAGCGTCACACCCAAGCGCTCTTCCAGCTCCCTGATCTCGCGCGTGACCGCAGGTTGGCTCACGCGTAGTTTCTCGGCCCCCGCGCTGATCGAGCCAGCACGTGCCACTTCGTAAAATGCAAGAAGATGAGTGAAATTCATAACATTTTGATATATGAGGGATGCCTATTATGTATTTTTATTATATGCCGCTCTCCCATATCCTGCATGCATGGCACGAGGGGTGCGTCAAGCACCCACCCAAGCAGCAAAAATTTGGAGAACGTCGATGGCACACCAGTCCGTTACCGGCAAACCAACAAAGTCCCGCTTCGCCCCATTAAGGCATGTCTCGCGTAATCGAGAAGTTGTTCGGCAATTCACACCTAACTGGTTCGCGCTGACGATGGGAACGGGGATTGTATTTCTGATCTTGCTCGCCTTGCCATTCCAACTTCCGGGCCAGCATCGGGTCGCCGAAGCCCTGTGGATGATCGACAGCCTATTCTTCGCCCTTTTCTCGGTGCTTTTTCTTGGCCGATTGATCTGGTTTTCGGAGACGGTCAAGCCGATGCTCGACCATCCGATCCAGTCGATGTTTCTAGGTGCGATCCCGATGGGCTTGATCCCGATCGTCAATGGCCTGAGTGTATTTGGCGTCGAATTGTTCGGCCCAGGGGCACTGAGCACGGCGCACGCTTTGTGGTGGATCGATGCGGGATTGGCAGTATCGATTGCTTGCCTTGTGCCTTATCGGATGTTCACGACGCAAAAGCATTCAACAGAACAAATGACGGCGGTCTGGCTGTTGCCGATCGTGGCCCCTGAAGTGACGGCGTCGAGTGCCGGTGTGCTTGCGCCGCATCTTTCGCATAGCGCCGCGCAGTTGCTGGTCGGAACAGGCTACGTGCTGTGGGCGATTTCGGTGCCGCTTGCGTTTTCGATCCTGACGATCGTGTTCCTGCGTCTCGCGCTTCACAAGTTGCCGCATCGCGATATGGCTGCCTCGTCATGGCTCACGCTGGGTCCGATCGGTACCGGAAGCCTTGGCTTGTTGCTACTCGGGCAAGCCGCTCCTGCAGCCTTCGCCGGCACGCCGCTCGCTCAAGTGGCGGTCGCTGCGAGAGATTTCGGTCTGCTCGGTGGCTTGCTACTGTGGGGCGTAGGCGTTTGGTGGCTCGTGATCGCTGTGATTCTCACTATTCGATATCAGCGCGAAGGCATGACGTTCAACATGGGATGGTGGGGTTTTACATTTCCCATTGGCGTGTACACCGCAACGACGTTCACGCTTTATCGCCTGACCCAGTTCTTTCCGTTCGCGATTATCGGCACCGTCCTGACGGTCGCACTGATCGCATTCTGGTTGATCGTGGTGAGCAAAACGCTCAAGGGAATGTGGCACGGCAACCTCTTTCAGGCGCCTTGTCTCGTTAAGCCCAACAAGTGAAATTCTGATCTGAATGTAGTTCGTTCGTCTTTGCTCGACGCGCCTCTGAATAATTGATTTGATTGAAGGACAACATCATGCAAAAACTTCCTGTCAAAGTCGCGGTGACTGGCGCCGCAGGCCAGATTTGTTACTCCTTGCTATTTCGTATTGCCAATGGCGATCTGTTGGGCCCGGATCAGCCGGTGATCCTCAACCTGCTCGACCTGCCACAGGCTCAGGCAACGCTCCAGGGTGTTGTTATGGAGCTGGAAGACTGCGCCTTTCCTTTGCTTGCAGGGGTAGAGATAACGGACGACCCGATACGCGCGTTCAACGATGTTCAGTACGCACTGCTTGTTGGCTCGCGGCCTCGTAGTAAAGGTATGGAGCGTGCCGATCTGCTCGCAGCCAACGCGGAAATCTTCAAGACGCAGGGCCGAGCATTGAACAAAGTTGCATCGCGAGACGTGAAAGTACTTGTGGTCGGCAATCCGGCCAATACCAACGCGTACATCGCGATGAAATCGGCGCCTGATCTGCCTCAAGAGAATTTTTCCTCGATGATCCGGCTCGATCACAACCGTGCCCTTTCGCAGCTTGCGGCGCACCTCGGATGTACCACGCCTGTGCTTGCCCAAATGGTTGTGTGGGGTAATCACTCACCAACAATGTTTCCCGATTACCGCTTCGTCACGCGCGATGGCAGAGCATTGATTCAAAGCGAAGCACTCGAGCAATGGAACCGCGAGCTGTTTATTCCGACGGTGGCACAGAGAGGCACCGCGGTGATCGAAGCACGCGGCCATTCCTCGGCAGCTTCAGCGGCTAACGCGGCAATCGACCAGATGCGCGACTGGGTGCGAGGCAGCAACGGCCAATGGGTATCAATGGGAATCCCGTCCGACGGCTCTTACGGCATTCCAGAGGGCTTGATGTTTGGCGTTCCCGTGCTTTGCGCGAAGGGGCGCTACGAGCGCGTGTCTTCGCTTGAACTAACCGACTTCGCGCGAGAAAAGATCGCGCTGTCCGTGAGTGAGTTGGCGGCGGAGCGAGATGCGATCGCCCATTTGCTGGCCTGAGCGCCACTTGTGTAGAAAATCAACGGGGTCGGTCATGGAACAGGGAGGCAGCATGTGCGCCCAGCCGCCGGTCGTATTGCGTGAATGGTCTTTGAAGCGCAACTGCGCGTTAAAGCCATCGCAGTTTGTGGGCGTCTACGTTTCGTTCGTATGTATCTCCGGATTATTGTCGACCTTCTGCGCGTGGCGAGGGGCATGGCTCGTGCCGCCTGTCTGTGCGATCTACCTAGCCGGTATTGCAGTTGCGTTCTTGGTCTACGCACGACATGCAGCGGATGCCCAGTGTATTCGGCTGATGCCCGGGCTGTTGATCATTGAGAGCTGGAACGGGTTGGACCATAAGCGATACGAGTTCAACTCAGCGTGGGTATCGATTGACATGTCTGAATCGAGACGGCGCGATTTGGATGTGAGATGTGGTGAAACCAAGGTGCGCTTCGGCACTTTTGTACCCGTGCATCAGCGCGCGGCGTTAGCTGGTGAGATCCGCCGATGCTTGCAACCTTATCGCTAAAAAATTGACTATTGACTTAGAAGGAATGACGTCATGCAGACCCTGACTGACCCGGTTGCGAGCCAAGGTGAAAGCCATGAGCACGACCGTCCCACCGGGTGGCGCCGCTGGTTGTTCGCGACGAACCACAAGGACATTGGAACGATGTATCTGCTGTTCTCGTTCACTATGTTTCTTTCTGCCGGCGTCATGGCCTTGATGATCCGAAGTGAGTTGTTCGAACCTGGCCTGCAGTTAATGAGACCAGAGTTCTTTAACCAGCTCACGACGATGCACGGCATCGAGATGATCTTTGGTGCGATCATGCCCGCCTTCGTCGGATATGCGAACTGGATGCTTCCACTTCAGCTCGGCGCGTCGGACATGGCGTTCGCACGCGTGAACAACTTCAGCTTCTGGTTGCTACCCGTCGCGGGTGTCCTGCTAACCGTTTCGTTCTTTGTCACGGGCGGCGCAGCCGCCGGGGGTTGGACGCTTTATGCCCCGCTCTCGGTCCAGATGGGGCCCGGCATGGACTTCGCAATCTTCGCGATCCATCTGATGGGTGCATCGTCGATCATGGGCGGAATCAACATCATCGTCACGATATTAAACATGCGCGCGCCTGGCATGACGCTCATGAAGATGCCGATGTTCGCCTGGACCTGGCTGATTACCGCGTTTCTGCTCATTGCAGTGATGCCTGTGCTGGCCGGCGCGATCACAATGACTTTGTTCGATCGGCACTGGGGCACCGACTTCTTCAACGCCGCTGGCGGCGGCGATCCGGTCCTTTATCAGCACATCTGGTGGTTCTTCGGCCACCCCGAGGTATATATCATGGTGTTACCGGCGTTCGGCATCATCTCCCAAGTGATTCCAACCTTTGCTCGCAAGCCCTTGTTTGGCTACGCATCAATGGTCTATGCGACCGCCTCGATTGCTATTTTGTCATTTATGGTGTGGGGCCACCACATGTTCACCTCTGGATTCGCGGTGACGGGGCAGTTGTTCTTCATGTACGCGTCCATGCTGATCGCCATCCCCACCGGTGTGAAGGTCTTTAACTGGGTCGCAACCATGTGGCAAGGCTCTCTTTCGTTCGAGACACCCATGCTGTTTGCGATCGGCTTCATCTTCGTGTTCACGATCGGCGGCTTCTCGGGTCTCGTGCTCGCAGTCGCTCCACTGGATATTGCATTGCACGGCACCTACTACGTGGTCGCCCACTTCCACTATGTGCTGGTTGCGGGCTCACTCTTTTCGCTTTTCGCCGGTTGGTACTACTGGTCGCCCAAGTGGACCGGATATATGTACAACGAGACCCGCGGCAAGATCCATTTCTGGGCCTCGATGATTTTCTTCAACGTCACGTTCTTCCCGATGCACTTTTTGGGTCTGGCCGGTATGCCTCGTCGCTACGCCGATTACCCGGCCCAGTTCACCGACTTCAACCAGATCGCAACGATCGGTGCGTTTGGCTTTGGGTTGGCCCAGGTGTACTTCTTTTTTGCGGTCGTATTGCCTGCCTACAGGGGAGGCGAGAAAGCCGACGACAAGCCTTGGGATGGTGCAGAAGGCCTGGAGTGGAGTGTCCCGAGCCCCGCGCCGTTTCACACCTTCGTCACGCCACCTATCGTTGAATAATGCGTTGTTCCCCTGACACCTCACGCGAGATGACCATGAAAAAGACCCATCACCTTATTGCTATTGCATGCGTCGCGCTATCAGCGAGCGGTGCTTACGCACAGACCACGCTGCACGTCTACGGACCTGGCGGCCCGGCACCAGCAATGAAAGAAGCCGCGGCTGCCTTTGAAAAGAAGACGGGCACGCAGGTCGTCGTGACGGCAGGTCCGACCGGCACTTGGCTCGACCATGCGAAAGAAGATGCCGATGTCATCTACAGCGGATCAGAAACTATGATGTCTGACTTTGTCGTTGCGATGGGTGATCAGTTGACCCCGCAAGCGCCCGAGCCGCTTTATTTGCGACCCATGTCCATGCTCGTGCGCCCGGGCAATCCGCACCATATCAAGCGCTTCTCCGACCTGCTTAAGCCTGGTGTGAAAGTGCTGGTGGTCAATGGAGCAGGACAGAACGGAGTATGGGAGGACGTCGCAGGTCGCACCGGCGACATTCGCCAGGTCGCGGCCTTGCGGAAAAATATTGTCGGCTATGCAGGCAACAGCGCCGAAGCACGCAAGACATGGACCGAACAATCAGACATTGATGTATGGCTAATCTGGAACATCTGGCAGGTCTCCAATCCGACGCTCGCCGATACGGTGCCCATTGAGCCGCGCTATGCGATTTACCGTGATTCGGGTGTAGCCGTGACGCGCAGGGGGCAGGATAACGCCGCGTCCGAACAATTTGTCGGATATTTAAAATCGAAAGACGGTGCAGCCATATTCTCTCGCTGGGGATGGATGACCAAGGAAAGCGGACAGACTCGTTCAGCGGTTAGGCATTAGACGCGGTGCGGCTTTAATGATCAACGGGACTTGAGTTAGTCAATAATCTGTTCCCGTTGAAGCTCCCGTCGCGACCGGTCGAACGAAGTTTGGGGAATTATGCCTCGGACGACGCACTAAGATTGATCGTCTCTACCGCATTGTCCGTCTTACGTTCGTACTTTCCAAAGAGATCTCATTGCCATTAGTACATCTAAACTTAAAGCGCGTGGACGTAAAAAAGCATAATGAACTTCATCCATCTGTATGCATTTTTTTCGGTGGCAAAGGCCGGTAGCGTGAGCGCTGGCGCTGACAT
This sequence comes from Caballeronia sp. DA-9, assembly GCF_051615025.1. Classification (NCBI taxonomy): domain Bacteria; kingdom Pseudomonadati; phylum Pseudomonadota; class Betaproteobacteria; order Burkholderiales; family Burkholderiaceae; genus Caballeronia; species Caballeronia sp. DA-9. Next base: position 28,418 of record NZ_CP195134.1, on the reverse strand, counting down.
AATGAAGGTCAGTCAGCCTGCGGTGACGAGAGAAATAAAAGAGTTAGAGCAAAGGGTTGGAAGCCAACTTTTTGATCGGTTACCGCGAGGCGTCGTCCTAACAGAAGCAGGCTCTCTGTTGATGCGTTACGCGACCCAGATCTTCGGATTGGCAGATTCCGCGGAGCTTGAATTGCGAGAGTTGGCAGGCCTGAGCGCGGGGCATCTCGATCTCGGCGCGAGCGCAACCGTGGGTGTTTATCTTGTGCCACAGATCCTCGCTGATTTTCACACACGGTATCCGAACGTGAGGGTTGGCCTTTCAGTCTCAAACTCTCGGGCCGTGCAGTCTGCTGTTTGTATGAGCGAAATCGGACTGGGATTTATCGAAGGATCGTTTGACGCAACAAAACTTGACTCCCTGTCGTTAGGGCACGACGAGATAATCGCTGTCACAAGTAAAAATCTTAGTTCTATCAAAGAACAAATGTTCCCAGTGGATCTCATTGCAGGCAGAACGATTTTGCGAGAAAAAGGGTCCGGAGTTAGGGAGGCCGTCGACGACGCGTACGCACGACTTGGTTTGTCAATCGAACCCATCGTATCGGTGAGCAACACCGAAGCAATCAAACGGTTGTTGCGCTCAACGCCCGGAAGCATTTCTTTTCTATCCAGAATGAGCGTAGTTGACGAGCTGTCGGCAGGCGTATTCGAGGAGGTTGGATTGCAGCATTTGAAGATCGAACGGCGCCTCAATTTGATCTGGCTCAAAGGGCGAAGCCTATCCAGAGGCGCGACGCTGTTCAAAGCGCTTGTGGCGACAGCATCCAAGCCTCACCTTTGGGAGTTGGATCCAACAGCTTCTTAAGCCAACGGCTAAATGCAATCTGATATCGCAGCATTTCTTGTCCCGTCATACCCTCAAGACGTATGCTTTTTTGGCATACATAGCTGATCAAAATGATATTAGTTTTATGCATGAGTTCTTGGCATCCTAAACTCACCTTAAGGAAAAACATCATGAAACCGAAAATGTTAATTTTGGCAGGCTTGTTATCGATGAGTGCGCTCACGGTCCAGGCTCAAACTCAAGACAGTGGGTTCTGGGTTACCCCAACTATCCAAGGTTACGGGAAGATGCACGCTCTCCCTCAGGCCGCTTATCGGCCACACGCGGATAAGGAATACAAGATCGTATTCGCGCTGACGCAAGCGGCTAAATCGCCAAGCGATGTCAACCCAGCATTGGATCATGTCGCTAGAACCGTCAACCTGTACGTATCTTCGGGCGTTCCGCTCGAGCACCTCAAATTTGTGGCGATTACGTACGGCGCCGCGACACCGCTTGCGCTGGACAATGCCCACTACCATACAAAATTCGGAGTCGATAATCCAAATTTGCCACTCATAGCAGAGCTAAAAAAAGCCGGAGTAGACGTGTCGGTTTGCGGTCAGGCTGTGGCCGAGCACAAATTTGCTTACGACTGGCTTAGTCCTTCAGTCACGCTAGCACTCTCTGGCCTGACGACGGTGACGACCTTGGAGACTGACGGATACGTACTGATGCCGATGTAGTTCACCTACAACTTTTTTTGAGAGAGACATGCTATCCACACGACCCTATTCCCGGAAGCTCGCATTGGCAGCATTCGTCATTTTGCTCGGGGTGCAAGCGACGGTGGGTGCTCAGACAAAACCTATCGATGATGCGTCACAGGGTTCAAACGAGTTCTACCCGCCGTGGCAACACGGAGAAAACAACGACGCCGTCCAGCGCGGCCTCGAATTCGACGTTCCGGATGCGGACAATCTTGCGGATTTTCATGGTGATCCGCAGCATCCCTTGCTCTCACTGTTTGTTGGTGGGAATTATTTCTTCGCAATGGCGCCGCTTGTGCAGGCATTCGAAAAGAAATATCCCCGGTTCAAAGGACACATGTATTGGGAAACTGTCCCTCCGGGACTGCTTGTTGACCAGATCAAAAATGGCGGCACGGTGACAGTTGGCAACTTGACCTGGACGGTCAAACCCGACGTGTATCTTGCTGGTTTGAATGCGGTCAACAAACAAATCGACGCTGGCCTATTGACATCGCCCGCTATCCCGTACGCGACCAATACGCTGACGATCATGGTATCGCAGGGCAACCCCAAGGCAATCTCAAGCTTGAGCGATTTGGGCAAGCCCGAGATTCGGCTTGCGATGCCCAACCCCAAATTTGAGGGTGTCGCGCGGCAAATTGAAACGTCGCTGAAGAAAGCCGGCGGCCAGGATCTGGCGACGGACGTGTACAAAACGAAGATTGCCGACGGCACAACACTTCTTACACAAATTCATCACCGCCAGACTCCCCTTTGGATCATGCAGCACAAAGTCGACGCTGGAGTCACCTGGAAATCGGAAGCGATGTTCCAGGAGCAGGTCGGTCATCCAATCGGGCACGTCGATATTCCTGATGATCAAAATACGACAGCGATCTACGCCGGGGCCTTGGCTAAAAACGCGCCTCACGCGTCGGACGGCAAACTCTGGCTCAAATTCATTCAGTCTCCTGAAGGCTTGTCGATTTTTGAGCGTTACGGCTTTAAGCCCTATTCGGCTCATCCGCAATGAGCGGATCAGAATGAAAAGGACGCGACGTCGACTGATTCCTATGAGCAACTTATAACGCACTGATTCACGTCGAGAGCGAAAATCTAATCGTGGAGTTTGATTGAATGGAACCAGGAAACCCAACGCAAACGCACTTAAGTTCGGTTTGGCGCAGCGCGTTCTTGCAGGCGCTCGCAGTTGCGTTGACGCTTTCCACAGCGCTCCTGTTCTTAAGTCAGGGAATGGCTTACGCCGATCAGTCGCCCGGGGCCGGAGCGAGCATCGCCCGGCTGGGCTCGTCAAGTGGCATTCCCGCTTGTTCAAGTTGCCACGGCAGCAAGGGAGAAGGCAATCCTGCCGTCGGCTACCCGCGCCTCGCTGGGCTGCCGGAAGCGTACCTGAACCAACAACTTAATGCATTGGCCTCTGGCAAGAGGTCAAACCCCATGATGACGCCAATCGCAGTGCTTCTGAGCAACGAACAAAAGGGTGAACTTTCAGCTTTCTATGCGACCCTGCCGGCCGCTTCCGGGTCGCTACCAGCCACACCACGGGCGCCTGATTATTTGCGCGGCGAGGCGCTTGCACTCCATGGGAAATGGTCCGAAAACGTTCCCGCGTGCATCCAGTGCCACGGCAGCGGCGGCGGCGGTGTAGGGGCCGTGTTCCCCGCTTTGGCTGGCCAGTCTTCGGTTTATATCCAGAACCAACTCACGGCGTGGAGGGCCGGGACGCGCGCACCCGGGCCACTTGGTCTCATGTCTGTTGTCGCAAGCAAGTTGTCGGTGTCCGAATCTAAAGCGGTCGGCGACTACTTTGCGGCTCAACCGCTTGTTGTTCAAGGATCGACGCGATGAAACCAAGTCTCGCAATTGCCGCAGTCGGTAGCATTCTCGCGATATGTGCCGGAACAATCTGGCTCGCCGGTTTCAGACAGCCGGCCCCCATTCAATCAAAACCCGCACTGACGGTTTCACCGTCTCTGGCCAACACCACTGCAAAGAGGGCGGCATTTTCGCCAAGCGATGCCCCGATTCTTGATACGGACTTTGGCAAGGTCGTCAAGCAGGGGCAGCAAATCTTTGAGAACCCGGCGATTTACGCAAAAGCTTATGTCGGCAACCAATTGCGCTGCGCAAGTTGTCACCTTGATCAAGGCCGCAAGGCGGGTGCTGCTCCGATGTGGGGCGCGTACTTAGCGTATCCGGCGTATCGAGCTAAAAATGGACATGTGAATACCTTTGCTGAGCGGCTGCAAGGTTGCTTCAGATACAGCATGAATGGAAAAGCCCCTCCTCTGGGAGATCCTGTTCTTGTCGCACTAGAAACTTATTCGTACTGGATGGCGCACGGCGCTCCACTTGATTCGAAGATTGAGGGTCGGGGATTTCCAAAGATGCAAAAGGCGAAGCTCAAGCCAGACTACGCGCGAGGATCAAACGTCTATACCGCGAATTGCGCCCTCTGCCACGGCGCTAACGGCGCTGGACAGCGCGGAGCCGACGGGAGTGTGGCATTTCCCGCACTGTGGGGAGACGCATCATATAACTGGGGTGCGGGCATGGGTAGCGTTAAAAACGCGGCAGAATTCATCAAGGCCAATATGCCACTTGGCAAAGGCGGCACGCTGAGCGACCAGGACGCATGGGATGTGGCCTTGTACATTGACAGTCAGGATCGTCCACAAGATCCTCGTTATACCGGATCGGTGGCGCAAACCCGCGCGAAATACCATGATTCCGCGCAATCAATGTATGGCCAATCGGTCAACGGACATGTGTTGGGTAGCCAGTCGACTCCGTCAGGCGGTAGCCTGCATCAAGGAAGCTAGGATGTCGACAACTTATAGCGCTCAAGGGAACGCAAAGCTCGACACTTCGCAGATCACCGTCATTGCCCGTACCGAGTCGATGCTCGTGCGCGCTCACGGGTTAGCGGCCGTAATTGCGCTGATAGTCTCAGCCCTCTTTGGCACCGTGGTCGCAATCAAGTTTGTCGATCCAGAATTCTTGGGGACGCAGCCCTGGGCTACATGGGGATTGCTTCGTTACAACCACACGCAAGGGATCATGTTTGGCTGGTTGGGCAACGCATTTCTTTGCTTCCTTTATTATGCGACCCCGCGACTCGCCGGTCGGTCGGTGACGAGCCAAGGATTGGGGTGGGCGTTGTTTGCCCTCTGGAATTTCGGCATGGTGCTTCCTGGGTGGGCGCTTGTGGAGGTCAATCTGCCTCAGTGGCTGCTTGCAATAAAGCCACTTGAATGGACCGAGTTCCCGTTGGTTATTAACGCCGTCACCGAAATATGTCTGGTGATTATCATCGCTCAGTTCCTTTGGCCTATAGCAATGGGCCCTGAACGAGATCGACTATATATTTCAGCGTGGTACGCATTGGGCGGTGGTGTCTTCACGTTGCTTGCCTTTCCCATGGGTAGCCTTGTTCCGGAATTCGTGCCTGGCGCGGTTGGCGCGGCGTTTAGTGGCCTGTGGATCCACGACGCCGTTGGGCTACTCGTAACCCCGTTTGCACTTGCAATGTCGTACTACGTAATCCCGGCCGTAACGGGACGTCCTGTCTATAGCCATTTCGTATCGATGCTTGGGTTTTGGATCCTCTTTTTTGTCTACCCGCTCAATGGCACGCATCACTACGTTTATTCTGCGATCCCCATGGACACCCAGCGTGCAGCGATCGCCGCGTCGCTGCTTCTTGGTGTCGATGTGATTATTGTCGTCTTCAATCAGTTAGCATCGCTGCGCGGCGCCGGTGTACTCATGTATCGAGACGTGCCCCTTCGCTTTATATGGGTCGGTATTGTCTTCTACTTAATTGTGAGCATTCAAGGATCGCTACAGGCGTTGATGCCGGTCCAACGGGTAATTCACTTTTCGGACTGGGTGATCGGGCATTCGCATCTCGCAATGCTAGGTTTTGCGACTTTCGTAGCGGCTGGCGGCATGCTGCATGCCTGGCAGCGGACCCCCGGTGCTCGATACCACGGCGGATTGGCGAGCGCCGCATTCTGGTTGGTCAGCATCGGACTGGCTATCATGTTTATCGATTTGAGTGTCGCGGGCTTGGTCCAGGGCGAATCCTGGGCGCAGCCCGTGCCGTGGATGGATTCAGTCCGCGCCTCAATGCCTTATTGGTGGTGGCGAGTCGGGGCGGCTTTTCCCATACTTGCAGGCTTTGGTTGTCTGCTCGTTTCAATGCTCGTCGGTAGGCAGGCAATATTAACGGATGAGAAGCAATGAGTTTGCTCCCGCGTCGTCGATGGTTTGGCGCAAGCCAGGCAGTGCTGTTTATTGCGGGTATTGGATTTTTTGTCCTCTCTGTAGTGGCACTTGGAATCTTACCGGGGCTGCGCCTTGAACGTTCGATTCAAGCCGATACTCCGGCGGTCCTCAGCCCCTATACGAAAGCTCAGCTTCACGGTCGTTCGCTTTATGCGACCCAAGGGTGCGCGTATTGCCACTCCCAGCAGGTTCGCAATATCGCAGAGGATGTTCGGCGATGGGGACCGCCGACGCAGCCATGGGAGACGAAATATGATTCACCTCAACTGTGGGGAACGCGGCGTATCGGACCCGACCTTGCTCGTGAGGCCGGCGTTCGTAGTAAGGATTGGCAACTTGCACACCTCTACAATCCGCGTTACATCGTACCTGGCTCGATCATGCCCGGGTACCCCTGGATGTTTGACGGGAGTGTGACTCGACCAAAGGTTGACGCGCTCGACCTTGTTGCGTACCTGGAGACGCTCGGCGCAGCTCGCCGAGCGGAAATGAGCAATGTGCAACAATTAACCGCTGATCAAATTTCCGCAAGACGGCCAAGCGCAGCGGCTAAGGGTACTACTCCTGATTGGCTCGCTGATGTGAGCGGCACGATCTGCAGCGCTGCGTCACCGAGTATCAATGCCCGGTCTGGGCCAGTGAAAAATATAACTGTAGATGAGGGCAGTGAACTGGAAACCGCATCTCTCGACACCGACCCGTCGAGAGCGCATGCGAGTATCACGGGATCGACCGTCTCCGATGCCCCAACAGCTAAGGGAGATTTGACGCGCGGTCAAACCTTGTTTAAGCAGTCGTGTGCAGGTTGCCATGGAGCATCTGGGAACGGGCACTCACCGGCCGCATTCGCTCTCGCCCCCCGTCCGGCCGACTTAACTCAGTTCGAATACTCGGATCAAGCGTTGGCAAGCGTTTTAGAGAATGGTGTTGCGGGATCTTCGATGCCTGCGTGGCGTGATCTCAGCGATCAACAAGTCGCAGACCTCGTGGCCTATGTGCAAACGCTCGGGCAAAAGCCAAGCTTCATACCGACTCAAAGCGCGACACTCGCATTCGGGTCTCAACTGTACGCTGCTGATTGCGCCGCGTGCCATGGTGTGAACGGCAAAGGCGATGGACCTGTTTCCGCTATCCTCAAGCCAGCGCCGTTCGACTTCGAACACATTCGTCCTTCGACGGCTGAACTCGAAAAGGTCTTGATGCAAGGCGTGCCCGCTAGTGCAATGCCAGCGTTTCCTGGACTTGACGCGTCGGACAGAAAAGCGCTCGCGACCTTTGTCAGATCAATTTATCAAGGACCAATCGACCCTAGTAATCGTCACTGATACCGGCATGAGGAGTTTGTATGTTTGCGTTTATTGTATGGGCATTGTTCATCATTCTTCTTTTTGTCCTGGCTATATGGTTCGCTTTTCCCTCATATCGCGCAAGGGTCGAATTCCCAAAATACCGCTTCCAGCAAATCGAAAAAGAACTCGATGTAACCTTGGAAAGCCGAATCGACCAAAATTCGGTGCAGAAAATGCGCAAGTCGTGAGGCTCTCGATTTGATGGGGTAAGTGTCAAGTATTAGCGCCGTTGCGAGTCTGGACATCCGGTTCACGACGGTGATTTAGCGCAAAACGAAATATTGACTCAATGACAGCAAAAACCTTCTCTGGCATCGCCGCTGACCTTTGGCATGAGCGATTAGATATGCTTCAGGATCTCCACGTCCGCCCCCTGACGGCGTACGTTCAGGAGTTGATCCAGAGAACCGGGGCGGCGCCATTTTTTGATCCCCTCGATGGCGGCTGTGAGGCGAAGGTTCTGATATTGCTTGAGTCGCCTGCGAATATTACCTCCCAGCCTCGCTTGGTGTCTCGCGACAATCCGGTCCCAACACAGCGCAATCTTAGGCGCTTCTTGGTCGAAGCCGACCTACCTCGTTGCGAGAGTGTATTGTGGAACGTCTATCCATGGCTTGCGGATTCCGCGTCTGGAAGACAACACCGGTTATCCAACCGCGATATTGATCGTGGTGTCGCCGAGCTAACGACGCTGCTCGATCTCCTGCCTAACTTACGCGTCATTGTGCTCGCGGGACGAAAAGCGCAGCGCGCATTACCAACGCTCCGCAAGGTACCGACCGCCGCCTCGATCCTGTCCATGCCGCACCCGAGCCCATTGTCTGTCTGCACGTCACAGCATGTAGGGCGAGACATTGTGAGAACGCTTGCTCACGCCACGAATTTAGCGCTTCTCCCTACGGTGGCGCCGAAAATTTCCGGATAGTTGTCTTTTTGTCGAGGTGGTCCGCATTCTGGCTGGAAGAATCGATAACTTTGTCGTGGACGGTCACTTGGACCGGCCTGCGATGACCGAGCTAGACCGGTGGAACGGGAATCATTAGGTTCGAGGTGCACGGAATATACAAGTAAAGAAGTGCGTGTTTACGCCGTGGCGCCGCCCAGCGCGCTCCCTTTGCGTCGAGCAGCCTCGAAATTCAGTTTGACTGCACTTGAACGGCCGAGCTTAGCTTATCTCCATCGCGCGGAGCAATAACAAGGTAACGCTGCTTGTTCGCGCCGTTGCTCGATTCAGGTCGCACGACCTGTCGGATTTGGCCAATTGCGTTGACGATCGCTGAACCCGCGGGGTTGCTCATGAAGTTCGCCAACGGTTCCAGCTCGCCGCTTCCATCGGGGTGATCCGAAAGCGCAATAACATAGGGTTTCTTTGGCTCCAACCCCGTGACCGACGCCTGCAACACCTGAATCAAACCTTGATCGAAAAGTGACACGCTCGTTGGCGCGGTCGTGCTTGCTGACGTAGACGAGTCTCCCACCGCCATCATCGTCAGATGTGCCGCTTTGCCTGCCACACCGAGTGGCTGCGTATTCTGGGTGCCATCACCCATTCGAACGGCATTCGGTACATAGGTAACCGCTTGTGGCGCCTGTCCGATTGGCACGGTGGCAATCACCTGGTTCGTCAACGTGTCGATCGCAGTCATCGCATCGGCGTTTTCAAGACCGACGTACATGCGTGTGCCGTCGCCTGATGGCCAGATGCCGTGCGGAAGTTTTCCGACGGGAATCGTCGCGATCTGGGAGAAGTCATCGGTTTTGAACACCTTGACTTCATTGGTACCGCCAATCGTCACGTAGGCAAAAGAGCCGTTGCTATTGCGTGCGAAGTTGACGTGATTGCTGATCGGACCGGTATCGATCGTCTTGAGGATATTGAACGGTGGTCGGGCGTTAAATACCTGCGTCTTGCCCGTATCCTTTAAAGTGAACCACACCTGCTTGCCATCAGGCGTGGCCGCGATGTTCGGACAAAATGGACTGGCCTGCGTAACGTGGCCGACTATCTTATGACTCGCGACATCGATCACGACAGTCTCCGGATTGAACGACGAGCAGACATACCCGTATTTCCCATCAGGCGAGAAGATCTGCATGCCGGGTCCCGCCGGCACGACAATGCGAGATTTCTCTTCGTAGGTCGAACCATCCAGCACGGCGATATAATTCTCACCTCGCACCGTGACCCAAACCTCCTTGCCGTTGGGCGTGAAGAACGCCTCGTGCGGGGACCGTCCGACATACGTCACGTGCTTGAGCGCGTTGGTCTCGGTATCGATGAACGAGACTGAATTGGAGCCGATCGAGACCACCGCGATCGTTTTGTGGTCCGGCGAAAAGCCCATGCCATGAACCAGCACCTGGCCTTTGTAGAGCGGGCTGAAATTGCCGGGCGACGGATCGCCGAGCTTGATCAGGCCGACTAGCGTATTGCTGGCAGGATCGATGACGGAAACGGTATTAGAAAACTGCTCGGCCGCGTAGACGCGATCCTGATGGCTGATGGGTATGTCGGCGGCAGAAGCCCGTCCGGGCGCTTGCCCTGCGAGAACAGCTTGCGCAAAGACGAGCGCAATCAGGGCTGAGATAGTCGAGAGTGCGGGGATGCGGTTCATTGTGGCTCCTGATTCATCTTCATGGACATGCTGTTATGGGTCGGATGCTGGTTTTTTTCATGTGCCGGATCGGACGCTTGGTTTCGGCCATCGGCTGTGCCGGGCGCTGAAGTCGATACGCTCGAACCGATCGCCAGATGCATCGCAACGATCTCTTGCTGCTGCTCAACCACGATCTCTTGCGCGATGCGGCGCAACTGCTCGTTCTTTCCGTATTGCAGTTCGGCGCGCGCCATATCGATAGCGCCCTGGTGGTGCGGCACCATCATCGCCACAAAATCATTGTCGATGTCCCCACTTGGCTTGACCACCATGTTGGTCATCATGGTCGACATCGCCTTATCGTTTTCTGATAGGAACGAAGACTCCGCAGACGTTTCACTATTCCGAACTGAGCCTGCAAGAGCGTCACTGCTCGCGGGAAGAAAAACAAGGGCGCTGGCGAACGGCACTGCAGTGCCTAGCCAACGCAGGGAGCTCGAAGCCATCGTGAGTGATCCTCTTTGGGTGAGTAACAACGGGCGAACGCCGGGTGGGCGCCGTTTATTCCAGGATATTTTCAAACAAAGGGTTTACCACTTGACGCGAAGTTAAACGTCTTGGCCACTACCGCTTGCATCGTTGCAATGGGACACGGCCCTAACGCTGCCCGGTCAGCGTTCCAACTGCGTCCACCGCTGCATTTGGGAACCAGCAGACGACGGGAGGACAGCGCATGAGGCATGCATAGAATCGCAAGAGGACCCAGCCACCTTTCGAGCATTGAAAGCGCGAATGAGCGTTTCTTCCGGCCAGTATTCGCTGCACGTCTAGGCGATAGGCAGATTGTTTGCGCCCCGCACGGAGGCTTTCGTCAAACTACTCGATGAACCATTTCCCTCCCGCTTCAGCTCCGTTATTGTGCGGTGACGGTAATCCGATGCCACGCTGTACTTAGATAGCCTTTGAAATTCCATACATCGGCTACCTGCGATACCTGAGTTTGCCCGGCCGAGTCCCATGCGCGCACTGAGAGTTCATGCGTGCCCTTCGGCAGCGTCAGTTCGACGGTCCAGAGCGTCCAGCTCCACGGGGTGCCAGGCTCGACGTTGAGTGCGGCTTGCGTCCACGTCATCCCGTCATCTGACGACACTTCTACTCGCGCTACCGATGTGCCCGTCGCCACGGCGTATCCGGCGACCCGGACAGGACCTGCGCACAATGTCGCTCCTTCGTTCGGTTCGCAAATGGCCGAGTTCAGCGGCATATCGTTGATCGTCGTCCCATTCTCCCAGTCCGCGCTGGTTTCAGCGACAGAAGCTGGGAACAATTTGTACTCGCGTTGCTGCATGTGATTGTCCGAGGGTTTGTCGCGCACCTCGATCGATGCCAGCCACTTCGGACTGCGCACGCCCGCGTAACCCGGAACGACCACACGCAATGGATACCCATGCTCCGGGCTCAACACTTCGCCGTTCATTTCGTAGGCAAGCAGCACATCGCCGGATAGCGCTTTGCTCGCCGGAATTGACACACCATAGCGGAAGCGTTTGCCTTCTGCTTCGCAGTCGTCGCACGCTGCAAATACCACGTGCATTTCTCCACCGGACATGATGCCGGCCGATTCAAGCACGTCCTTGAGCCTCACGCCGGTCCAAACCGCATTGCCAATCGCCCCCGGTGCCCATGGGTCACCCGAGACGGGTTTCACCGACAGCAGGTCAGCACGCCGGTTTCCAGCGCATTGCATCACCGCACTGACGGAAACGCGCTCAAAGCGGCTTTTGAGATCGTTCAGTGAGAGGCTGATCGGACGGCTTACTCGGCCTGAGACCGAAATCCGGTGGAGCGTCTCGTCAATCACCGGCACATTGCCGTGGTTGCGAACGTAGAAGTCGTCTTGAGTCGTATGCATGCCGGCGATCAAGCGCTTGAGTGCCGGCTCTGCGTTGAGCGGCGATGTGGAATGGATTCGCTTGTCGAGCGCAGCTGGTATCATTCGTATCTCCGGCGTTGAATCTGCGTATACGGCCCTCTCCGCAGTGCAGGAAGCGCGCCCGGTGCGGAATTCCCGCTCGACAGCCCACTCCGAATTCTTTTACAATTGCGCTCACGGAGATGGCATTCCTCCTGCAGCTCATCGCAAACCGCTGGATTAGTTACGTAGCTGACTTACATGGTTGAGTCGCCTAATTAAGGCAGCTAATGATGCCTACGCGTTCCTGGGTCAGGAATCCGTAGGCATGCGCGTTCGGCGCACTTCCCTCGCGGCTTTCGCCGCCCAGGTTTGAGTTCTTCAAGCTTGGAAATTCATGAAACGTTTCGTCTTTCCCGAGCAGCTCCTAATGCTGCCGTATGTGGCGCGCTGGCTTTTGCTGTCGGGTCTCGTCGGTGCCTTGGCGGGAAGCGCCTCAGCCTTTTTTCTCTGGGCGCTCGATATCGCCACAAACACTCGTGTGGCGAACCCCTGGCTCATCGGGCTGCTGCCCGTTGCCGGCTTTTGTGTCGGCTGGGTTTATTTGCGGATCGGGACCAGTGTCGAAGGCGGAAATAATCTGCTGATCGACGAAATCCACGATCCGAAGAAAATCGTTCCAAAGCGCATGGCGCCGCTGGTGTTGATCGCAACGGTGATCACTCATTTGTTTGGTGGCTCAGCGGGGCGCGAAGGCACGGCTGTGCAGATGGGCGGCGCACTCGCCGATCAGGTGACACATCGCTTCGGCCTTAGCCGCGAGGACCGCCGGATACTGCTGATGGGCGGCATCGCAGCAGGATTCTCGTCAGTGTTCGGCACCCCGCTCGCAGGCGCGCTGTTCGGCCTCGAGGTCCTGGCGATTGGACGTTTGCGATACGACGCCTTGCTCAGCTGCTTTATTGCGTCAATTTCCGCCGATCTGGTTACACGCGCCTGGGGAATTCATCACACGGTTTATGTGATCCCGTTTATTCCACCGGTCAGCCTGAGCGGATTGGGATACGTGATCGTGGCGGGGATGATTTTCGGGATCACAGGGATGCTGTTCGCCGACGCAACGCATCGTCTGTCGGGGTTGATCAAGCGAATCGTCAAGTACGCGCCGGCCCGTCCGTTCGTGGGTGGCATCGCCGTCGCGCTTGCTTCGTTGGTACCAGGAACATCGCCGTTTCTTGGGCTCGGCATACCGACAATCGTGGAAGCTTTTTACCGGCAGCTTCCCCTTTACACGTCAGTCGGAAAATTTGGCTTTACCGTGATCACGTTGGCGTCGGGCTTCAAGGGGGGCGAGGTTACGCCACTCTTTTACATCGGCGCGACGCTCGGCAACGCGCTCTCTCACGTTCTGGCCCTGCCCTTTCCGGTCCTCGCCGGGCTCGGTTTCGTCGCCGTATTTGCCGGCGCCGCGAACACGCCTATCGCCTCCACGGTCATGGCCATCGAACTATTCGGGGTCGATATTGGCGTGTATGCAGGGCTTGCATGCGTGGTGGCCTACTTGTTCTCCGGACACACGGGGATTTACCGGGCCCAACGCGTCGAGCACAGCAAACATGCCGATCTGCCACACGGTATCCGACTATCCGAACTCGCCGCGATTCGGCGACAAAAATCAACCGCCGACACGAACAACAAATGACATCGACCGCTCAGACAGCCAAGAGAAACGTGATGGTGCTCCGTCTTTATTTTCCGCACGCGGCGCGCGTCGCTCATAGCCGGTTGTGGCACCACCTGAGCCGGCCGTCACTGGCGGACCACCTGCTCCATCTTGCAAAGAAAGACGGCATCGACCAGGCCCTGGTGCACCACGTCGATGCAGGCTATCTGCACGGAGATACGCGAATTCGTCACCGACATGTGGAGCACTCGCACCGCAATCTGCCGCAATGCTTTGAACTTATCGACACGGAAGCTACGCTGCGCGCATTCTGCAAGACGCATCGGCACCAACTGGCATTGGCGCGCGTGCTTCTGCTCCCATGCGAAGTAATCGACGACCACGGCTTGGGACTCGATTAATGTCGGTTTTGCGTCGCTTAGTTATCGCCGAAGCTTCTCAAGTGAAAATACGATCTTGAATCAACGGAGCTTACCCATGAAGAAGATCAACCTGTTGCATAACGATCCCGAAGTCATCGATCCGTCGGACTCGTCCTTGCGGATGCGTGGGTCGATCGAAATCGATGGCGACGATTGTGGCAAATGGGAACAACACGATAACGGCACATGGACTGCAGCGCTGATTACCGGAGATGAGACTGTTCTTCGCGCAGATGGCAAGGACTTACCTATCAGCATGATCGCCGACCATTGCCGTTCCTGAGCTCCAAGCAATCAACCGAGGCGCTTGCAACGATGACTTAAGTAAAGTCATGTCATCCTGCGTCGTAGCATCTACCATGGCAGGAGGGTTTGCAGTCGACAAATAACCTGTACCGACCACGCGAGCGATCGGTGGCAGCGCTACGCAGCTGGTACGGGTGACGTACGTACCATAGCGCTCGCTTCCGATCACTCTCTTTGGCCCGGCCACTAGCCGGGCCTTTTTTTGAATTCAACGTTTTCAGGGTGCGTCAGCTTACCGCTCTTCTCGATTTGCTTGCTTGCTCTCGCCATGCATTTACGATTTTAAAAATTAACATGCCGACAAGCATAGCGACAAAAAAGATGATGGCCCCGCTCTTGGCGGCGCCAACGGCAACAACTGCAGGTCCCGGGCAAAATCCAGCCACGCCCCATCCAAGGCCAAATATTGCGCTTCCAATGAGCAGTTGTCCGTCAATCCGTTGTTTGGTGGGAAAGTGCTTCCACCCTGCAAGGAGCGGTCTATCAATGCGCCGACTTGCATAAAACCCGATGGAAGCAATGATGATTGCACCGATCATTACAAACGCGAGTGACGGATCCCACAGACCAGATATATCGAGAAAACCAAGCACTTTTTCAGGATTGGCCATGCCTGAAATAATCAACCCTAGTCCAAACAGAACCCCGAGTAAAAACGAACTTGCCTTTCGCATGCTATGCGCCTCAACCGTGCCGGACCATCCATACCGTTGCAAAGCCCGCGAGCATAAAGGTCGACGTTGCGACGAACGAGCGGATTGACCCTCGTGAAAGCCCGCACACGCCGTGACCACTCGTACATCCGCTCGCCGCCCTCGTACCAAATCCGACTAACAGGCCGCCGATGATCAGGGTCGACGTGCTGGACCTTACGACGATAGGCGGCAACGGAGCTACCAGCACGTAAAGCGTCGCAGCAACAAGCAACCCTGCAACGAAGCAAACTCGCCATCCTTCGCGCCATCCGTCAGCAGTAAGAAGGCCACCGAGTAGACCACTGATGCCCGCGATCCGTCCGTTTAGCAGCATAAAAAGTGCTGCAGACAACCCGATCAATGCGCCCCCGGCCAGCGATCGCACTGGCGTGAAGTTGATCCAGTTAATCACCATCTTTGGCAATCCTATATCTGATGCATGTCAACATGCGCATGTTATCTTGCAAGGATCTGACGTACGTCTTCTTCCATTTTCGTCAGCCCGTACTGCTGGCCCAGTTTAATCGCATCGTCCGTGGACGCACCGTGGATCCATGCAGCACGAAGTGCAAACAAGGCCCCCACCCGATTTCCCGAACCGCAATGGACCAAGATTGGCAGATTAGACTTATCGCTGAGTATTTGACCCAATTCCGCTGCCGCGCTTTGCGTAAGATCGTCCGCCGTCGCGACAGGAAGATGGTGATATCTCATCCCTAGCCTTGCAACCTCGACGTGTTCGTCGAATCCCGAATTTTCGGTGACCGGTCTGAGGTTTAAAATGGACCGAAAACCATAGTCGCTCACTCGGGCCAGCTGATCGAGGGACGGTTGTCCACCGGTAGCAACGTCAACCGTTGGTTGTTTGAAATTTGGTATGAGTTCGCTCATTGTCTAATACGCAGTAGTTAAGGATCTGTGTTTATTGCCATCAAACAACTTCGGGCGGATTCTCAAAGGTGTGGAATGGCGCTGGGCTCGGCACCGTCCATTCAAGTCCCTCAGCGCCGTCCCACGGTTTGTCCGGGGCGTCTAACAACTCTTTCGAGCGGGCATAGCAGGGCAGCGCCACCGCAAAGAGAAAATAGACCTGCGCCAGTCCAAAGAAAAATGCCCCGATCGTTGCGACCTGATTAAAGCCCGTGAACTGAGCCGGGTAGTCGGCATAACGGCGCGGCATGCCGGCAAGGCCCAAAAAATGCATCGGAAAGAACGTGACATTGAAGGCGACCATCGACACCCAGAAGTGAATCTTTCCTCGCGTCTCGTTATACATCTTGCCCGTCCACTTGGGCGCCCAGAAATACCATCCGGCGAATAGCGAGAAAAGTGACCCCGCGACCAGCACGTAATGAAAGTGCGCCACGACGTAGTAGGTCCCATGCATCTGGATGTCCAGCGGTGCGAGGGAAAGAATCAGTCCCGTAAAGCCGCCGACGGTGAACACGAAGATAAAGCCGATGGCGAACAGCATCGGGGTTTCAAAGGACAGCGCTCCCCGCCACATGGTGGCAACCCAGTTGAACACTTTCACGCCGGTCGGGATCGCGATGAGCATGGTTGAGTACATGAAGAACAGCTGCCCGGTAACCGGCATACCAGTCGCAAACATGTGGTGCGCCCAGACCATGAACGACAGAATCGCAATTGACGCGGTCGCATAGACCATCGATGCGTAGCCGAAAAGAGGTTTGCGAGCGAATGCCGGAATGACCTGCGACACCACGCCAAACCCCGGCAAAATCATGATGTACACCTCGGGATGGCCGAAGAACCAAAAGACGTGCTGGTAAAGCACCGGGTCTCCGCCGCCAGCGGCGTTAAAAAATGATGTGCCGAAATGCCGGTCGAACAGGAGCATGGTGACTGCGCCAGCCAGGACCGGCATGACCGCGATCAACAAGAAAGCGGTGACCAACCAGGTCCAGCAAAACATGGGCATCTTCATCATCGTCATGCCTGGCGCCCGCATGTTCAGGATGGTGACGACAATGTTGATTCCGCCCATGATGGATGATGCTCCCATCAGGTGGATGGCAAAGATTGTCATATCCATGCCCGGGCCCATCTGCGTAGACAACGGTGCATACATTGTCCACCCGCCTGCGGGTGCGCCACCGGGCATAAAAAACGTGGCTGTCAGCATGATGGCTGCAACAGGCAGCAACCAAAAACTGAAGTTGTTCATTCGTGCGAACGCCATGTCGGATGCGCCGATCTCAAGCGGCACCATCCAGTTTGCAAATCCAACGAATGCCGGCATGATCGCGCCGAAAATCATCTCGAGCCCATGCATGGTCGTGAGCTGATTGAAGAATTCCGGGCGCATCAGTTGCATGCCCGGTTCAAAAAGCTCGGCGCGAATTGCCAACGCCATCACGCCACCCGATAAAAACATCACGAACGAGAACAGCAGATACATCGTCCCGATGTCTTTGTGGTTCGTCGCAAAGACCCAGCGCCGCCATCCGGTTGGGATGGCGTGGCCTGCGTCGTGGCCAACTACATGATCGTGCGTGGTGGTACTCATAGCAGCTCCAGTTAACCGTACGGCTTATCAATGTCGGGTGTTCAAATTAATTTAGGCAAGCCGCGCGACGCACCGCCGCATTTCGCCTGCAATGACTGCGCGTTGATGCACGGGCACATGTGTACCCACGAGAACGACCTGTCCGGCGCTACGAATTTCAATCTTCGGACGAGGCTTGTCCTCCAGACCAATTCGAATCCATCGGGGATTTAGCTCGATCACTGAAATGTGTGAAGCCTGGGCAGTTTCAATGATCAAATGCCCAGGAGATATGATGATGCGCTCGTAATCTGTCGCGTGTCGTGCATAAATCAAAAATGCGCTACCCACTGCGATCAGATCAATGCCGGCGAATGGAAGCACTGTCCATGCGCCCAAGGCTGTCCAGAAGGCGGCGATCGATAGCGAGACGGTCGCGAGCGAGCAATAGAACACGCCAAACTGCTTCGGCGTGATCGCGCAATTGCGTTTGAGCATCCAGACAGCGGCAACACCTTGTTCTCCTGCCCCAGCCATATTTCACTCCAGCACCGTCGACTTACGGGTTGATTGTCGGTAGGGCCTCGGGAAAATCTCTTCGCTTATGCGTGAGCGGCCACCGTTTGCCTTTGATCACGATATTCCAATACAAATAAGGAAGGAACGATTGTTTAAGCCACCAGTACATCTTTCTTGGCGAGCGCGGATCCATCGGGAAACTTGGCGTGACCACGCCGTCATAGCAAAACTCGGCCAGCATGACCTTGCCGGCAGAAATGGTCAGCGGGCAGGACGCGTAACCATCGTAGCTCATCGTCTCACCATGCCCGGTAAGTGCTGCGATCAAATTCGTCGCGACCGCTGGCATTTGATTACTTATCGCCGATGCCAAAGATGGTCGCGAAGTGGGTGTCACGAAGTGTCGCTTTGAAATGAAGTCAGACGTTTCACACAGCAATATCGAGAATATTACTCACGCGTTTATGGGCGCGCGGCAACACTTACTCCTCCCGCACCTCTTCCAACAATCACAACGCTACAGGTCGTGGAGACGTTCGTATTTGAAGCCACGACGCTTCCTCCAGTTGACTTCGCGTGCTATCAATACTATATTCTAAACAGATATATGCTTATACACAAAAGTAATATATCGGTTTTTATGAGGTTATAAGGCGATGCTTTTCCGACAACTTTTCGACAGCACTTCCTGTACGTACACCTACGTACTTGCCTCTCGAGCCGGGGGAGAAGCCATCATCATCGATCCAGTCAAGGACCAACTCGAGCAGTATTTGAAGGTGATCGAAGAGCGGGATCTGAAGCTGGTGCATGCCATCGACACTCACACTCACGCGGATCACATTACCGCGCTGGGGGACCTGCGCGACATCACGCATTGCACAACCATCATGGGCGAATTGTCACAGGCCCACTGCGTCTCTCAGCACGTGCGCGAAGACGAGCTCGTGTGCGTTGACGGCATCGAGCTCAGAGCCATATACACGCCAGGGCACACAGACGAATCATTCAGTTTTGTCTTGAACCCGAGTGCTCCGCAAGCAGTCTTCACAGGCGACGTGCTGCTTATTCGCGGAAGCGGACGTACAGACTTTCAGGGCGGTGACGCACATCGCTCGTGGGACTCGATTGTCAATAAGCTCTTCAAGCTACCTGATACGACAACGCTCTATCCGGCCCACGACTACAAGGGCTGGACGGCATCCAGTATCGGCGAGGAGAAGCACTTTAATCCGCGGCTTGCCGGCAAGACTGAAAGCGAATACGTCGACATCATGAACAGCTTGCATCTTCCTAATCCGACGATGATGGACGTTGCGATCCCGGCGAATCTCGCGTGCGGTCAGCCACCGACACTTGCCAAGCGTCAAGGCTAATCGACATGTACGCCTCGACTGCTTTGACTCAGGGTATTGCTGCGGCGCTATGCGGCGGGTTCGTCAGTTTTTCACTGGGACTTGTGGGGGGAGGCGGTTCAATCCTCGCCGTGCCCCTCATCCTGTATGTCGTTGGGGTCCATAACCCGCACGTCGCGATCGGTACCGCGGCCCTCGCCGTGGCAGCAAGCGCCTACATCAACATGATCCCTCACGCGCGTGCCGGACACGTACGCTGGGGCCCGGCCTTTGCGTTCGCTGCGAGCGGCGTACTTGGTGCCACGTTGGGGTCGACAATTGGCAAGCTCGTCGATGGGCAGAAATTGTTGACCTACTTCGCGTTCCTGATGTGCTTTGTCGCGTTCTTAATGCTCCGCCCCCGACCAGCGACGGCAGCAGCCTCTACTGTTTATCCGACACCTTATCCTCGCTTGTGTGGAACGGGTCTGGGTGCAGGGAGCCTGTCGGGGTTCTTTGGCATTGGCGGGGGATTTCTAGTGGTACCGGGCTTGATGTTCGCCGGTCGCATGCAGATCGTCGACGCAATCGGTACTTCGCTCTTCGCCGTTGGATCATTTGGCCTTACGACCGCGGTCAATTATTCGATTTCGGGTCAAGTGGACTGGCTGGTAGCCACTGAATTCGTAGGGGGTGGCGTTGTCGGCGGGCTGCTTGGCACACGAGCGGCAAGCCACCTCGCGCGCAAGCGCGGGGCCTTGAACCTTGTCTTTTCCGCAATGATCATTTCAGTTGCAGCGTACATGCTGTACCACGCTTGGCAGGCACGATGAAAATTTTACTTTCCGGATTGACGATGACTTTACAGCGCGGTGTTGCGATCACCGTTGCGACCATGATCGGCGCATCCTCAAGCTTTGCTGCGGACGCGCCCAATGCCTCGCAAATGCAGGCTGCGTTGCGCCAAAACCTGGGCCCCGATGTGGATGTCACGTCAGTCGCAGCGACGCCGCTTGATGGCTTGTATGAGGTCAATGTTGGCAAACAGATCATTTATAAAGACGCGAGTGCGAAATACCTTCTGGTTGGCCAACTCATCGAGAGTCGCACGCGCGAAAACCTGACCGAAGCAAAGCTTCAGCAGGACGAGAAGATTGACTTCGCGAGCTTGCCGCTTAGCAACGCTATCAAGACGGTAAAGGGCAATGGCACCCGTAAGGTGGCGGTGTTTGCGGACCCCTACTGCCCCTACTGCAAGAAACTCGAGCAGACAATGCAAAAGCTCGACGATGTGACGATTTATACCTTTCTGTTCCCCATTCTCAGGCCTGATTCGAAGCCGATGTCGGAGGCGATCTGGTGCTCAAAGGATGCATCTGCCGCGTGGAATGCCTGGATGATCAGCGGGATCAAACCTGCTTCTGCTAGTAGATGCAAGGAATCCGCCATAACCAGCAATCTGGCCCTCGCGCATGGCATGGGGATCGAAGGTACGCCGACTATCGTGTTCGCTAATGGGCAGCGCCGCGTCGGTGCGCTTTCGCTCGACCAACTCAATAGCGGGCTCGACGCGGGGAAATTATGACAAACACACCCACCATGCCCTCGACCGGCCCTATCTTGGAGTACGGCAAGTCACACTGGATTGAGGGCGCGGCCCATTTGCCGGATGTGAATGCGTCCTACAAAATCGTCTTTTCCGTAAGCGGCCCAAGCAAGAGCCGCGACGCAACGAATGCGGGTCTTGAGCGCGTGGCGCGTGCCGTAAATCTTTACAGTATGTCGGGCGTTAGCTTAAGTCAGCTGACCTGCGTGGCTATTATTCACGGCGAGGCCACAGCAAGCATCCTCCAGGATACGCACCATCAGGCGTACGACGGAACGCCGAACCCTAATGCGAATCTGATCGCCGCAATCCAGCGCGCAGGGGTTGAAGTGTCCGTATGTGCGCAGGCATTGATCGCAAACGGCTTCACAATTGACGCACTTCTGCCCGGTGTCACGCGATCGCTCTCTGCGCTCACGACCATTACCGTTTTGCAACATGATGGATATAGCTTGATGCCGCTGTAGATGGCAAGAAGCATGGGGTTGTCATGAACGTCGGGCCCATCGCATTACCCCTACATCCGCTGATATTTATATTCAGTGTCGCGGTAGCGTTAAGTGTCGCGCAATTCATAGGTCGCGGTGAAGCGAGTCTTCAAAAAGCGATCTTCACAAGCGTTTGGGTTGGGTTGCTCATCGCTCGTTTGTCCTTCGTGATCCGCTTCTTTCCCGACTTCCAGGACGATTTCCTGAAGATGTTCGATTTTCGCGACCTGGGATTCGATCTTATCTCCGGCGCTGTCGCCGGACTTTGCGTGGCAGCCCGCTTCTTCTACCGATCCCCTGCCATCCGCAAGCCTCTTGTGGTTGCCCTGTCGTCAGGCGTACTCGTTTGGAGCGCGGCCAACGCCGCTGCCGAATTTTCGAAGATGCCTGAATTCCTTCCTGCGATCGCGTTGATGAATCACGAGGGCGACTCGCAGCCTCTCACGAAAGGGGATGGGCGCCCGACTGTCGTCAACCTATGGGCGTCGTGGTGCGGCCCGTGCCAGGCGGAAATGCCGGTACTCGCACGAGCTCAGCTCGATCATCCACACGTGCATGTGGTGTTCGTCAATCAGGGCGAAACGGCTGATCACGTCGATGACTATCTGGTCTCACACAACCTTCACATTCGTAATTCACTGCTTGACCCCGCCCATGCCGTGGCGAAAGCGGTAGGGGCGGTGGGCTTTCCGACCACGCTGTTCTACGACAGTAAAGGCCGCTTGTTAGCCGCCCATCTGGGTCCGTTTTCGAAAGCGACCTTCAACCAGGCGCTCAAAGAGTTTTACCCACTTGCTACCTCGAAGGACGATTGATAAATCATGTGAAATTTCCCCAATCCAGCCGTGCTGTGGAAGCAGCTGTTGGAGATCGTTGATGAAGCCAATAAAAACCCTGGGATGTTTTCTGCCAGGGCCACGTAACGCGTCGCTGTCCAATCCACGGAAACTGTCGCCGTGCAATTTCGTGGAATTCTTGGTTCAACAGCGCGACGCGCAGCTGTACGACACTGTGTGCTCCCACGCGACTCCAGCGCATATGCTAGCTCTTGCAGATTCGACGGCCAATTATTCGGTTGATCGACGACTCGACGAAGCCGGTAGAGATTCGCCATCCTACACGCTGCCACATGCGATAGTCGATCAGCGACTCAAGGTTGCTCTCAAGATACGTGACCACATTGGAGAGGCTGTAACTTGCTTTCTTGATCTGGCTGCTCGCTGCCGGATCTCGCTTCTCACGCAGGTCAAGGAAGTGAGCGAGCTTAGCTGCGAACTGCTGCCAAGCCACTGAGTCTCCGGTCCAGACGTTATGGCGGAAGCGCACGAACAGATCCCACAGCTCGAACGCTGATCCACTGTCCGTGAGTCGCCCATATGCCAGAGGCGCGATAGCTTCATCGACGCGTCGCAACATCCGCCCGATATGCTCCCAGTCGAGAATCCATTCACTATCGTAGGTAAGGTTGCGCGCGACGCCGGCCAAGTCCCGCGCGCCATCGGTCAGGACGACGACTTCACTAGGGTCCCCGTATCCGCTGACCTCTAGGAATCGCGTCATTTCTTGATTCAGCCGCTTGGTGCGCGGCATGGCGGAAGCCCACACTCGCGGTTGCTCACCCGCTTGGCCTAAAGCAGCAACGACGACGGCAATCGACGATGACTGGTTTCCGGCTTCTGCGCGATTGTACTTGCCCGAACCCTTGTAGTCGCAACGTGCGCGACAGACATAACCGACGTCAATGCCAAGTTCCGCATTCGGCTTTGTCTCCTCGCACCACTGGCGCACAGGCCGTGCGTGCTGATGTTGGAGATCGTTAATTTTGCTAGCGGTGTCCACTGGAGCGCTAATGGTGTCCATTAATTCTGCTAGCACCGCCGACCGGTGACCGCAAACAAGCGTCTCTCCCGGTAACGGCTGATCGCCCGATGCGCAGCATCGAAGTGCTTTGATACCCTGAACACGGAAGCCGGAACTGTTTCCAAGAGCTTGTGGTGTACGCTGCAGAATTCAGCCGTCGGATCAAGCCACTCGCGTTTCCAACGGGGAGCCGACACATCCGCATCATTTAGCACGAAGCATCTAAAGCAGTAAGGCATGCAGCGACGGTCGGCAAGCCATTCTGGCGGCGTCTGTATATGGCTTAACCTGGAAGCATCAAGTCGCGCGAGCGTAGCGAATTGCTGCAGTGTAAAAGGCGATATTGTCGGGAAGAGTATCCATCCAGCGCTTCCCAGCACAGGCATCTCTTCCGAAACGCTGATTTCCCAAAGCGCCCCAACGCTGATCTGATAGCGTGCCGCCACCCTGCCAAGCCAGCTCCCGAAAGCCTCTTCATAGAAGGGCCTTGGAGCGACCGGCCAGAGACCCGAGTTACTGCGTGATTCGGCAGGCATGCTCAAGGTGCGTCATATTGATCAATTCGTCGCCGTTGCGAATCGCCAGCTCCGCGGCGTTGTTCAGCAGCGAAGATATTTCACCCGTTAATCCTCCAGTCGCGCTCAAGACGAACTGAACAATCTCGCGTCGAGCGAGGTCCGACGGTTTGCGCAGCGGAAGCACCCGTTCAAACGCGGCGAGCAGCCGTCGTAGACCGTCGCTTTCGCGCCAGCGCGGGATCTCAAATGGCTTATAACGGCTCATCATCTGAGTATCGGTTTGAAGCGCCAATACAGCATCGCGGGTTCCGACCAGAACCATGCTGATCTGCAGGTCGTTGGCAAGGAACTTAAGAAGATTCAGGGCCGCGCGCTGCTCGCGATAGCTGCCTGCCAGCAGATGATGGACTTCGTCGACAACTAACATCCGTGGGGAAACGCGTCTAAGAATGTCACGAGCCAATCGCTCCAAAGAAGCCAGACCAGCCGCAGCATTGTGCGGAGCGCCTAGCTCGAAAAGAAGGCCCGAATAAAATCGATGCTGGTCTGGAGTCGGTGGCATCTGCATGGAAACGACGGAACAACGCTCTACCCCGCTCCGTTCGTCAAATTCGTTGGGATGCGCACGCCGAAATTTCGCGGTGATCTTAGTCTTGCCGATATTTGAATCGCCATGCAAGAGCAGGCATGGCATTCGATCGCGGCGCGGCGTCTCGTATAGACGCTCAAGTTGTTGCAAGGCTTCCGTAGCGCGCGGGTAGTCGATCCAGCGGTCGCGGAGAAGCCCCGAAATACGTTCGTCGTTCCCCAACTCGGCCTGCTTTCTGGCGGCCGGCAGTAAATGTGTGAGCGTGCCATCTTTCATATTCCACCTCACCACTGCTCGACATCGAACGGCTGAACGGGTGCATCGTAATTGACCGTCTCAACCTCGTGCTCCGACGTCTCACTCCTCGAGTACACGACCCTTTCGAGAACTTCCTCCAACGGCACATACTTTTTCCGTGACCGCCTGCGTGCACGAGCGGTGATACGCCTTGCGTTAGCGATTACGCTTCGCTGCTCTTCTATGGTTCGGAAAATCAGCGCCTCTGAGACTGTGTGCTGTCCTTCCGACCGAATTGCTTTTAGGGCGGTTCGCTGTTCGAACAGAGAAATTGCCGGGCGCCGCATATCTGCGTATCGGACTTCGAGGTAATCGCGGGTTCCTGCGGTCACGAAGACGCGCGAGAGATCCTCCGGGTGGTACCGAACAGTGACATTGCGCCGGGTCTCGCGCCATGAAGCAAATATCGGATGCCAGTAACGAATATGGAAGAGCGTCAATCCATACGCCTGTATTGTCCTTGGCGCAGCTGGCAAGAAGCGAATCAGGAACCGGAGCTCAGCGCCCCCAGTTGCCGGCAATTGTCGCGAATCCGCACTACGCACCTGCATTTTCCATAGGTCGGCTGGTGTCGCCCCAAGCAACCCGCGATGTGCGGCATGGTGGTATCGTCTGGCGACCTCGATTGCAAGCCACTGCTCAAACTCACGCAGGGTCAAAGAAGCCGTCTTTTCCGCCTGCCGTGCCTTACGTCCTTTCGGAGATGACCCGGTCGCCCCTGGTAGACCCCGCACCCTTTCCATTAGAGTTCGATTCAGGCGCTCGATATGGCCACCGAAATGGGGGCGTCCTACTGGACGATACATTAGGTCGATATCGTATTCCCGGCAGCCACTGCGAAGGGCCTTGCTTTTGAACTCAGCGGCATTGTCGAGATGCAGGACTTTCGGAATTCCGCGCATCGGCCATTCCGCATCCACTTCAATCTTCTCGAGCCATGGCTCCTTGCGTAGTGCAGCCCGTGTCAGGAGCAAACCCACCGTTGCTGCCCCCGGACGGTCCATGCTTACGTAGAAACTCAACACACACCTAGTCGCAACGTCCAGAGCAATGGTCAGCCACGGACGGCCGATGATCCGTCGGTCGTACTCGCTCACCAAGAGCACATCCGCTTGTGTGTGATCGATCTGGACGATCTCCAAGGGATATTTTGCGACTAGCGACCCTGGCGCTTTTAGGGCGTCGGGCAGCGCTGCGCGCTTTAAAGCGTCAAACTCACGATGCCTCGCCCATCGCCGGCCGATCGTCGTGCGACTCGGCAGTTGGAGTCCAGCGAGCGAGCATCTGCGTCGGACCTCCAGCACAAGATCCGTTGCAGGGTGTGCCAGTTGTCGTTGCTTCGGAAGCCAAACATGCACTACTTCGTCGATCACTTTATCGACGTCGTCCCCCAAACGACCGCCGCCCGGCGACGGGCCTCTAGGATACGGAGCAACGGAGCTTGCAACAGGGTCTGCCAAGAATCTCCGGCGCAACCGATACACGGTCGTCCAATGCACGCCGAGGAAATGCGCAGCGAGAACTGCCTGTTCTCGGGATAGCGGTCCCCGACCCAATGGTCGAAGCACCGATGCGACCTTCTCAACGCGGCTGCTTCTCTCGTTCGCGTCCGTCACCGCCGCTCCTTGTCGACCTTCGTCCAAAGGCATTAGCAGAATTAAAGGACACGGCGAACGCGCTAGCAAAATTAACGGACATCATGTCGCTCACCTGTTGCCGAAACGCAACAGGTCGCAAAACTCATAAATCGCTGCTTCAGCCTTATGTGGCGTGGGCTGTAGCACTTCTTGCGCTAGCAAACACTGTGAACACAGCTAGCAGAATTAGTGAACTGCAACAGCCTGTTCTTTAAATAGTGCAACGGCACTCGCACATCCGGTGTTTGATTCGAGGAGGTGATGGACGCATACCATCAAGTCGCTTCTCTAGTAGGGAAGGTCAAGCGTCTGGCGCAACCTTGCGGCAGTCCGGTGGCTCGACAGCCCAAGCAAATTGCTTATTTGCTCATTGGTGCGGCCCGCAGCTATATGCCGGCGCCCATACGTGTTCCGAAGGAGGCGGGGACTCATGTCGGCCGCTGTTACGTTGATCTCTCCTAGCGCGCTCCTAACGCACTTTCCCAACGTGTCGTCTTTTATTGGTTTGCCCATTGCGGTTGCCACGAACAGATAGCGAGTCGAGCATGCAAGCAACCGCCGCGCTGAAACGTACTCGCGAAGAACATCGACGCAGAACGGCTCGAGTGGCACACGCCGAGCAATGCGGGGTCCACGTTTCTCGATGTACACATCAGGTCGAAGACCGTCAACGTCCAGGTCATCGAGGTTAAGTTGTCGGCATTCGGCCGAGGTAATACCGGTACCTAAAAATAGGGCGACGACCGCCACGCTTCGAAGCATTTTGAACGGAGCATTCGCCGGCGCCACGCACACATCTTGTAGGCGCTTGTCATCGGTGTCGGACAGGAAGACCGGAGTCGGCTCGTCTTCCGGCCACGCCTGGCCAACGAGCATCAACGAAGCAGGGTTGTCTTTGCGCACCTCCATTGCTATGAGGTAACGCGAGACGCGATCAATGAGCTTGAGGTAACGGAGTTGCGTCGTCGTATCTGGGCGCGCGTCGCGGGCAAGCGCATTGAAGAAGGCGTCGATCTCCGCCGAGCCGAAGGTGGCCACCGTCTTGCCGTGGGTCGCAAGGTGTCGGTGGAATCGCGCGAACATGGATCGATGTTGAGTAATTGACTGTTCAGCAAATGGTCGCCGGTCCGCGCCAACAGCGTCGTTTCGCTGCCATTCATCGTACGCGGCTTGGGGGTCGTTTAGCCAATCGAAGTTGTTCATAAAATAGATATACTGGAATTGCGCTTTTCCAAATATATACGAAGCTACGCTTCGCCAACCCCGTCATCAAAACAAGGGCGTCCGCCGTTGTTGAACTTCTTCATCTCGCGCAGACAATCGGCCGGGCCACCTACTACCAAGCGAGCCGAATTGGCCAACATCAGATTGACGCTTAGGCCAAAATCTTCAACCACGTAGCCAAGCGCGCACATGGGGAGAGAGGAGAGCGCATCGGACGTTTCAGCGATCTGCTTGACAAGCGATCGAGCGTCGGATCGATACGCCCGTATAGGCTTTCCCAGCGCGGCCGCAAAACCAACTTCAAACGCCGTGCCGCTGTCTGGCTCGACTCGTTTCCGAAAATCGTTCAGGTTCGCCATGACCTTGTCTGCCGATCGGATGGCCTCGATGTTCGCGCGACAGATCCATGCCGCTTTATCAGCAGGGCCTAAGTTTGACGGTGCTTCGTTGTCAAACGGATACATGCCGACATACCCTGCTTTTCGACTCAGATCTTTTAGATAAGCGCCGTGGTCGACTGCATCGATCCGAAATACGTCGAAACCAGCGAGATACACGCGCAGGGCGCCCGCTGCCTTTTCGATAGGAAGCGGTGCCGGGCGGATGTGGCCAGCTTCAATTCGTTTTCGCAACCGCGCAATCTGCTGCCGAACAGCCAATACGCTTTTGCCAAGGTTCGAAGCGATTACGTCGATGTTGTGGCCGGCGTCGAGCTGCTGCATGAGTGCCAGCTGTGCCTTCGTGGGTTTGGGCATTTGCTCCCCGTTTTGTTTTGATCAAGCATGTCAGTGGTTAGAATATCGGCAAGAGGGACAAGTCAAGTCCGTGGAGTTCTCATGAGCACGCAATTAAGCGATCGATGCAGGACATCTCTCTACCGAGTCATTTTCGGAAAACCGAAGAGCAGCGATGAGTGCGTGGTCTTTTTATTGGCAAGAAACAGGGAAGCGGCGAACCGCCGTGCGGTGAGAACGCTCGCGGTGCTGTTCGACATTCCGGAA